>NZ_JBVIAH010000006.1:0-71784 GCF_055574035.1 Streptomyces sp. NPDC030021
CTTTCCTCCGGGCTTTCGTTCTGTTCTTGCGTTTCCGACTCTATCAGACTCTTTCGTGTCCGACTTCCTCGGCGCTTTCCAGGTTTTCGCTTTCGCGCTTTCCCTTTCCGGCGGTTCCGACTCTATCAGCGGTTTTCCTTCTCCCTGACCACTCTCCGCATGGCCGAAAAGGCATACGAAAAGAAAGGGGATCAAGATCGATGCTGAAGAGGAGGAGTCCCGTCCATCGGCCGTTCGCGAGAAGTTCACACGAGGCGTCCTGGCGGGAGTCACGACAGTACAGCTCTGGGGGTGCCCAAGCAAATCGATTCAGGCGTATGGTCTAGTCCACCGGTCTAGTCCACTAGTCTCCGTGCCAACGGAGACGCCCGGATCAGGACCTACATCGGGCGAACCCGAACATCTAGTGCCATATCCTTCTGAAGAGTACGCCGTTCGCGACAGGTAGTGACGGCGACACGAAGAGCCCCACCCCTGGGAGGCCCCCATGACCAGCGTGACGTCCCCACTTGCCGGGCGCGCCATCGGACTCGCGGCAGTGCCCGATCCGGTGTTCTCCGGCGCGATGGTGGGACCGGGCACCGCTATTGATCCCGTGCGTGAGGCGTCGGAGGCGGTGTCCCCCGTCGACGGTGTGGTCGTCTCCCTGCACCCGCACGCGTACGTAGTCGTCGACAGCGAGGGGCACGGTGTACTCACGCACCTCGGGATCGACACGGTCCAGCTCAACGGCGAGGGCTTCGAGCTTCTCGTGAACAAGGGCGACACCGTGACCCGCGGCCAGGCCGTCATCCGCTGGAACCCCGCTGCTGTCGAGCAAGCCGGCAAGTCGCCGATCTGCCCCGTCGTGGCGCTGGAAGCGACGGCCGAATCCCTCTCCGACGTCGTCGAATCCGGCGACGTGAAGGCTGACGACGCCCTCTTCAGCTGGCAGTGACGCGTCCGCCCGTACGGGCGAGTCGTACATCCACCGCGGCGGCTCGGCCCGCCGCTCAATCGGAGACGGGTGAAATGGAGACAACGCTGCGAGGCGTCGGCGTGAGCCACGGGGTGGCGATCGGCGAGGTGCGGCACATGGGCACGGCGGTTCTGGAGCCGCCGGCCAGGCAGATCACCGCGGACGAGGCGGCGCGCGAACAGGGGCGCGCCCGTCAGGCCGTGAGTGCCGTGGCGGCCGATCTGATCGCGCGTGGCCAGCTGGCCGGTGGCGAGGCCCAGCACGTGCTCGAGGCCCAGGCGATGATCGCCGAGGACCCCGAGCTGATGGCGGACGTCGACCGGCGGATCGCCGTCGGCAGCACCGCGGAGCGCGGTGTGTACGACGCGTTCGCCGCGTACCGCGACCTGCTCGCCGGGGCCGGCGAGTACATGGCCGGCCGGGTGGCCGACCTGGACGACGTACGCAACCGCATCGTGGCGCGGCTGCTGGGGGTGCCGATGCCGGGCGTGCCCGACAGCGACGAGCCGTACGTGCTGATCGCGCGGGACCTGGCTCCCGCCGACACGGCGCTGCTCGACCCGGCGCTCGTCCTCGGTTTCGTGACCGAGGAGGGCGGGCCGACCAGCCACAGCGCGATCCTCGCGCGGGCGCTGGGCGTGCCGGCGATCGTGGCTCTGCCGGGTGCCGGTGAGATCGCCGAGGGCACCATGATCGCGGTGGACGGCAGCACGGGTGACCTGTTCGTGGACCCGTCGCCGCAGAAGCGGGCCGAGCTGGAGGCTGCGGCCGCCGAGCGGAAGGCGGCCCTGGCCGCGTCGTCCGGTCCGGGTGCGACCTCCGACGGTCACAAGGTGCCGCTGCTGGCCAATGTGGGCGGTCCCGCGGACGTGCCGGCCGCCGTCGAGGCGGGGGCTGAGGGTGTGGGTCTGTTCCGCACCGAGTTCCTGTTCCTGGACGACAGCAAGAAGGCGCCGTCCGAGGAGAAGCAGATCGAGTCCTACCGCAAGGTGCTCGAAGCCTTCCCCGAGGGCCGTGTCGTCGTGCGGGTGCTCGATGCCGGCGCCGACAAGCCGCTGGACTTCCTGACGCCGGGCGACGAGCCCAACCCGGCGCTGGGTGTGCGCGGGCTGCGCTCGCTGCTGGACCACCCGGACGTGCTGCGTACGCAGCTCACCGCGCTGGCCAAGGCGGCCGAAGGGCTGCCGGTCTACCTTGAGGTCATGGCCCCGATGGTGGCCGACCGGATCGACGCCAAGGCCTTCGCGGACGCCTGCCGGGAGGCCGGTCTGAAGGCGAAGTTCGGCGCGATGGTGGAGATCCCTTCCGCCGCGCTGCGGGCACGCTCCATCCTCCAGGAAGTCGAGTTCCTGTCGCTGGGCACGAACGACCTGGCCCAGTACGCCTTCGCCGCCGACCGGCAGGTCGGTGCCGTCTCGCGGCTCCAGGACCCGTGGCAGCCGGCGCTGCTCGACCTGATCGCCATGTCGGCGGATGCCGCCAGGGCGGAGGGCAAGAGCTGCGGTGTCTGTGGCGAGGCCGCTTCCGATCCGCTGCTGGCCTGTGTGCTGACCGGTCTGGGGGTCACCTCTCTTTCGATGGGTGCCGCTTCGATTCCTTATGTGCGGGCGACGCTCGCCAAGTACACGCTGGCCCAGTGCGAGCGTGCCGCGGCGGCGGCTCGTGCGGCGGACAGCGCCGAGGAGGCCCGGGTGGCCGCGCAGGCGGTGCTGTCCGGCGAGTAGCCGGAGGGTGTGGTGCGGTTTCGAGGGGCCTTCGCCGGTGGCGAGGGCCCCTCGGTCCGTCCCGGACCGGTCAGTGGTGCGGTCCGGGTGCGTCGACGTCGTAGCCCGGGCAGTATTCGACGCCCGATTCGGGGGCGACGGGTTCTCCGGTGTCGGCGTCGGTGCAGTAGGCGTTGAAGACGGCCGCGGCCGACAGGGCGGTGAGCCGGCCGCGGTCCAGGCGCCAGCCGTGGACCCGGTCCCGGCGGCCCTCACCGGTGGTGCGGACCACCAGTCCCCCGGTGCCGCCGAGGGCGAGTCCCGCGGCGAGGACCGTCACGAAGTCGAGGCCATCCCGGCCTTCGATGCGGGGCGGGGTGTCCGGGTCGCCGGTGGTGTCGGCGTGCAGGACGGCGACGAGTTGTCGTACCTCGGTCGGGATGCTGCAGACGAAGTGGTGGTGGCCGACGCCGGCGCCGGCCACGAGGCGTTTGAGCGCGTCGGAGGCGCGGTCGAAGGAGGCGTGGCCGATGTCCTCGCCGCAGTCCGCGCAGTGGCCGACCTCGGCGAGGAGGCCGGTGGCGTACTCCCAGGTGGCCTGGCGGACGGCTTCGTCGACGAGGAGCGGGACGAGCTCGTCGATGGGCTGGCCGCTGTAGGGCAGGAGGGCGCCGCTGCCGGCCAGCTCGGCGGTGAAGCGGGCGCGGGTTTCGGCCGTGTCCGGGTCGAGGCCGGTCTCCCCGCAGAACTCGGCGTACTCCTCGGGGTCGAAGAGGGCGACGGTGGTGTGGATGCCCTGGGCCGCGCGGGACCTGAGCAGGCCGTCCACGTGGTGGAGGTAGTCCTGGTGGTCGTCGAAGGTGAAGCTGCGGTAGCCGCGCATGGCCGCGAAGTCCCCGGCGTCGGCCAGGAGGCCGATGGTGCCGGGGACCTCGCGGCGCAGCAGGCGGCGCCGGTCGGTGGTGCGGGTCCGGTGCGTGCCCGTGGGCGTACCGGTGTCGTTCTTGCGTGGCATGGCTCCCCCTGAGTGTCGCAATCACTTGCTCACTCAGAGTAATCATCGCCACTGACAGTGGCCTCAGCCGCGGGTGCGGGCCAGCTCCTCGTAGAAGTGGAGGAGGTCGAGGTTGTCGACGGATCCCGGGTTGACCGCCTTGGCCAGGGGGGCGCCCTGCAGGAGGCGCTTGACCGGGACCTCGATGCGCTTGCCGGTGAGGGTGTGCGGGATGCCGGGGACCTCGATGATCTCGTCGGGGACGTGGCGCGGGGAGAGTCCCTCGCGGATCGTCGCCTTGATCCGGGCGCGCAGGTCGTCGTCGAGGGTCGCGCCGGGGACGAGGTGGACGAAGAGCGGCATCCAGTAGCCGCCGTTCGGCTCCTCCAGGCCGATGACCAGGGATTCCTTGATCTCGGGGAGGCGTTCGACGGCCTCGTAGATGTCGGCGGAGCCCATCCGGACGCCCTGGCGGTTGAGCGTGGAGTCGGAGCGGCCGTGGATGATCACCGAGCCGTGGTCGGTGATGGTGATCCAGTCACCGTGGCGCCAGACGCCGGGGAACATCTCGAAGTAGCTGTCGCGGTAGCGGCTGCCGTCGGGGTCGTTCCAGAAGTGGATCGGCATGGACGGCATGGGGTTGGCGACGACGAGCTCGCCGACCTCGCCGGTGACCGGCTTGCCGGAGGGGTCCCAGGCCTGGAGGTCCGTGCCGAGGCAGGCGGCCTGGAGTTCGCCGATGTGCACCGGGAGGGTGGGAACGGCGCCCGCGAAGCAGCTGCACACGTCGGTGCCGCCGCTGACGGAGGCGATCCAGAGGTCTTCGGCGACCTCCTCGTGGAGCCAGCGGAAGCCGTCGGGCGGGAGCGGGGAGCCGGTGGTGGCCACGCACTTCACGGCGGAGAGGTCGAAGTCGCGGCCCGGGTGGACCTCGGCCTTGCGGCAGGCCATGACGTAGGCGGCGGAGGTGCCGTACAGGGTGGCGCCGGTGCGTTCGGCGATGCGCCACTGGGCGCCCGTGTCGGGGTAGCCGGGGCTGCCGTCGTAGAGGACGACGGTCGTACCGGTGAGCAGGCCGGAGATGAGGAAGTTCCACATCATCCAGCCGGTGGAGGTGTACCAGAAGAACCGGTCCTCGGGGCCGAGGTCGCAGTGCAGGCCGAGCTGCTTGAGGTGTTCGAGGAGGATGCCGCCCTGGGACTGGACGATGGCCTTGGGAAGGCCGGTCGTACCGGAGGAGTACAGCACCCAGAGGGGGTGGTCGAAGGGGACCGGCTCGAAGACGGGCTCGGTGTCGCCCGAGGTCAGGGCGGCCCAGTCGAGGGCGCCGGCGGGGGCGGGCGTACCGAGGAGCGGGATGTGGACGACGGCGCGCAGGGAGGGGAGGTCGGCGCGGAGCTCGGCGACGGTGTCGCGGCGGTCGTGCTCCTTGCCGCCGTAGCGGTAGCCGTCCACGGTGAACAGGACGACGGGCTCGACCTGCTGGAAGCGGTCGAGGACGCTGCGGGCTCCGAAGTCGGGGGCGCAGGAGGTCCAGACCCCGCCGACGGCGGCGGTGGCGAGGAGGGCGACGGCGGCCTCGGGGATGTTGGGGAGGTAGCCGCTGATCCGGTCGCCCGGGCGGACGCCGAGGGCGCGCAGTTCGGCGGCGAGCGAACCGACCTGGCGGCGGAGCTCGGCCCAGGTGACGGGGACGGGCTCGTGGGTCTCGTCCACGTACAGCAGGGCGGGGTCGCCGGCGCGGGCCGGGTCCTCGGCGGCGCGCAGGGCGTGCTCGGCGTAGTTGAGGGTGGCTCCGGTGAACCACTGCGCGCCGGGCATGGACCGGTCGGCGAGGACGGACGCGTACGGGGTGGTGAAGCGGACGTCGAACCACTCGGCGACGGCCTGCCAGAAGGTGTCGAGCTCGTCGACGGACCAGCGGTGCAGGGCGGGGTAGCCGCCGTCGGCGGGGGCTCCGTGGCGCTCGGCGGCCCAGGCCTGGAAGGCGGTGATCCGGGCCGCGGCGATCCGGTCGGGGCCCGGCGCCCAGAGGGGTTCCGGCTGCGTGGCTGAGGTCATGGGTCGGCTCCCGGTCAAGTCTGCGGCTCGCGCTTCGTGTGCGTACGGTGCCGTCGCGCGGGGGTACGGGCGCGGCGGCTCACAGGGACCATGCCATGTGATCGTGCGCTGCACCAGGGCTGTCCTGGCGGGTCGGGATCGGCACGGGGGTGCCGCTGCCGGGTGAACGGCAGTTGAACGCCGTCCCTTCGGCCGGGGGCCGGTGGCAGGGTGAGCGGCATGAACGGTCGTGATCTGGTACGTGCGGTGAAAGACATCGGTACGGAGCGCGGTCGGCGCGCCTGGCGCTCGGCCTGGCGCCACCGGCGCTCGGACGCGGTGGGGCTGCCGCGCCGGGGCGCGGAGCGGGCGCGCGTGCCGGGGCTGCTGACCGGTACGGAGGCCCGGCCGGGCGGGGGCGTGCTCCGGTTCGCGCGCTCCGACCTACTGGTGCGGGTGACGGTGGGCGGCGCGGTGTTCTGGAGCTGGGACGGGGCCGGGCCGACGCCCTCGTACGCGGTGGTGGGCGACGGCCCGGAGCCGGATCCGCGGGCCGTGCTGGAGCCGGACACCGGGGGCGGCTGGCGGGTGGTGTCGGAGCGGGTGACGGTGGCGGTGTCGCGGCACGGGGCGCTGGAGGTGCGTACGCCGGGCGGGGCGGTGCTGCGGCGGGAGGCGCCGCCGCGGTGGTGGGAGCCGGTGGATCCGCGGATGGGCGCGGCGCGGTGGCTGCAGCGGAGCGAGGTGCCGGCGGACGCGCGGTTCTTCGGGCTGGGCGGGCGGGCCGCGGGGCCGCGGCTGCGGGACGGGGCGTACCGGCTGTGGAACACGGATCCCAAGGGTGGCTTCGGGCCGGGGGTCGATCCGCTGTACCTGACGATGCCGGTGCAGCTGGTGGTGGCGGACGCGGGGACGCATCTGGTGTTCCACGACAACTCGTGGGACGGGCGGGTGGTGCTGCGCGAGGGTGAGGAGGGCGCCGGTTCGGGGGCGGACCGGCCGGGGGCGAGCGAGCTGCGGATGGAGGGCGGGCCGCTGCGGTGCTGGGTGCTGGTGGGGACGCCGGCGCGGGTGCTGCAGGGGTGGTCGGGGCTGACGGGCGCGGCCGCGGTGCCGCCGGAGTGGGCGCTGGGGTACCAGCACGCGCGGTGGGGCTTCGGGAGTGCGGACGAGGTGCGGCGGGTGGTGGCGGGGTACGCGGCGCGCGGGCTCGCGCTGTCGGCCGTGCACCTGGACATCGATCACTACGACGGGCACCGGGTGTTCACGGTGGACGAGGGCCGGTTCCCCGATCTGCCGGAGCTGGCGAGGGAGTTGGGTGAGCTTGGGGTGCGGCTCGTGTCGATCGTGGACCCGGCGGTGAAGGCGGGCGACGGTGTGCACGCGTCGGGGCTGACGGTGGGGCAGGGCGGGGCCTTCGTGCGGGACGCGCGGGGCGGGGAGGTGCGCGGTGAGGTGTGGCCGGGTGAGTGCGCGTACCCGGATTTCACGGATCCGGCGGTGCGGGAGTGGTGGGGCGGGCTGTACGAGGAGCGGCTCGCGCAGGGCTTCGCCGGTTTCTGGCACGACATGAACGAGCCGGTGTCCTTCGCGCCGTTCGGGGACACGACGCTGCCGAGGTCGGCGCGGCACGCGCTGGACGGGGCGGGCGGTGACCACCGCGAGGGGCACAACGTGTACGCGCTGGCGATGGCGCGGGCGGGGTGGGAGGGGCTGGTGCGGCTGCGGCCCGCCGAGCGGCCGTTCCTGTTCTCGCGGTCGGGGTGGGCGGGGATGCAGCGGTACGGGGGCACGTGGTCGGGAGACGTGGAGTCCAGCTGGGAGGGGCTGCGGGCCTCGTTGGCGCTGGTGCTGGGGCTCGGGCTGTGCGGGGTGCCGTACTCGGGTCCGGACGTCGGCGGGTTCGGGGGGTCCCCGTCGCCGGAGTTGTACGTGCGGTGGCTGCAACTGGGGGCCTATCTGCCGTTGTTCCGGACCCATTCGGCGATCTGGGCGGGTCGGCGGGAGCCGTGGGAGTTCGGTCCGGAGGTGGCGGAGCAGGCCGGGGCGGTGATGGCGGAGCGGGAGCGGCTGCGGCCGTACTTCGTGACGCTGGCCCATCTGGCGCGGCGGACGGGTGCCCCGTACGTGCGGCCGGTGTGGTGGGGGACGCCGGAGGAGCGGCCGTTGCGGGACTGCGAGGACGCGTTCCTGCTGGGTGATGCGCTGCTGGTGGCGCCGGTGCTGGAGTGCGGGGCGGACCGGCGGGCGGTACGGCTGCCGCGGGGGCGCTGGTACGACACGGCGACGGGGGCGGCGTACGAGGGCCCGGGCCAGATCCTGCTGGACGCGCCGCAGGGCCGGATCCCGGTGCTGGCGCGGGCGGGGGCCGTGCTGCCGGTGCGGGCCGCCTCCGGCGAGGGGGTGGAGCTGGAGGTCTGGGCTCCGGCGCGGGGGCGCACGGGGGGCGGGGTGGTGATCCGGGACCCGGGGCCGGGATTCGCGGCGGGCGAGGTGGAGCGGTACACGGTGCGGTGGCTGGGGGACGCGGTGGTGGTGGAGGACGAGGCGGGGAACCCGGTGGAGGGGGTCACGGTTCGGGGCCTGTAGGCGCACGGGCCGGTGGCCGTACGGGCCCGTGGCCGTACGGGCCCGTGGTGCCGCTGCCGCCTTCCTCCTCCTGTGGATGCGCAACCATCGGTTGCGCATCCGCAGGAGGTGGGCTAGCTTTATATGCAACCGAAGGTTGCTATAGATGGAGACGGCCATGGAGTACGGGAGCATCGAGCGCGAGCTGCACGTCGACGCCTCGCCCGAGGTGGTGTTCGAGGTGCTCAGCAGCCCCGAGCACATCCGGGAGTGGTGGAGCGCCGACACCGCGTTCGAGCCGGTCGCGGGCGCGACGGCCCGTCTCACGTGGACCGACGAGGACACCGGTCGACAGCAGTCCGCGCCGTTCACGGTCGTGGAGGCCGACCCACCGCGGACGTTCTCGTTCCGCTGGACCTACGACGAGACGGAGACGGAGTCGGCCGGTCCGGGCAACTCCCTGCTGGTGACCTTCGAGCTCGTCCCCACGGACAAGGGGACCACGGTCCGTTTCCGCGAGAGCGGATACCGCGAGCGGGGCTGGGAGGCCGCCGTGCTCGAAGCCCACTACAACGACCACCGGCAGGGCTGGGACTTCTATCTGCCGCGCCTGGTCGCGACGGCCGACCGGCTGGCGGCCACGCGATGAGCACCGCCGTCGACGACGACCTGTGGTCCGCGATAGGCGACCCGACCCGGCGCCGGATGATCGATCTCCTGCTGGCCGACGGCCAGGGGACCGCGACGACCCTCAGCGCGCACCTGCCGGTGACCAGGCAGGCCGTGACCAAACACCTGGCCGTGCTCGACCGGGTCGGGCTGGTCCGGTCCGCGCCGTCGGGACGGGAGAAGCGCTATCAGGTGGACGAGGCCCAGCTGGCCCGGGCCGTGGCGCAGCTGAACGCGGTCGGCGAGATGTGGGACGCCCGCCTGCGGCGCGTCAAGAGCCTCGCCGAAGCGATCCAAAGAGCCAAGAACGCGGAGAAGTGACACGGAGAAGTGAGGAGAGCGAGATGGTGGACATCCTGCACCGGGTAGGCATCACCGCAACCCCGGAGAAGGTGTACGAAGCGCTCACCACGGTCGAGGGCCTGGCCGCGTGGTGGACGACCGACACGAGCGGGAACGGCGACGGCGTCCTGGAGTTCCGGTTCGGCGACGTCGGCGGCTTCGACATGAAGGTGCTCGACCTGCGGCCGAACGCGCGGGTGCTGTGGGAGGTCGTCGACGGTCCGGCCGAGTGGGTCGGGACCACGGTGAGCTTCGAGCTGACCCAGGACGGCGAGTGGACGATCCTGCTGTTCGCGCACGCGGGCTGGCGCGAACCGGTCGAGTTCATGAACCACTGCAGCACCAAGTGGGCGATCTTCCTGATGAGCCTGAAGTCCCTGGTGGAGACGGGATCCGGCGCGCCGCATCCGCGCGACGTACAGATCAGCAACTGGCACTGACGCCGACCCTGCAGGGCCCGGGGCTGCGAGCAGCCCCGGGCTCAGGGGCGTCGGGCTCAGGCGTACTTGCCCGCGAACCAGGACGCCGCCGCCTGGGTGTGCAGGGGGAAGGCCAGCACCGACGGGGTGCGCAGGACGTGCCAGCCGGTGGTCTCGTCCGTCGGCTTCGAGGCGGGCAGGTCCGCGGCGGGGCGGACCGGGAGGAGGCCGAAGAGGAGGAGGTGACCCGCCGGGGAACTCAGGGCGTCGGCCAGGACGACCTCCGAGGCCGGGGCCGTGATGCCGGTCTCCTCGAAGAGTTCACGGACGACCGCGTCGCGCCAGTCCTCACCGAAATCGATGAAGCCGCCGGGGAGGGCGACGCCGCCGAGGGCCGGTTCGATGGTGCGGGTGATGACCACGAGGCCGGTGCCGTCCGCGTCCTCGACGGGGAGGAGGGTGACGGCCACCGGGAGCGGATTGCGGTAGGCGGTCGCCCCGCAGGCCGCGCAGGTGCGGGGCCACGCAGGGGTGGAGTACGGGGCTCCGCAAGTGGAGCAGTGCGAGTCCTTCAGCTGTGCCGGCATCCGGCGATGTTATGCCAAGGGGCTTGGGGATGAGGGCCGTTGCGGCGCCGCCCGGGGCTTGCCGGAGACTGTCGCCCGTGTCCGGCCGTGAGTACCGTGCCCGCATGACTTTCACCTCGTACGAGGAATTCTGGCCGTACTACGTCGCGATGCACTCGCGCGCCGCCACCCGCTGGATCCATCTCACCGGCACCCTCACCGGTCTGGCCGTGACCGCCTACGGGCTGGCGCGCGGCCGCAGGCGTTACCTCGCCGCGCTCCCACTGATCGGGTACGGGACCGCCTGGCCCGCGCACTTCCTGATCGAGGGGAACAATCCGGCCACCTTCGGCCATCCCGGATGGTCGCTGCGCGGGGACGCGCAGATGATCCGGATGATGCTGGCCGGGCGCGACGCGGAGCTGGCCGAGATCGCGCAGAAGTGGCTTGCCGAGAACCCGTGTCAGGGCCGTTCACCCGTGGCAGACTCCTGACGATCCGTCAGATCTCTGACCAGGGAGGGGCATCGTGGCACGCACACGCACACCCGTCGTGAGCGGGTGGTTCACCGAGGACGCACCGGACCGCGGCGGCTTCCGGCTGCTCGGCACCCGCTGCTCGGCCTGTACCGCGGTGTTCTTCCCCCGCGAGGACGCCTACTGCCGCAATCCGCACTGCCCCAGCGGCGGCGAACTGGCCGAGGTCCCCCTCTCCCCGCGCGGCCGGGTCTGGTCCTACACCGACGGGCGCTACCGGCCGCCCGCGCCGTACGTGTCCGACCCGGCCGCGCCCTGGGAGCCGTACACGCTGGTCGCGGTGGAGCTGGAGGCCGAGGGGATGGTGGTCCTGGGGCAGGCCGCGCCGGGGGTGGGAGTCGCGGATCTGGCCGTCGGCATGGAGGTCGAGGTGGTCGGGGGCGTGCTGAACGAGGACGCCGGGACCGTCTGGACCACCTGGCAGTTCCGGCCGGTGGGGGGCGCCGAGTGAGCGCCGACATCGCCGTCCTCGGGGCCGGTATGCACCCCTGGGGCAAATGGGGCCGCAGCTTCGTCGAATACGGGCGGGCCGCCGCGCGGGCGGCGCTGGCCGACGCCGGACTGGACTGGACGCAGGTGCAGTCGATCGTCGGCGCCGACACCGTGCGTTCCGGCTACCCGGGCTACGTGGCGGGCGCCACCTTCGCCCGGGCGCTCGGCTGGCAGGGCGCGCGGGTCACCAGCGTGTACGCGGCCTGCGCGTCCGGCGCCCAGGCCATCGGGGCCGCCCGCGCGCAGATCCTGGCAGGCCTGGCCGACGTGGTGCTCGTGGTCGGCGCGGACGCCGCGCCCAAGGGATTCTTCGCCCCGGCGGGCGGCGACCGGCCCGACGATCCGGACTGGCTGCGGTTCCGCGTGCTCGGCGCCACCAACCCGGCCTATTTCGCGCTCTACGCCCGGCGCCGGATGGCCCTCCACGGGGACACCCTGGAGGACTTCGCCCAGGTCAAGGTGAAGAACGCGGCGGCCGGTCTGCTCAATCCGTACGCCCGCTACCGCAAGCGGGTCACCGCGGAGGAGGTCGCGGCCTCGGCGGTGGTCGCCGATCCGCTCCGGCTGCTCGACATCTGCGCCACCTCCGACGGGGGCGCGGCCCTGGTGCTCACGAGCATGGACTTCGCCCGGGCGCACGGGGTGGCCGATCCTGTACGGATCCGGGCCGTCTCGACGGTGACGCCCACCTATCCGCGGACGGTGCTGGACCTGCCGGACATCGCCACCGACTCGGCACCGGCGGTGGCCCCGGCGGTGGCTCCGGCGGCCGGATCCTTCAGGTCCTCGATCGCGCGCGCCGCCTACGAGGAGGCGGGGCTCGGTCCGGACGACCTCTCGCTCGCCGAGGTGTACGACCTGTCCACCGCCCTGGAGCTGGAGTGGTACGAGGACATCGGGCTGTGCGGGGAGGGTGAGGGGGCGAAGCTCGTCCGGGAGGGGGCGACGGCGCTGGGTGGCCGGATCCCGGTCAATACCAGTGGCGGGCTGGCCTCCTTCGGGGAGGCGGTGCCGGCGCAGGCGATCGCGCAGGTGTGTGAGCTGACCTGGCAGTTGCGCGGTACGGCCGGCGAGCGGCAGGTGCCCGGTGCGCGGGCCGGGATCACCGCGAACCAGGGGCTGTTCGGGCACGGGTCGGCCGTGGTCGCCGTGCGCTGAACTGCTGGTGTTGTCCGAACGCTTGACGGCCCCCGGCGGCAGGTTCACACTCGCTCCACAGTCCCGCGCCGCGACCGGGACCCTGGTCCCCCCGTGAGAGCTGCGGCCCGTACCCCAGTCGGCGGGGG
The DNA here is from genome assembly GCF_055574035.1 of Streptomyces sp. NPDC030021. Classification (NCBI taxonomy): domain Bacteria; kingdom Bacillati; phylum Actinomycetota; class Actinomycetes; order Kitasatosporales; family Streptomycetaceae; genus Streptomyces; species Streptomyces sp. NPDC030021. Next base: position 12,574 of record NZ_JBVIAH010000006.1, read on the forward strand.
TACGGGCCGCCTCCGTGTCAGGCTCCCGCCGAGAGGCTCCGGCGTCGCTCGCGGGCCAGGGACATCGCGTGTTCCACGACCCCCACCAGCACGTCCTTCACGGATTCCCGGTCCCGTGCGTCGCACAGCAGCACCGGTACCCCGGGGTCGAGGTCCAGTGCCGTCCGTACGGTCACCACGGGGTGCCGGTCGGCTCCGTCGAAGCAGTTGACCGCGACGACGAACGGGATCGCGCGCCGCTCGAAGTAGTCGATGGCGGCGAAGCAGTCGGCGAGGCGGCGGGTGTCCGCGAGGACGACGGCGCCGAGCGAACCCTGTGCGAGTTCGTCCCACAGGAACCAGAAGCGGTCCTGCCCGGGCGTGCCGAACAGGTACAGCACCAGGTCCTCGCGGAGCGTGATGCGCCCGAAGTCCATGGCCACGGTGGTGGTGCTCTTGCCCTCCACTCCCCCGGTGTCGTCGACACCGACGCCCGGCTCGGAGAGCCGTTCCTCGGTGCGCAGCGGTCTGATTTCGCTCACCGCGCTGACCAGGGTGGTCTTGCCCACCCCGAAGCCGCCCGCGACCAGGATCTTCAAGGTCAGCGGCTCGACCGGCGACACCGCGTGCATGGCACCGGTGCGGCTAAAGCGCCCGAAGGCCATCGATCACCTCACGCAGAATGGATTCATCGGGCAGTTCTGCCGGTGGTACCGGCCTGGTCACGTGGACCAGTTCCTCGTCGACCAGGTCGCCGATCAGGACGCGGACGACCCCGACGGCGAGGTCGAGGTCGGCCGCGAGTTCGGCGACCGACTGCGGTCGGCCCCGGCACAGCCCGAGGATGTGGGCGTGTTCCGGGGAGAGGGTCATGTCCCAGACCGGATCGTCGGCCGCCGGTTCGGCGACGACGAGTGCGATCAGGTCGAGTCGGTGCTGGCCCGCGTGGCTGGTCCGGCCGCGGGTCATGGCGTACGGGCGGACGACGGGCCCCGCGTCGTCGTCGAACCAGTGCGCGTGGTCGGGGTCCAGGTGGTCGGGGTCGGAGGAGGACGGGTCGACGGTGAAGCCGGCCGGAATTCCGGTGGGGTGGTCCTGGCGTGAATCGCTCATGCCTTACGACTCACCCTCCGGCTGGCAGCCCGGTGCGCGGGGCGGTCGCCAGGTGGTCGCCGACGCGCTTGACCATCAGCGTCATCTCGTACGCCACCTGGCCGACGTCGGAGTCGGCGTCGGCCAGGACGGCCAGGCAGCTGCCGTCGCCCGCGGCCATGACGAAGAGGAAGGCCTCGTCGAGTTCGACCACGGTCTGGCGGACCCGGCCGGAGTCGAAGTGGCGGCCGACGCCCTTGGCCAGGCTGTGGAAGCCGGAGGCGACCGCCGCCAGGTGCTCGCTGTCCTCGCGGGTCAGGTCCTTGGAGCTGCCGGTGGGCAGGCCGTCGCCGGAGAGGACCACCGCCTTGCGGATGGAGCCGACCCGGTCGACGAGCTCGTCGAGGAGCCAGTTGAGCGGGCCGGAGCCGCGGCCCCTGGTGTCGTTGCCGGTCTGCGGTGCGGTCATCGACCGTCCCCTTCGTTCTCGTTCGCGGGACCGTCGGCGGCGGATGTGCCTGCCTCGGTCTCGGACTTCTGCTGTGCGTGCTGGTTGCGGCCCGCCGTCCAGCCACGCTGGAGTGCGGACATGCGCGTACGTACGTCATCCGCGTCGCGGTCGGCCGCCTGGTCGGGGGCGGCTTCGGCGGGGGCGGCGGACGGGGACTTCTTGAGCTGGGGCGCCAGGCTGGCCTGGCGGACCCGGCGGGGCAGCCCGCCGATGCCGGGGCCGGGTGCGGCGGCCCCGGCATCGGATCCAGGATCGGATCCGGCCGTGGAGGCCGGGGAGGGCTGTGGGACCACGGACACCGGGCGGGGCTCCACCCGGCGGCCGTGCTCGGCGACCAGAGTCGGGGCCGGGCGCCGCCGCGGCAGCGGTACGGCGCCCTGGGAGCGGGGGCCGTCCGGACGCGGGGTCTCCACGCGCTGGGTGTCCAGCCGGACCGGGCCGGTGGGCGCGAGCGACTCGCGGTCGCGGTCGCCCTTGCGGGAGCCGCCGCGGTCCGCGTGCCGGTCGGTGTGCGGCCGGTCCGCCGGGCGCAGGCCCAGGAGGGCGCTGCGCGGGATGCCGTTCGGCGGGGTCTCGTCGTCGAGCGTCGCCATGACCGGGCGGCCGGGGGCGCCGATGCGGCTCGTGATCGCCGTGGGGGCGTCGTCGAGCGCGGCGGGGTCGCCGAGGCCGTCCAGCCGGTCCAGGCCGCCGGCCGGGAGCGGGGCCTCCAGCTCGACCGGTCCGCGCAGTTCGGCCGCGGGCAGCTGGCGGCCGGAGTGTGCGCGCTCCATGGCGGCGGGGGTGGGACGCTCGGACCCGGAGCGGCCGAGGTGGCCGGCCTTGTCGGACCTGAGGGGCTTGGCGGCGGCGCGGGCGCCGTCGAACCGCGCGCCCGCGCCGTTGGTCTCGGGAGCCTCGGTCAGCAGGGCCGCGGGGAGGAAGAGCACCGCGGTGGTGCCTCCGTACGGGCTGGGCTGGAGGACGACCTTGACGCTGTGGCGCTGTGCGAGGCGGCTGACGACGAACAGGCCGAGGCGGTCGGTGTCGGAGAGCTCGAACTCGGGGGTCTCGGCGAGCCGGAGGTTCGCGTCGAGCAGCGCTTCCGGGGTCATGCCGAGGCCGCGGTCGTGGATCTCCAGGGTGAAGCCGTTGGCGACGCGCTCGCCGTGCACCTGGACCGCGGTGTGCGGCGGCGAGAACACGGTGGCGTTCTCCAGGAGTTCGGCGATGAGGTGGGTGATGTCGGCGACGGCCGGGCCGACGATGCCCAGGCGCGTGAGCCGGCGCACCTCGATGCGCTCGTAGTCCTCGACCTCGGCGACGGCGGCGCGTACGACGTCCATCAGCTGGACGGGCTTGCGCCACTGGCGGGAGGGCGCGGCGCCGGAGAGGATCACGAGGCCTTCGGCGTGCCGGCGCATGCGGGTGGTCATGTGGTCGAGGCGGAAGAGGTCGGCCAGTTCCTCGGTGTCCTCGGTACGGCGTTCCATGGTGTCGAGGAGGGTCAGCTGGCGGTGCAGCAGCACCTGGTTGCGGCGGGCCAGGTTGACGAACACCTCGGAGACGCCGCGGCGCAGGTCGGCCTGCTTGACGGCGGCCTCGACGGCGGCGCGCTGGAGGGTGTTGAGGGCCTGGCCGACCTGGCCGACCTCGTCCTTCTCGTATTCGAGGTGGGGTGCCTCGGTCTCCACGTCCACGTGCTCGCCCGCGGCGAGGCGGCGCATCACGCCGGGCAGCCGGACGCCGGAGGCCTCGTGGGCCTCCTTGCGCAGCCGGGACAGGTCGCGGACGAGGTCGCGGCCGATGCGTACGGACAGGACCAGGGACACGGTCAGGGCGAGGAAGCCGAGGATGCCGGCGGCGGCGGCCTGGACCATGACGTCCATGGCGACGGGCTCGATGCGCTCCTGGTAGCGGTTGCCGGCGTCGGTGTTCATGCCGGCCAGGTCTTCGAGGACCTTGGTGGAGGCCTCGTCCCACTGGGCGGCGGTGACGCTGCGCGGCTTGTTGACGGCGCCGCCGGCTATGAAGCGTTCCTCGGCGTCGCGCAGGGGCTGGGTCGCGGGGTCCTTCCAGAACTTCTCGAAGCGCTCCCGGTCGTCGGCGGGGAGGGTCACGAGGTTGAACTCGTAGAGCAGGCCGCGGTTGGCGGCGAAGTCGGAGACGTGGCGGACGTCGGGAGCGGTGACGTTGCGCGCGGCGAGGGCGGAGGCGATGACGGCGTCCTCGCGGGAGAGCAGTTCGCGGGCGCGGCTGATGCCCACGAGGGCGCGGCCTTCCTTGTCCACCTCCACGTTGTCCAGGCCGTGGAGGTTCATGAGGAAGTCGTAGCAGGGGTCGACCAGCCGGTTGTAGAGATCCAGGGCCTGCGTGGGGTCCAGGGCGTTCTGGTCGACGGAGCGGCGCATGGTGCCGATGCCCTGGAAGGCGGCGACGATCGAGCGCAGGCGCTGGGCGCTCTGCGGGCTCAGCTCGTCGATGACCTTGGCGTCGCGGGCGCTGACGCTGATCTGCTCGACGGCCAGGTCGGTTTCGGCGCGGCGCTTGGTGAGTTCGGCCGTGGCGGTGGCGGCCCGGGGGTCACCGAGGACGACCAGGGTCTGGCGCCGTTCCTTCTGGATGACGCGGACGACGTCCTCTACGGGGTAGCCGACCTTGTCGATGATGTAGGCCACGTCGAAGAGTTGGACGGCCTCACGGCCGGTGATGACTGTCGCGAAGCCCCAGAGGGCGGTCAGGGAGACGAGCGGCACAAGGAGCAACGCCACGATCTTCCGGCGGATGGACTTCCCGCGAAAGCGCATGGCCTCCCCAGCCTCCCCCAGGTCAACCCCGTTGCCGGGGGTCGGTGTTCCGTCATTTAAACGGCGTGAGCCTACTACTGCTGCGGGGCAGGTTCGAAGGCGTGTCCGGACGTTTTCGGCCTGACCCCGGGAGGAAGATCACCAGTTGTCCGACACTTCCGGTCAACTGTGGCCCGATATGTGGCAGATGACACTTGGTGGGGCGTCGGTTCCCGCGACTCGATGGATGGCTGGAATTGTTCGTTCCGCGATCATTCCGGCCCGTGAAGGTATCCGCGATCCGGGAATCTCTCGGCACCGCCGAACGTCTGTCTGTTCGAGGGGGCACGTCGCAGCGGACGTGAGGGGTGGATGGACGTGGTGGGCAGACGTGGCAAGTAGGCAGGGCGAGCAGGCATGACGGACCGCGCGTTGGGGAGTGAGCGGACCATGAGCAGTGACGAGGGCGGCGGTGTGAGCGCGGGCCTGGGTGCCGGTGCGGCCGGGCGGGGACTGTGGGTCGAGGAGCCGGCCCGGCGGCGCCGGATGCCGGATTCGGTACGGACCTCCGCGGTGCGGGCGGTGCTGATCGTGGCCGTGACCCTGACACAGGCGACGATCACGTTCTTCCTGACCCTGACCGGGTCCTGGCTGGCCCTCCCGATGGGGCTCGGCGCGATAGCGGGGACGATCGTGGCCACCTGGGGCGTGCTGGACGTGTGGATCACCCGGCAGACCTGGAACCAGCGGTACGGGGTCCTGTCGGAGCCGAGCAGCACGGCACGCAGCCGCCGCCGGGAGGCCCGTCGGGCGGCCCGGGCGGCCCGGGAGGCCCGGAAGGCCGCCGCGGGCCGAATACCCCGCGAGGACGGCCCTCTGACGGCCTCCGGCCGCTACTCCGCGCGCTGACGCCCTCGTACCGGCGCCCCCGCGCGTCAGGAAACGCCGCTGCGGCGGAACATGCGGGTCGCCGTGATCTCGCCGTGGATGGCCTCCGTCTCCGCGGACTGCTGCGGCAGCCCCGGGCGCAGGTGCTCCTCGACGCTGATGTACTTCAGGCCCGCCCGCAGGTCCGCGTCGTTGCGCAGGCGGATCACCAGCGGGAACTCGGCGAGGGCCGTGGTGTCGAACAGGCCGGTCGTGTAGAGCAGCTGGACGCCCAGCGCGTCGGAGACGGCCCGCTGGAGCTCCAGCAGGTACGTGGCGTTGGCGCGGCCGATCGGGTTGTCGAGGAACAGCGTGCCCGCGTGCCGGTGCTTGTCACGGCCGCGGTCGTTGCTCCGCAGCGCCGCCATCGTGCAGTACAGCGCGATCGCGGCGGTCAGCAGCTGCCCGCCGGAGAACACGTCGCCCATCTGCCCCACCGGCACCCGCTCGGCGCGCAGCACCGCGTCCGGCTTGAGGATCTCCACGGAGATGCCCTTGGGCTCCAGGGCCGCCTGGACGCCCCTCAGCAGCAGGGACATGCCGTCACGGCGGCCCTCGCCGAAGGAGGCGCTGCTGTTCTTCTTCACGGCCGCTCGGGTGGCCTCGTCGATGACCTCGCCGAGCCGCTCCGTGAGCGTGGCCTGGTCCGGCTCCTCGAAACGGATCCGCAGGAACTCCTGGCCCGACCATTCGCCGAGGCCCTCGGGGAGCTGCGAGAGCCGCTGCGCGGAGCGGAGCGTGGCCAGGGCCGATTCGACGAGGCCGCGCAGGCGGTCGACGATGCTGTCGCGGTTGCGCTCCAGCTGGGCCAGTTCGTCGGTGAGGACGCGCAGCCGGGGCGCGAAGGCCGCGGCCCAGGCCGCCGCGTGCTCGGGCAGGGCGGAGGCGGGCAGTTCGCGGATCTGCTGGCGCGCGGGGGTGCGTACCTGCTCGTAGCGGGTGGCGTTGGCGTGACGGACCAGGATGTCGCTCGCCTCGCGCACCGCGGACTCGGCGGCCGAGAGGTCGGCCGAGCAGCCGCGCAGGGAGCGGCGGGCCTCGGTGGCGGACTGGCGGGCCTCCTCCAGAGTGCCCGCGTGGGGCACCGGCTCCTGCTCGTCGTCCTGGTGGGTGTGGTCGCGCAGCAGGTCCCGGAGCATCGCCGCGGTCTCGTCGAAGCCGCCGGCGCCGTCCTCGGCGGTGCGGTGGGCACGCAGCAGGTCCGCGTGGGCGGCCCGGGCGCTCTCCACGGCCGCGCTGTGGGCGGCGAGCTGGGCGGTGGCCGTACGCAGCAGGGCCTGGGCCTGTTCGACGTCCTCGGGGACGAGATCCTCGGGGAGTTCGGTGTGCGCCTCCCCCTCGGTGGGAGCGTGCCGTTCGGCCTCGCCGCGCAGCCGGCCGAGCTGCTCGCTGGCGGTGGACGCGCGGGTCTCCAGCATCTGCACGAGGGACTCGGCGCGGGCGGCCGCGGCCTGCCGGGAGGGGCCGTCGGCACCGTCGGTGCCTTCGAGGAGCTGGGCGGCCCGGGTACGGACCTTGTTGGTGAGGCGGTCGAGCTCGGCCAGGGCGGCGCTCTCGTCGCTCTCGGCGCGGGCCTGTTCGGCGCGCAGGTCGGCGCCGACGCCGACCTTCTCGTAGAGCTGGGAGGCCGCGCGGTAGGACTCGCGCAGGTCGGGCAGCGGCGCCCGGGGGCCGTCACCGTCGCTGTCGGGCAGCTGGTCGGGGGCGCCGGCGATCTCGGCGCGTTCCGCGCGCAGGGCGCGGGCGGTGCGGCGGGCGTCGTCGGCGGCGCGCTGGGCGGCGCGGCGGTCCTCGTCGGCGGCGCGGGCCCGGTCCAGGCACACCTCGGCGCGGGCCTCGGACTCGGCGGCGTCGTCGGCGAGTTCGCGGAGCTTGGCCTGCCAGCCGGCGCGCTCGCGCAGCCGGAAGGCGAGCCCGGCGAGGGCGTCGGCGGCGCGGCGGGCGCGCTGGGCGGCGTCCTGGCGCTCTTCGCGGACCCGGGCCGCGTCGGCGGCGGCCTCGTCGGCCTCGGCGCGTACGGTACGGGCCTCCGCGAGCTCGGCGTCGGTCTCCTCGGCGAACATCCGGGCGGCGGCCGCCGCTTCCGCGAGTTCGGTGAGGCGGCCGGGCGGGCAGCCGGTGCGCCAGGAGCCGAGGCGGGCGGCGAGCTCGCGGTCACCGCCCAGGCGGGCCGCGAGGTCGCGGATCTCGGTGTCGCGGGCGGCGGCGCGGGCGCGCAGCGCCTGGCGCTCCTCGTCGGCGGCGTGCTCGTCGTGCATGGCCGGGTTCGGCGGTACGAGGAACACCCCGGAGTCGTCTCCGGCGTCGGCCGGCGGCAGGGGGGCCAGCAGGGCGGCGGCCGTGCCGACGGCGACGGTGGAGCGGGGCAGCAGGGCGGCGCCGGAGAGCACCTCGCGGGCCCGGCCGTGGGTGTCGGGGTCGGTGATGACGACGCCGTCGACGAGTTCGGGGCGGGCGGCGAGGACGGCGGCGTGGTCGGCGGGGTCCACGGACTGGGCGAGGTAGCGCCAGCCGGGGAGGGCGGGAATGCCGTGCTCGCCGAGGTACTCCACGGTGGCCAGGACGTCCGGGCCGGGCGGCAGCAGGCCGCCGTCGCCGAGGGCGCCGAGGATGCGGGCGTCGTCGGCGGCCGCGGTGCGCAGCTCGAAGAGCTGGCGTTCGGCCGCGGCGACCCCGTCGGTGAGCAGGGTGCGCAGGTCATCGGCGTTGCGGTCGAGGTCGGCGACGGTGAGCCCGCCGCCTGCGGCGGCTTCGGGGCGGCCGGCGGGACCGGCCGGGGCCGGACCGTGCGCGGCGGATCCGTGCGCGGTCCCGGCCGACGCGGCCTGCGCGCCGGAGCCCGCGAGGGCGCCGGAGGTACCGCTCTGCGTGCGCGGGTGGGGAAGGAAGGAGGCGGGGACCGACGGGAGCCCCAGCAGCTCGGCCAGGCGCGGGGCGGTGGCGAGGGAGGCCGCGGCCCGGTGCTCCGCGTCGTGGGCGGCCTCGGCCGCGTCGGCGGCGTCCGCCGCGCGGGCGGCGGTGAGCTCGGCGCGGGATTCCGCGGCGGCGGCCTCGCGGGCGGCCTCGGCGGTGGCGCGGGCCGCTTCCCGGGACTCGTCCCAGGCGGCCACGGCGGTCTTCTCGGCGTCGGTGGCGGCGAGGGCCGCGCGGGCCGGGTCGGCGTCGGGGGCGGTGTCGTCGAGCCAGCCGGCGCGGACGGCCTCGGCGGTCTCCTGCTGGACCTCGGCCAGCCGCGAGCGCAGGTGCTCGGCCTCGCTGCGGGCCCGCTGGGCGGCCGTGGCGGCGGCGGTGGCGTCGCGGTGGGCGTCCTCGCCGGTGGCCTGGAGGGCTGCGGAACGCTCCTCCTCCTCGTTTGCGAGCCGCTCGCCGTGCTCGGCGGCGGTGTGCAGGGCGCGGACGAGCTCACCGGCGGCGGTGGCGCGGGCGGCCAGGGCCGGGGCGGCGTCCCGCTCGGCCTCCAGGATCGCGGCGGCGACCCGCGCGGAGCGGTCGGACGCGGCGCGGTGGCGCAGCACGTTCTCGGCGGCCTGCCACGCGGAGTGCAGGGTCCGGGCTTCGAGGAGTTCGCGGCGCTGGGCCGCGGCGGCCTTGTCGGCGACGGTCAGGGCCAGCGAGGCGTGCCGGTAGGCGAGTTCGGCGGAGACGGCGGCGCTGCGGGTGCGGGCGGACTCGGCGGCGGTGACCTGGTGGGCGGCGCCGGTGACCTGCTGGGCGAGGTCGGCGGCCCGGCCGCGCTCCTCGGCGGCGCGGGCGGACAGCCGCCGGGCGAGGGTGCGCGTACGGCGTTCCGCGCCCGCGTGCACGTCGCGCAGCCGGGAGCGGGCTCCTGCGGCCTCGACGATGCGGGTGAGCAGGTCCACCGAGCCTGCGGTGAAGTCCCGTTCGGCCATGAGCTCGGCGCGGCGGCCGAGCTTGTTGCCGAAGCCGTGGACGAGGTCGGCGAGGCCGTCCGTGTCGCGCGTGTCGGTGACGGCGCGCAGCAGGAGGTCGGTGAAGTCGGAGTCCTTCTTGACCGCGAAGAGGCCGGCCGCCTCGCCCTCGTCGGCGTTCATCTCGCGCTGGTAGCGGAAGAGTTCGGGGTCGAGGCCGAGTTCGGTGAGGTGCTCGTTCCAGCGGTCGTGGATCTCCTCGAAGTACACCTCCAGGTGCGGGTACGCCTTGCCCGCCTCGGTGAGGGAGTCGCGGAAGCCCTTCATCGTGCGGCGGCGGCCCTGCGCCCCGGAGGCGCCTTCGACGGGCGGGCGCACGGAGGTCGCCTCGGCGACGGGCAGGCTGTCGAGGCTCAGGCCGGGGCCGGGGCGGAAGGAGTACCAGGCCTCCGCGAACTTGCGCGGGTCGTTGGAGACCTGGCGGCCGCGCCATTCGCTGACCTTGCCGACGACCACGCACTCGCCGGTCTGGGTGTGCTGCCACTCCAGGGCGACGTGGCCGCAGTCGTCGGCGAGCAGGAACTTGCGCAGGACGCCGGAGCTGGCGCCGCCGAGGGTGTTGCGGTGGCCGGGGAGCATCACCGAGAAGATCAGCTTGAGGAGGACGGACTTGCCGCCGCCGTTCTCCAGGAAGAGCACCCCGGCGGGCGCGGGCCGGCGCGGCGGGCCGGTGGGCTCGTCCTCGAAGAATTCCGCCTGGGTCGGCGCCGGGTGGGGCACCGGCTCGCCGACTCCGCGCAGGTCGAGCACGGTGTCGGCGTAGCGCGCACCGGCGGGCCCGATGGAGTAGAGGCGGATCCGGGACAGCTCGTACATGGCGGCGGACTCTCGTGGTGTCTTGGTGAGGCAGGACGTACGGGGTTCGGGGCGCGGGCCGCGGGGCCCGGGGGCTCAGGCGTGGAACGGGAGCCCGGCGTCGGCGGCCAGTTCCAGGTCGTCGCCCTCGGGCGGCGGCAGCAGGGTGGCGGAGCCGTCGCTGACGGGGACCACGCCGAGCTCCAGGAGCTCGGCCATCGCCGCGCTGCCCGCCATGTCACGGACCTGGAGCTGGTAGCGGGGGGTGGTGCGGTAGGTGCCGCCGGCCTCGTCCCCGGTGCGCTGGAGGAAGCCGGAGTCGGTGAGGAAGGCGGCCGCCTTGCCGACGATGCCGGTGGTGGAGCCCGCGAGGCGGCGGGCGTCCTTGGTGGCGCCGGTCGCGCTGCGGCGGGCGTAGACGCGCCAGGCGGCCTCCAGGCCGGGGGCGTCGGAGGCCGGGTCGGTGTTCTCGCCGAGCTCCTCGGCGCGCTCCTCCAGGCGGCGGCAGGTCTGCCGGACGAAGGCGTCGACGCCGTTGACGGTGATGCGGCCGATGTAGCCGTCGTCGGCGAGGTCCTCGGGGCGCGGGAAGGCCAGGGCGGCCACGGCGAGGTGCGCGAGGCCGTGCAGGAAGCGGTCGGCGGAGTCGGCGGCGGTGCGGCGGGCGTAGTCGCCCATCCGGACGGCGAAGACGGAGTCCTCACCGGCGGCCACGGCCATGCCGGCGCGCGGGGACACCTCCAGGACGACGAGGCCGAGGCCGGTGGCGACGGCGTCGGCGAGCCGGCCGAAGGCGGGGTCCTCGCGGTAGCGGCGGAGCAGCTCCGCGTACTCGGCGTCCCGGGCGGGGAGCAGCTTGGGCTGCAGCCCGAAGGCGACGAGCCGGGCCGCGTCGGCGGCGTCGGCGGGGGTCACCGGCGCGGCGGCCTGGACCGGAGCGGCCGGGGCCGTCTGCACGGGCTCGCTCCACGCGGGGTGCTCGGCGTGGTGGTCGCTCACGGGTGGGTCTCCTCGGCGGTGCGGGTCGTTCGGGCGGTACGGGGTTCGCTGCGTGGCGGTTCGGCAGCGGTCGGCCCCGGCCCATTCGCGAGAGTGCGGGCGCGGCGACCTGTCGGGGGCTCCGGCCGATTAAGCCTCGTCGGCGTTTGAGCAGGGGGCACCTCCCAGCGGTAGCTGGGGGAGGGTCCGGGCAGAGCCTGGTGCCCGGCGGAGCCGGGTTTCCCGGGGCTCCGCCCCAGACCCCGCGCCTCGAACGCCGACGGGGCTGAATATGGCCGGCGCGGCAGCGCAGCCGCGTGCACGGTCACGACGCCTCCGCGCGGTCGGCCGCCATGCCGGCGGCGTCCAGGAGGGCGGTGCCGACGATGAGGTCGGCGCCGCCGAACTCGGGGTCGTCGAGCTGCGTGCCGTCGTCGACCGCGAAGAGGAGCCGCTCCTCCCCCTGCCGGTAGGCCGTGCCGACGGCCGGGCTCGCCGCGTGGACGGCCAGCAGGGCCACCAGATACGGCAGTTCCGGATCGCTGCGACGGGCCTGTGCCAGGAGCCCGGACAGCCGCCGCGGGGCGTCGTGCGGGAGGTCCAGCAGCTCCATCGCGGTGGCGAGCTGCTCCTCGCTGAAGCGGCTGTCGTCCGGGGTGGCGATGAGGTCCGGTTCGGGCATCTCCGCGCCGAGGTGCTCGCGCTCCACCGGCGGGGTGAGCAGGATCTCGACCAGGTCGGCCACCCGCACCGAGACGGGCGTGCGCAGCCCCGCGCCGGAGGCGAAGAAGGCGGCGGTCACCCGGCTCGCCTGCTCCAGGGGGAGCGGCAGGAGCGGGGCGACGAGCTGGCCGTACAGGTCGATGCCGGAGCGGGGTGCCGGGGCGGCGAAGGCCTGGCGGTCCTGTTCGGCGCGGAACAGCGGGCCGGCGTCCAGCAGCCGGGACTGGAGCTGCGTGTGCCGGCGGATGCAGTCCTTGACGATGTCGACGAGTTCGGCCGCGCGCCGCTTGTTCTCCGGTTCCTCCGCCTCGTCGCGCGCCTTGCGGATGTTCGTCAGGATCGCGTTCTCGTGGCGGTAGCGGTCGGCGACGTGGTCCAGGGCCTCGGCGATCATGTCGGGCACGGCCTGGAGCCAGTCCACCGCCCGGACGTTGCGGCGCGTCGCGTCCAGCGTGCGGCGCAGGGTCTCGGCGTACTGGACCGTCCGGTAGCGGGCCTGCTCGGCGGCGAGCTGGGCGTCGGCCAGCCGGCCGCGGCTGATCAGCACCTCCAGCTTGACCTCGGCGGCGATCTGGGCGCTGGTGACGTCCGTGTCGAGGGCGCCGACCAGGACGTTGACGGCCTCGTCGGTGGTGCGCAGGTAGACCACGCCGCCGTAGCCGGGGACCTCTTCGATCAGCTTGAAGTCGTAGTCCCGGCGCACGTAGACGCCGTCGGGGCCGAAGGTGCCGTAGATCGCGCGGAAACCGCGGTCCACGCTGCCGACGTTGATCAGGTTCTCCAGCACCCAGCGGGCCACCCGCTCGTGCTCGGCCGCCGGGCGGGCGGGGGCCTGGGCCGCGACGCGGGGCAGCAGCCTGGCCACTATCTGCTCGTGGTCGGCGCCCGTGTCGAAGTCCATGTTGAGCGTGACCAGGTCGATCGCGGCCAGCGCGACCTCCGCCATCGCGTAGACCCCGTACTCGCCGGCCAGATTGGCCTTGCGCACGTCGAGGTCGTGGAGCGGGGCGGTGCAGGCGAGGGCGCGCAGCCGCCGGGCCAGGCCCTCGTCGGCGGCCGGGCCCGGCGCCGGGGACGGAAGGGTCTTCGCCGGGGCGGGGAGAGTCACGGACAAAGACTAGGTCCTGTTACTGACAACATCCCAAACGGCATGGTTCGGCCGGATCGTCCCGGCGTCCGGTCCGGCCGCCTGCTCTACGCTCGGCGCATGGATTCCATGATCGCATCCGTTCCCGTGATCGACCTCAACGCCGACCTCGGCGAGGGCTTCGGGCGCTGGACGCTCACCGACGACGAGGCCCTGCTCTCCGTCGTCACGAGCGCCAATGTGGCCTGCGGCTTCCACGCCGGTGACCCGTCCATCATGCGCCGCGTCTGCGAGCTGGCCGCGGAGCGGGGCGTGCGGATCGGCGCGCAGGTGTCCTACCGCGATCTTGCCGGCTTCGGGCGGCGCTCCATGGACGTGCCGCCCGGTGAGCTCGCCGACGAGGTGGCCTATCAGATCGGGGCGCTGGAGGTGTTCGCGCGTGCGGCCGGCTCCCGGGTGTCGTACGTGAAACCGCACGGCGCGCTCTACAACCGGACCGTGCACGACGCGGGCCAGGCCGCCGCCGTGGTCGCGGGCGTCCGGCTGGCGGCCGGGTCCGGTGCCACCGGGGGCCTGCCGGTGCTGGGGCTGCCCGGGTCGCTGCTGCTCGCCGCGGCCGGGGAGGCCGGGCTGGCTCCCGTACCGGAGGCCTTCGCCGACCGCGCCTACACGCCGGCCGGGACGCTGGTCCCGCGCGGCGAGCCGGATGCCGTGCTGCACGATCCGGAGGCGGTCGTGGCGCGGGCCGTCCGGATGGCGGCCGAGGGGGCGGTGACGGCGGCCGACGGGTCGCCGGTCCGGGTGGCCGCGCGCTCGCTGTGCCTGCACGGGGACACCCCGGGGGCGGCCGGGCTCGCCCGCCGGGTCCGGGAGGCACTGGGCGCGGCCGGGGTCCGGGTGGAGGCCTTCGCGTGAGGACCCTGGTGGTGGGTGGTGAGGCGCTGCTGATCGAACTGGACTCGGCGGACGAGGTCGCCGCGCTCCACGCCGAGCTGCTGCGCCGCCGGGAGGCGGGCGAGCTGGGGCCCGTACGGGACCTCGTGCCGGCCGCGCGGACCGTGCTGCTCGACGGCGTACGGGACCCGGCGGCGCTCGGTGCCCGGATCGCGCGGTGGGAGGTGCCGCCGCTCGCGCCGGCCCAGGGGCCGCAGGTCACCGTCCCGGTGCGGTTCGACGGCCCGGACCTGGTGGAGGTGGCCCGGCTGTGGGGGGTCGCCCCGCGGGAGGTTCCGGGGATCGTCGGCGCGACCGTCTTCCGGGTGGCCTTCTGCGGTTTCGCGCCGGGCTTCGGCTACCTGACGGGGCTGCCGGAGCACTTCCACGTCCCCCGCCGCGAGACACCCCGTACGGCCGTCCCGGCGGGCTCGCTCGCGCTGGCCGGGGAGTACGCGGGGGTGTACCCGCGCTCCTCCCCCGGCGGCTGGCAGCTGATCGGCTCCACGGACGCGGTGCTGTGGGACCCGCGGCGCGAACCGGCGGCGCTCTTCGCGCCCGGGGTCCGGGTGCGGTTCACGGAGGGGGACGGCCGTGGCTGAGGGGCTGCTGGTGGTGCGGCCGGGGGCGCTGACGACGGTCCAGGACCGGGGGCGCCCGGGGTACGCGCATCTGGGGGTCCCGCGCTCGGGAGCCCTCGACACGGCGGCGTACGCGCTGGCCAACCGGCTCGTCGGCAACGCGCCGGACGCGGCGGCACTGGAGACGACCCTGGACGGGGTCGGGCTGCGGGCCCTGGCTGCGACCACCGTGGCGGTCACGGGCGCGCCCTGTCCGGTACGGATCTCCGGTCGCCCGGTGGCCTGGGGAGCGCCGGTCCGGCTCCCGGCGGGGGCGGAGCTGGAGGTGGGCCGGGCGGAGTCGGGAGTGCGCGGCTACGTCGCGGTGCGGGGAGGCCTGACCGTCCCGCAGGTCCTGGGCAGTCGCTCCACGGACCTGCTGTCCGGGCTGGGGCCGCCGGTCCTGTCGGCCGGGATGCTGCTGCCGGTGGGCCCGCCGGGCCCGGATCCGGCCCCCGGGGCGGATGCCTGCGGCCTGCCCGGGCCGCCTTCGGAGCTGCTGCTCCCGCTGCGGCTGGGGCCGCGGGCGGACTGGTTCACGGGGGCCTCGCTGGCCTGGCTGTGGCGGGAGGCGTTCCGGGTGTCGGCGAGGTCGAACCGGATCGGGCTGCGCACGGAGGCGGGCCCCGCGCTGGTCCGCGCCCGGGCGGGCGAGCTGCCGAGCGAGGGCATGGTGCTGGGCGCGGTCCAGGTGCCGCCGGACGGACTGCCGGTGGTGTTCCTGGCCGATCACCCGGTGACGGGCGGCTACCCGGTGGTGGGCGTGGTCCCGCCGGGCCCGGCCCTGGACGCGGCGGCGCAGGCCCGGCCGGGCGTGCCGGTCAGGTTCGTGAGGTCCCGGTGAAACGTTCGGGGCGGTTGCGGCCAAGTACCGGGTGAGGGGGCCGACCGGGCCCGCCGAGGCAGGGGAGGTTCCGGGTGCGCAGCCCACGACAGGAGTCCGGGCCGCCGGATCTCACCACGCACGAGGGATTCGGTGCGTTCTACGAGGAACACATCGACGCTGTGCTCGGCTTCGTCACGCGCCGGGTCGCCGATCCGCACCTGGCGGCCGATCTGACGGCGGACATCTTCCTCGCGGCGATGGGCTCGGCCAAGGGGTACCGCCACTCCGCGGCCGCAGGCCGTCACAGCACTCGGCCCGGCCCCCTCTTGTCAGGGGGCCGGGCCGAGGTGCGTCGCGGTGCGGGCCGGCGGGGCTACACGGCGGACTCCGGTGCGATCCGGCTCCGGACGGCCGACTGGACGTCTTCCTCCTCCGCCGGATCGGCGGCCAGGCGGCGCAGCCGGGGCGCCACGCGGGCGTCGGCCGTCTCGGCGTGGCGGGCCGCCACCTCGCGGGTGGTCTCCTCGCAGTCCCACAGGCATTCGACGGCGAAGCCCGCCGCGAAGGAGGGGTCGGTGCTGGCCAGGGCCCGTGCGGCCCGGCCGCGCAGGTGGGACGAGGCGGTCTCGCGGTAGACGTGGCGCAGCACGGGGGCCGCGCAGCCGATGGCGAGCCGGCCGGCCCCGTCCACCAGGGCGAACAGGCGCCGGGTGTCCGGGCCCGCACCGCGCACGGTGGAGCGCAGGGCGCCCAGCACCAGGCCCGCGTCCTCGGCTCCGCCGCGGGCGGCCAGGGTGGCCGCGGCGGCCTCGCCGAGCGCGTCGGGGCGGTGGACCCAGCGCCGGGCCCGTTCGACGGCCTCGGGGCCGCACATGCGCTCGTAGGCGGCCACGGCGGGCTCGTCGGCGGCGGCTTCGATGAGGTCCAGCACGGCCGGGTTGTCCGGCTCGGCGAGGACCAGGTGGTGCAGGGCGGTGGCCCGGGCGGCCTCCCCTTCGGCGCCGGCGGCGGCCGCGAGGATGGCGGAGCGGTCCTCGGGCTGGGCCACGGCGGCGAGGCAGCGGGCCGCGGGGACGTGCAGCGGGGTGCCGCGGCGCAGTCCGTCGGCGGCCCAGTCGAAGACGGCCTGGACGCCCCAGCCGGGCCGGGGCCCGCTCGGGGTCATCTGGCGCTGCCAGCGGTCGAAGGAGCCCTGCTGACGGGCGGCGCGCAGGCGCTCCCCGTACTGGGGTGTCTCCTCCCACAGGCACCACGGGCGGGGCTCGTAGGCGTCGCGGACGGCGGCGGCCAGCCGCGCCTCGCCCTCCGCCGTGGCGGGGAAGCGGGCGAGGACGGCCGAGGCCAGGGACCGCAGGCCTTCGTCGTCGTCGCGCAGGGCCAGCTCGTCGAGTGCCCAGGCCCAGTTCGCCCCGGAGGCGGCGTAGCGGCGCAGCAGCATGAGCGCGTCGTCGCGGCCGTAGGAGGCCAGGTGGCCCAGGACGGACAGCGCGAGGCCCGTGCGGTGGTCCTCTTCGTCGACGAGGTCGTCGGCGCTGAAGAGGTGGGCCTCGATCTCGCCCAGGGGACCGGCGAGGTCCAGGTACAGCCGGGCGTAGTACAAGGAGCGGTTCTCGACCTGCCAGTCCTGGCGCGGGTCGCGGAGCACGCACTGGTTGAGGGCCTCGAGGGCCTCCGCCCTGGGTGCCGCGAGTGCGTGCAGCGTGCCGTCGCCACGGCCCCGCTGGAGGAGCCCGAGCAGGGTACCGCTCGGCGCTATGACTGGTTCGAACATGGGAATGGCCTCAAATCAAGCTGGGGACGCAACCGGGAATCGGGATTCACAGGGCCGCGTAACAGCATGTGAGGACGTCCGCCGTCATGTTCCGCTCGATGTAGACCATTGCCTTCTCACTCTCGTCGGTGCTTCGTGATCATGGAGGCCGGGCCGGCCTCGCACACCCTTCGTGTCTCGCTCGCCCGCTTCTGCCCGTCCCCCGTGCTCGCGAATCGAATCCGACGCCATGATGACCCAGGCGGTTTGTGCGCCGCGACCACATTTATGGCCGCCGTGACCAACCTGTGAGCTGGGGATGCATCCGGGCCCGGCCAGATCCCCGGCAAAACCGGACTACTCGGCTCCGAAAAGTTCCAGCAGGTCGGCCTTGGCGAACATGCGCGCCGTGTCCACGGCGGAGGGGGTTCCGGCCTTCGGGTCGGCCCCGCCGGCGAGCAGCGCGCGGATGACGGCCTCCTCGCCCTTGAAGACCGCGCCGGCGAGCGGGGTCTGGCCGCGGTCGTTGGCACGGTCGGCCTCGGCGCCGCGGGCCAGCAGGGCCGACACGGCGTCGGCGTGGCCGTGGTAGGCGGCGAGCATGACCAGGGTGTCGCCGCGGTCGTTGGTGAGGTTCGCCGGGACCCCGGCGTCCAGGTAGGCGGTGAGCGCCTCGGTCTCACCCTGGCGGGCGAGGTCGAAGATCTTGGTGGCCAGCTCGATGACGTCCTCGTCGGGGACGTCCTGGGAACCGGAGCCCT
Organism: Streptomyces sp. NPDC030021; assembly: GCF_055574035.1. Classification (NCBI taxonomy): domain Bacteria; kingdom Bacillati; phylum Actinomycetota; class Actinomycetes; order Kitasatosporales; family Streptomycetaceae; genus Streptomyces; species Streptomyces sp. NPDC030021. The sequence goes on from NZ_JBVIAH010000006.1 coordinate 30,250, forward strand.
CGGCTGCGCGCTCGCTCATGGTTCGTACCGCCTTTCACTCGTTGCTGACATGGTCCGCCCGCCCGTCACACGTCGAAGACCCGGTCGGGGGCCGGGCGGGCAGGGGGGTGCACGGCGCTGCGTCCGTACGGGTGAATCGCCAGAGTAGCGCCCTGGCCTGCACATGTCCGGGTCGGGCCGAGGCAATGATCACCTTCGGCCCCCTGCGCGCCGGGCACACCAGCCGGGCTGAGCCGGTCAAGTGAAAAACCCCGGAATTCACTCGTATGCACCTTTTGTCGCATTGATACTTCCTGTGAGCCTGGAAGAACTGATGGTGACTGTCCCCACCAACCAGGAGAAACCTCATGGTCCTGTCCATCTCAGGCGTGGTCCTGCTCGGCATCATCTGCTTCCTCTTCTTCAAGAAGGACGGGATGAAGCTGACGCACGCGTTCGTCTGCGCGCTCTTCGGCTTCTTCCTCGCCGGCTCCGCCATCGCCCCGAGCATCACGGCGAGCACGGCGAGCCTCGCGAGCCTGCTCGGCGGGATCAAGCTCTAGCCCGGCCATCAGGCAGCCACACCAGCAGCACCCGGAACACCGTCACACCCACAACTCCAGGAGACGCCCGTGGCCCGGCGCCCACTTCCCCGCATCCTCAGCAGCGGCACCACGTCGCTGGCCCGGGGCCGCGACCTCGCTCGCACGGCCGCCGACAGTGCCACGGACGTCCTCCATCCGCTCCTCGTCATCGGACGCGGCCTGCGCATCCTGGCCGCGGCCGGGCGGCGCCGCTGGTCGCAGACCCCCAAGGACAAGCGCGGTCCCGCGCTGTTCCTCGGAGCCGCCTGCGTCCTGGTGGTCGCACTCGTCCCCTACGGCCCCCTCCTCGCCCTGATCACCCTCATGGCGGCGGCGGCCTGGCACGGACGCGACCGCACCCCGGCGAATACCGGACCCAGCGATGCCGAGACCGAACGGCTCGGCTCCCTCTACGAAGCCCTCGTGCCGTACTTCTCCATCCCGGAAGACCCGAGTCCGCTCTTCGCCCACGGCGGGGACTGGGACAAGGCCTTCAGCGGCTACGAGTTCGACGAGGCGGGCCGCGTCACCCGGCTCCACATCCGCTACCCGGCCTACTTCACGGACGGCGAGGCCACCTCACGGGCCCGGATCGAGGCACTGCTGCACGCCAAGTCCGGGCGCGGACGCGAGTATCTCTTCGACTGGGACGAGGAGGGCAACCAGCTCGACCTGAGGGTGCTGGCGGCGCTGCCGACGGGCATCGCCGCCCAGCCGTTCGTCACCGCCCCCGGCGAGACCGTGCTCGGCTTCACCGACGCCGGCGGCGTGCAGCGCACCCTGCCCGTCCTGGAGGGCGACGAGCCCCGGGACGTGCCTCCGGTGATCTGGCGCACCGGGCCCCGCTCCACCGAGCCCCACCTGCTGGCCGTCGGCCAGCCCGGCAGCGGCACCTCCACCCTGCTGCGCTCCGTCGCCCTGCAGGCCCTGCGGCACGGGGGCGACGTACTGATCGTCGACGGCGGCGGCAGCGGCGAGTACTCCTGCCTGTCCGGCCGCAGCGGCGTACTCGCCGTGGAATGCGGGCCGACCGGGGCGCAGGCCACGCTGGAATGGGCCGCGCAGGAGACCGAACGGCGGCTCATCGCCACCCACCGGGCCCGGGAGGTCGGCCGGCCCGCACCCGAGGACACCCGGCGGCCCCTGTGGATCCTGCTGGACCGGCCGAGCGTGCTGGCCCACCTCTCCGTCGCCGGGGGCGGCCCCGACCCGCTGGCCCAGCTGCAGGTGCCGCTGCGGCACGGACGGCCCGCGCACGTCACCGTGGTGGTGGCCGAGCAGTTCGGGCACCTGGAACTGCTGAACGACGCCGTCTGGCAGCACACCCGCGCCCGCGTCGTGCTCGGGCCCGCCGGGGTCCAGCAGGTCGCCGACGTACTGGGGCTGCCGCCGCACACCACCCCGACGGCCCAGATGCCGCCGGGGCGCGGGTACGCCCGGCTCGGCACCGGGCCCGTGCACCGGCTTCAGGTGCCCGCCACCCCGGACCCGTACGACGAGGCCACGCACCCGGCGTACCGCCAGGCCGTGCTGGAGCTGCTGCCGGGTCGGCTCGCGCCCGGCGGGGGCGGTGGGCGGGACCGGAGCACGCTGAGCAAGCCGCTCCAGGGGCAGCCGCCTGCGCAGGGCTCGGCTCTGGACGCCCCGGAGATCCCGGAGGTGCCGGCCGAGGCTTCGTAGGCCGGTTGCGACGGGGCCGGGCGCGCGCCGGGGCATCTCCTCGGCCGCCGAACGTGGCGAGGGGTCGGAGCGTGCGGGGTGGTTGCGTTCGGCGCCCTGCGGGGACGCCCCGGCACACACCCGACCCCGCCACAACCAGCGGGCAGCGGGTGCGGCGGGTTGCGCGGGTTACGCGGGTTACGCCACGAACGTGCGCGGCGGCTCCGCCCCGCTGCCGCCCGCGCCCGTGCCGACCAGCCGGGCCGCCGCCGCAAGCCGGGAGGCGGCCTCCTCGGCCACCGGCCCGCCCACGGTGAACGGCAGCCGGACGTAGCCCTCGAAGGCCCCGTCCACGCCGAACCTCGGCCCCGAGGGGACCCGTACCCCGACCCGCTCCCCCACCTCGGCCAGCCGCGAGCCGGAGAGCCCGCCCGCGCGGGCCCACAGGGTCAGCCCGCCCTGCGGCACCTGGAACTCCCAGTCCGGCAGCTCGCGGCGGACCGCCGCGACCAGCGCGTCGCGGTTCTCCCGGGCCTGCTCGCGGCGGATCCCGACGGCCTCCTGCCAGCCCCCGGTCCGCATCAGCCAGTTCACCGCTAGCTGTTCCAGCACCGGTGTGCCGAGGTCGGCGTAGGCGCGGGCGGCGACCAGGCTGCGGATCACGTCGGGGGCCGCGCGGACCCAGCCGATCCGCATGCCCGCCCAGAACGCCTTGCTGGCGGAGCCGACCGTGATGACCGTGCTGCCGGCCGGGTCGAAGGAACACACCGGGCGGGGCATCGCCAGGTCGGGGTCCAGCTGGAGCTCCACCATGGTCTCGTCGGCCACCAGGACGGTGCCGGCCGACCGGGCGGCCTCCACCATCGCGCGGCGCTGGTCCTCGGAGGCCAGGGCCCCGGTCGGATTGTGGAAGTCGGCGACCACGTAGGCGAGGCGGGGGGCCGAATCGCGCAGCACCTGCCGCCAGACGTCCATGTCCCAGCCGCTGAGGCCGGCGGCCATGGCGACGGGCACGAGGCGGACCCCGGCGGCACGCATCAGCTGGAGGATGTTGGCGTAGGAGGGGGACTCGACGGCGATCCGCTCCCCGCGCCCGGCGAAGAGGCTGCAGATGGCGTCGATGGCGCCCATGGCGCCGGTGGTGACCATGATCTGCTCGGGCATGGTCGGAATGCCCTGCTCCGTGTAGCGGTCGGCGAGCATCCGGCGCAGCGCGGGCAGGCCCGCCGGGTAGTCCCCGTGGGTGTGCGCGTACGGCGGCAGCTCCTCCAGGGCGCCCTGGACGGCCTTGGTGAGCCACGGTTCCGGGGCCGGGAGCGCGGCGCAGCCGAGGTCGATCATCGAACCGAGGGCCTCGGGCGGCAGCGGCTCCAGGCCCCGGGCGGGCAGCGGGTTCCCGGCGGGGACGGAGGTCCAGCTGCCGGCGCCGCGGCGGGACTCCAGGAATCCCTCGCCCCGCAGGGCCTCGTACGCGGCGGCGACGGTGGTGCGGCTGAGGGAGAGGGCGACGGCCAGTTCCCGCTCGGCGGGCAGCCGGGCGGCGACGGGGACGCGGCCTTCGAGGACGAGCAGGCGGATGCCGTCGGCGAGGGTCCGGTAGGCGGGCAGCTTGCGCGCCCCGGGGACGCCGGGCCGCTCCTGCTGGGAGGTGATGAGGCGGGCGAGCTGTGCGGCACCGACCGCTGAGGTCCATTCGGCCATGCTGTCCGGTCCACCTTCGTCGAATTGGCCTCGCCCGACCCCGGGCGCGGCCGGTATTGGATTGCTTCCGCCCCTACACCCTGTCACGCCGGGGGCCACCTGGACCAGGGGCGGGGGGACGTGAAGGTGTGGCGGTGGGGGCCGGACGGCTGCGGCGGCGCGCCGTTCACCACGCAGCCATCGGGCCGCACCCTCCCCACGGGTAACAAGAGGCATACTGCCGCCGTGACGCACGTACGCCTTCGCCATCCGTATCTGGACCACCCGGCTCCGATCCCCTTCGCGCACCGGGGCGGTGCCGCGGACGGGCTGGAGAACACCGCCGCCGCCTTCCGCCGGGCCGCCGAAGCGGGCTACCGGTACTTCGAGACCGATGTGCACGCCACGGCGGACGGGAAACTCGTCGCCTTCCACGACTCCACGCTGGACCGGGTCACCGACGGCCGGGGCCGGATCGCCGAACTGCCCTGGAAGCGGGTCCGTGAGGCCCGGGTGGGGGGCACCGAGCCGCTGCCGCTCTTCGAGGAGCTGCTGGAGGAGTTCCCGGACGCCCGCTGGAACGTCGACATCAAGGCCGAGTCGGCGCTGCACCCGCTGGTCAACCTGATCGCCCGGGCCGGGATCTGGGACCGGGTCTGCTTGAGCTCCTTCTCGGAGAGCCGGGTGGCCCGCGCCCAGAAGATCGCCGGGCCCCGGCTGGCGACCTCCTACGGCGTACGCGGGGTGCTCGGCCTGCGGCTGCGCTCGTACGCCATTCCCGCGGCGCTGCGCGTGGGCGCGGTGGCGGCGCAGGTTCCGGAGACCCAGGCCGGCATCCGCGTGGTCGACCGCCGGTTCGTACGGACCGCGCACGAGCGGGGACTCCAGGTGCACGTCTGGACCGTGAACGAACCGGAACGTATGGAGGCTCTCCTCGACCTGGGTGTCGATGGCATCATGACCGACCGGATCGACATCTTGCGCACGGTGCTGGACCGGCGCGGGGCCTGGGCCTGACTCGCCCTTCACCCCTCGCCCGGGCCGGAATGCCGCTGCGCACGGGACCAGCGAGGGGGACACCGCATGAGTGCGGAAGAGAGCAGCAGGACCGAGGAAGCGGAACCCGGGGCGGAGGACGGCAGAGCCGCGGCCGCGACGACCGCAAAGGGCGCCGCGACCGCCGCGACCGCCGAGCGCAAGCGCGAGCAGCGGGGCTGGTACTTCTACGACTTCGCCGTCTCGGTCTACTCGGCGAGCGTGCTGACCGTGTTCCTCGGGCCCTACCTGACCGCGGTGGCCAAGGCCGCCGCGGACGCCGAGGGCTTCGTGCACCCGCTGGGCATCCCGGTGCGCGCCGGATCGTTCTTCGCCTACTCCGTCTCGGCGTCGGTGATCCTGGCCGTCCTGCTGATGCCGCTGGTGGGGGCAGTCGCCGACCGGACCGGTCGCAAGAAGCCGCTGCTGGCGGCGGCGGCCTACACGGGCGCGGCGGCGACCGCCGCCATGTTCTTCCTGGGCGGTGAGCGCTATCTGCTGGGCGGTCTGCTGCTCGTCGTGGCGAACGCCTCCCTGTCCGTCTCGATGGTGCTCTACAACGCCTATCTGCCGCAGATCTCCACCCCCGACGAACGGGACACCGTCTCCTCGCGGGGCTGGGCCTTCGGTTACACCGCCGGGTCGGTGATGCTGGTGGTGAACCTGGTGCTCTACATGGGGCACGACTCCTTCGGCCTCTCCGAGGGCATGGCGATCCGGATCTGCCTGGCCTCCGCGGGCCTGTGGTGGGGGGCCTTCGCCCTGATCCCGCTGCGCCGGCTGCGGGACCGGGCCGTGGTGCGGGAGCCGGGGGCGGCTCCGGCCGTCAGTGGCTGGAAGCAGCTCGTCGCCACCCTGAAGGACATGCGGCGCTATCCGCTGACCCTGTCGTTCCTGCTGGCGTACCTGATCTACAACGACGGCGTGCAGACCGTGATCTCCCAGGCCTCCATCTACGGCTCGGAGGAACTGAAGCTGGAGCAGTCCACGCTGATCGGGGCGGTGCTGCTGGTGCAGATCCTGGCGGTGGCGGGCGCCCTGGGCATGGGCCGCCTCGCCCGGATCTACGGAGCCAAGCGGACGATCCTGGGCTCGCTGGCCGCGTGGGCGGTGACGCTGGCGGCCGGATACTTCCTGCCGGCCCGGACCCCGGTGTGGTTCTTCGCGCTCGCCGCGATGATCGGGCTGGTGCTGGGAGGCAGCCAGGCGCTGTCGCGCTCGCTGTTCTCGCACCTGGTGCCGGCGGGCAAGGAGGCCGAGTACTTCTCGGCGTACGAGATGAGCGACCGGGGCCTGAGCTGGGTGGGGCCGCTGGTGTTCGGCCTGACGTACCAGCTCACGGGCAGCTACCGGGACGCGATCATCTCGCTGGTGGTCTTCTTCGCACTGGGATTCGTGCTCCTGGCGCGAGTGCCGGTGCGGCGCGCGGTGGAGGCGGCAGGCAATCCTGTACCGGAGCGGATCTGAGCGTGGGTCCGCGAGTGCGCCCCGCCCGGATCTACGAACGAATTCCGAACGAATTTAGACGTTGAAGCAAAGGGCCGGTAGTGTACGCCTTTGGCCTGCCAGGCGGACCGTTACTGCGCGCTCAAGAAGCATGGACGTTGGGTGACATCTGCTGCCAGATGTGACAAAACGGGCACTGGTGGGTACAACAAGGGGCGGCACGACGGGCGACGCACGACCCGGAGCGGGAATCTATACCGCCGACCGGACGTTGACCGGATGACGACGACAGCGACACCTGTCCTGTGGGCGACAAGCCCGGGAGGCACGATTCATGAGTGAGCGAGCTCTCCGCGGTACGCGCCTCGTGGTTACCAGCTACGAGACGGACCGCGGCATCGATCTGGCCCCGCGCCAGGCGGTGGAGTACGCATGCCAGAACGGACATCGATTTGAGATGCCGTTCTCGGTTGAGGCAGAAATTCCGCCGGAGTGGGAGTGCAAGGCGTGCGGCGCCATGGCACTCCTGGTGGACGGGGATGGGCCCGAAGAGAAGAAGGGCAAGCCTGCGCGAACGCACTGGGACATGCTCATGGAGCGACGCACCCGCGAGGAGCTGGAGGAAGTGCTGGCCGAAAGGCTTGCAGTCCTGCGTTCCGGCGCCATGAACATTGCCGTGCATCCGCGGGACAGCCGCAAGTCCGCCTGACAGCCGGACGGATACACAAGCCGAGGGGCCCCGCCACACAGTGTGTGGCGGGGCCCCTCGGCTTTCCGTGTTCTCTTCGCCCCGCGGGCGGCTCTGCGGGCGCTCTGCGCGCGCCTTACGGGGCCAGCGGCGGCCGGTACGCCGTATCCGGACCGTCCTGCCCGCCGGGCCCGTCCTCGCGGATGACCTCACCCTGGACGACCTTGCCGTCGGGGTAGTGGATGCGGGCCTGCTGGAAGGCGTCGCCGAAGCTGCCGGCGGGGGCCGAGGCCATCTTCCGCTCCAGCGAACGGGCCGCCCTGCGGCCGATCCAGGCCCGGACGGGCGGCAGCAGCAGGACCAGACCCGCCACGTCGGAGATCAGGCCGGGCAGCATCAGGAGCAGGCCCGCCAGCATCATGAGGCCGTTGCCCTGGCCGGGCTGCTGCGGAGTGGGCTGCTGCCCCTGCTGGGCCTGCTGGAAGGTGCTCGCCAGGTTCCTGAAGGCACGCCGCCCGGCCCGCTTGATGACCACCGCGCCCAGGACGATGCCGCCCGCGAGCAGCGCGGCCACGGCGAGCCCGCCGGCCACGTCCGCGACCACGGTGAGCAGCCAGATCTCCAGGATCAGCCAGGCAGCGATCGCCAGGGGGAGGAACGTACGGGCGGGCGAGCGCCGCCGGGGGGCCGTGGAAATGCCGGTCGTCATACCATCCAGTGTGCCTGGAGCCGCATAAAAGCGGCCTCAGCCGGAGGTACCGGACATCCCCTAGGGGGTTCTTGGCGAGCCCTGCCTGATCAGCAGGACGCCCCCTGAGGTGTCCGGCCCGTCAGGCCCCGCTGCCCGGCCTGCCGGCCTCCGGGCCGCCGCCCTTGGCGCCGTCCTTGCCGCTGCCCTTGCCGCTGTCCTTGCCCAGCAGCTTGGAGGCCTGGGCCTTGATGCCCCACTGGGTGACCCGCCACAGCGCCTCGACCAGGATGTCCTTGCTCATCTTGCTGTCGCCGAACTCACGCTCGACGAACGTGATGGGGACCTCCACCACGCGGAAGCCCTTCTGCACGGCCCTGCGCGCCAGGTCGACCTGGAAGCAGTAGCCCGCCGAGGCCACCTCGTCCAGTCCCAGCCCCTCCAGGGTCTCCCGGCGGAACGCCCGGTAGCCGCCGGTCACGTCCCGCATCGGGAGGTTCAGCATCAGACGGGAGTACGTCGAACCGCCGCGCGAGATGAACTCCCGGCTCTTCGGCCAGTTCACCACCCGCCCGCCCGGCACCCAGCGCGAGCCCAGGACCAGGTCCGCGCCGGCCAGCGCGGTCAGCAGGCGGGGCAGCTCCTCGGGCTGGTGGGAGCCGTCGGCGTCCATTTCGACGATCACCCCGTAGCCCTGCTCCAGGGCCCAGACGAAGCCCGCCAGGTAGGCGGCGCCCAGCCCCTCCTTGCCCTTGCGGTGCAGCACGTGGACGTGGTCGTCGCCGGCCGCCAGCTCGTCGGCGAGCTTGCCGGTGCCGTCCGGGCTGTTGTCGTCCGCGACGAGAATGTGGGCCTCGGGCACGGCCGCGCGCACACGCCCGACGATCAGCCCGATGTTCTCCGCCTCGTTGTAGGTCGGAATGATCACCAAGGCCGTACCGAGCGGTCCGTAGGTCCGCTGTCCGCCGTCGCTCACTGAGTCCCCTTTTGTGCGCTTGCACGTCCTGTACGTCTGGTCGCAGAGGATGACTTTAGAACAGTGGCCGGGGCCCGCGGTCCTTCGGGCCGGTCAGACGCCCGCTGGCTGCGGGCCGCCGTGACCGTTGTCTACTGGACCGCGGACCCCGACCCGGGGCCACCCGCCGCCCGGCGAAACCTTCCCTCGCCCCCGAGGCGCGGGCGCGCTGCGCAGACGGAGTCGTCCGGCACGGACTTCCTGCGGTGGACCCGGCCGAACCTATCCGGGTCCGACCGCCCGTACCGAACCGAGGCCCGCCGGATCACCCCTGTGGGCGTACGAATACCTCCCGCCCGCCGACGACGGTGGCGAGGCACACCGGCAGTGCGGATCCGGGGGTCAGGTCGGGCAGTCCGGGGGTGCCCGAGCGGGGGTCGGTGGACCAGCGGGCGACCCGGTCGTCGGGGGCCTGGACGACCAGGTCACCCGTCTGCCAGACCGCGTAGTCGGCCGGTGCGCCGGGGACGAGGACGCCCGCGTCGTCGCGGCCCAGGGCCCGCCAGCCGCCCCGCGTGTGGGCGGTGAAGGCGGCCCGTACGGAGATCCGGTGCTCCGGGGTCCGGTGGAAGGCGGCCGCACGGACGGTGCCCCACGGGTCGAGCGGGGTGACCGGCGCGTCCGACCCGAAGGCCAGCGGGACACCGGCCTTGAGCATGGCCGCGTACGGGTTGAGGGTGCGGGCCCGCTCGGCCCCGAGGCGGTCCGCGTACATGCCGTCCTCGCCGCCCCAGGCCGCGTCGAACGCGGGCTGCACGGAGGCGGTCAGCCCCAGCTCCGCGAAGGCCGCGATGGTGGCCGGGGTCATCATCTCCGCGTGCTCCACCCGGTGCCGGGCGGCACGGACCCGGGCCAGGCCGACCTTCTCGGCGGCCGCCCGGACGCCCTCGACGACGGCGGTGATCGCGGCGTCCCCGATGGCGTGGAACCCGGCCTGGAGACCCGCCTCGGTGCAGGCGGCCACGTGCTCGGTGACGGCGTGCACGTCGAGGTACTCGGTGCCGGTGTGCGCGGCGTCCGCGTACGGGGCGTGCAGGCAGGCCGTGTGCGAGCCGAGGGCCCCGTCGACGAACAGGTCTCCGGCGGCTCCGACGGCCCCGAGCGCTCCGGCCAGTTCCAGGTCGCGGTCGGCCCAGTACCCGAAGACGCGCGGACCCGGCCGCTCGGCGGCCAGGGCGAGCAGACCGGCGAAGTCCTCGGCGGAGGAGATCTCGGGCCCGCCGCACTCGTGGACGGAACCGATGCCGAGGGAGGCGGCCCGGTCGAGGGCGGCCCGCTGGGCCTCGGCGCGCTGGGCGGGGGTGACGGCGGCCAGCGCGGCCCGCCGTACCGCGTGGTGGTCGTCACCGGTCAGTGGCCGGTCCCCGTCGGGGCGTACCCCCGGGACGAGGGCGAGCAGGGCGGTGGTGACCACGGCCGAGTGCACGTCGACGCGGCTGAGGTAGAGCGGGCGGCCACCGGTGGCCTCGTCGAGCTCGGCGCGGTACGGGGCCCGGCGCTCGGGCCAGCGGGCGGCGTCCCAGCCGTGCCCGAGGAGCACCCGGTCGGCCGGTCGGCTCGCGGCGTAGGCGCGTACGAGGTCCAGCGCGGCGGGCAGGGTGCGTGCCCCGGAGAGGTCCAGCCCGGTGAGGGCCAGGCCCGCGGAGGTGGTGTGGACGTGGGCGTCGGTGAAGGCCGGCGTGACGAGCGCGCCGCCGAGGTCGACGACCTCGTCCACGCCCTGCGCGAAGGCGTCGGCGGCGCCCTCGGAACCGACCCAGGCGATGCGGCCGCGCTCGACGACCATCGCGGTGGCGAAGGGGTCGGCGGGGCTGTGCACCTCGCCCCCGCGGAGGAGAACGGTCCTGGTCGGTGCTCCGGCGGCGTCGGCGGAGTGGGCGGTGCGGTCAGTCATGCCGACCAGTGTCCCGCGTCGCCCACACCGGCCCGACCACCGGGTCCCCGCTCGGGCGCGGGTCAGACGCGGGGCGGGCGCGCCTCGTAGGGGGTGGACAGGACGACCGTCGTGCGCGTCGAGACGTGGGCGAGGGCGCGCAGGCGGCCCAGGAGGTCTTCCAGCTCCAGGGGGGTGGCGACGCGCACCTTCAGGATGTAGTTCTCGTCGCCCGCGACGCTGTGGCAGGCCTCGATCTCGGGGACGCCGGCCAGCCGGTCGGCGATGTCGTCCGGGGCGCTCGGGTCGAAGGGCTTGACCGAGATGAACGCGGTCAGCGGCAGGCCGACGGCCTCCGGGTCGACCACGGCCGCATAGCCGCGGATGACCCCGCGCTGCTCCAGACGTCGTACTCGCTGATGGACTGCCGACGTGGACAGTCCCGTGGCCTTGCCCAGATCCGTGTAGCTCATCCGCCCGTCCCGCACGAGCAGATCAACGATCTGGCGGTCCAGCTCCTCCATTGCGCTCATAGCCGCTCAACTTACGGCCCAAGGGCGCTCCAGGCCCAGTGCTGTCCGCCCACTGGAGGCATCTGCGGCAGGCATGTGACCAAGGCCACAGGGGTATGCAGGTGGAGGCCTGTCTGTTGTGGTTACTCGTGACGCTCGACGGGAATTGGTTGCTGTGGCCGTGGCTGAAGAACCTGCCCGCCCGGCCCACCCAAGGGGGAGTACATCCATGCTGAACACCAAGCGCGCCGGTCGCACCGAACCGGAGCCCCTGGAACTGCTCGATTCCGGGGACGGACCGTACCCGGACGGCGGCGGGGATGGCGATTACCTCGACGAGATCGAGGGATTCGAGATCCACCACGCGATCTGCCCCGACTGCGGCCAGTCGATCGCCCTCGTCGCGGACGAGGAGTTCCTGCCGCAGCACGCCCTGTGCCTGACCCCGTGGAACCCCTTCGGCCTCACCGTGTGCGCGGGCACCGGCCGGCCCGCGAGCGACGCCCTGCCCACCGTCGGCATGATCCAGCCGGTGGAGGCTCAGGAGCTCGAACCCGTCGCCCTGTCGGCCCTGCCCCAGGGCCTGGACTGGCGGACGCAGCCCTTCTCGCACGTCGGCGGGCCGGGCTCGCGCCCGGTCCGTGCGGTGAGCCCCGTGCTGCCGCGGCCGCAGGCGCAGACGCGGCAGCAGCACGCGCAGGCGGCCTGACGGCCGCTCCGCTCCCCTACCAGTACGTTCCCTGCACCATGGCGGCCAGACTGGCATGGTGCAGGATCAGGCTGTCCGGGTCCGCCGGGACCTCGACCTCCCCGAAGTGGGCCTGCCGGTAGGCGATGCGCAGCATCACGATCCCGTGCCGCAGGGCCGCGTACAGGGTGTGGAACTCCATGTCCCGCGGGGTGTGGCCGGTGAGCTCGGCGTACCGGCGCTCCAGGTCCTCGCGGCGCAGGAAGTCCGGCAGGCCGGGCTGGCCGAAACCGACCGTGAGGTCCTGGAAGAACCGGTGCAGGTAGACGGTCCAGCCGAGGTCCACCTCGCGCGGGGCGTACGCCGCCATCTCCCAGTCCAGTACGGCCACCGGCGCGAAGCCGTCGTAGATGACGTTGCCGATGCGGGCGTCGCCCCAGTTGAGGACGGCGGGGCCCTCCTCCCGCGGCCACAGCTCCTCCAGGCGGGCGAACGCCCGCTCGATGAGCGGGGACGGTGCGAGCCCGCCCACCACCCAGGAGTAGTAGGCGCGTTGGGCGTCCACGTGCCGGCGCAGCGGCGTACCCTCCCCGTCGGGGAGGAGGAACTCGGCCTCCTTGGACGGGAACTGGTCGTGCAGCCGGGCCAGCAGCGAGATGCTCGCCTCCTGGAGGGCGGCGCGCTCGGCGTCGGTGGCGGCGTGCAGCCAGTTGCCCTCGTAGGTGTAGGGCATGACATCGGGCGGGACCCGGCCCTCGGCCCGGGCCATCACGAAGAACGGCGCCCCCAGCGGTCCCGGATCCTCCTCCAGCCACTGCACGCGCGGAACGGGCAGGTCCGTGTGCTGGGCGACCAGGCTCATCACGCGGTGCTGGCGCGGCATGTCGTACGCCGGGAAAACCGTGTAGGCGGCCGGGTCGGCGGCGAGCCGCAGCGCGCAGGCGCGCAGCGGGGTGTCGGGGTGCTCTATGTCGAAGAGCAGCGTCTCGCTGGACATCCCGTTGGATCCGGGGACGGAGACGTTGGTGACCTGCGCGCCGGGAAGCCTGGTGTCCAGCCAGGCGGCGAGACGGCGGCCGAGCTCCTCGGGCTCCCGGGTGGAGGTACGCGGACGTGGTGCGGTGGCCATGGCCGATCCCCTTTCCTGCTGGGCTTCTTACCGGGTTTCCTACTGGGCGACGGAGGAGTAGTCGGCGAAACCGCTCGGGTCGTGACGCCCGAAGCTGCCGTGTTCGAAGATGCCGTGGCCGATCTGCCCGTCGAGGGTGAAGCGGGCCGAGTGGTCGGTCACCCCGAAGGCGGCCATCGGGTGGGCCGCGGGGTCGGAGAGGTCGTAGACGCGGCGGTCGCTCCAGCCGCGCCCCTGCCAGGTGCCGTGCTGCCAGTCACCGGCGGGCGGATATCCGGCGCCGACGGCGAGCGGGGAGGAGTTCAGGATCTCCACGCCCAGTTCGAGGGGCTTGCGGGAGGGGTCGGTGAGGTGGACGACCGCCCGCTCGGGGTGCCGGCTGCCGGGCCGGTAGCGGATCTCGGTGTGCGGCCAGCCGAGTTGGACGTCGTGGCGGCCACCGCCCTCGGGGAAGACCTGCACGGCTTCGTTCAGGGTGCGGTGGCCGTCGGCGTCCTCCTGGGCGATGACCATGACGAAGCGGTCCTCGAAACGGACCGGGATCCACAGCCAGTGGAAGCCCTCGGGGCGATGCTCCTCGGCCGCGCGGCCCCCTTCCTCCCCAGGGATCGGCCGCACGCCCCAACTCCGGTCACGGGTGCCGGTCCACTCCCCCGGCGTGAGGGTGAACTCCTCCCCCTTGGCCCGGATGGTTCCGGTCACCTGGCCGGCCTGCACGAAGCGGCGGCCTTCCAGCATGAGGCGGTCGCCGCGCCGCTGGACGTGGTGCGGCTCCCAGACGGCGGGGAACTCGGCGGTCCAGGTGATGTCGTACGAGAGCCCGTGCGGGTCTGCCGGATCGGCGGCGCAGCGCAGCGTGAGCTGCTTGAGCGGCACGTCGACGGTGATGGACAGGGGCCCCACCGAGAGGTTCATCCGGTCGTCGGTGAGGGCGTCGGAGGCCCGGACGGCGAGCAGCTCGTCGCCGACACGGAGGGTGGCGTAGGCGTCGATGACCCCGGCGTTGGGGTAGACGCCAAGACCGAGTATCAGGACGGCGCGGCCGGCATGATCGAAGACGTGGAAGATGCACCGGTCGTAGGCGTTGCGGTCACCGCTGACGACGTGCTTCATCGACAAGGGCGCCTGGTGGATGGGGTATTCGTCGAGCGCGACGGGCCGGTCGGCGGGCATGGCGAACCTCCTGGACGGGCGGCTTCGGGACAGCTTGAGGGCGGCTTCGGGGGCAGCTCAGGCGGATATGACGGTACGTCAGAAACCGGCCTCGGGGCCACCCTTCTGGCACGCTCTGACAGAGCGGCGCGGCGTGCCGGGGCCTCCCGGGCGAGGCGGAGGAGGCGGGGCGGGGGGGCGGAGTCGGGCGGGCGGGGTCTGCGGCGCGCGGCCGCAGCTACGCCGGCGGACGCCGGGAACGGGAGTCAGGACCGGGGGCGGCGGCCCGGGGGCGCGGGAGCCACTTGACCGGCATCAGAGTCGCGTATGGAGGTTTCCCGTCAGTCTCATCGTCTCTCCGTGTCGGGCTGGTCCCTCAAGGGCGCTCCTTCGTCGCGTCGCTTCGCGATGGCCTCCGGCCACCCTTGACCGACCGTCCCGCCCCGGACATACGAAGACCGCCGGAAAACCCCCAAAGGAACGGGCCGGTCTGAGCCTTCAGGAACGGGGCGGCCAGAGACGCGCGAGGAGATCCCGGCGAGCACGGTCCAGAGACGGGGCCCATAGGAGCGGCCTGCCGTGTTGGGGGAAGCGCATCCAATCGCTACGCGCTCCTCACCCCTCAGCGTCTCCAGACCGTCTTGGGCCGGACACAGCCGACCGCTGTGGATCAAGACCGCCCTGGCCGGGAGACGGATCCGGCCAGGGCGTTTGTTCCGGGGATCAGGCTTCGGACGGGGAGCACGCTCCGCACTGCACGTTCAGGGATGCATGAGTCTTGAGATCGACCATGATGGTCACTCCGGCTCCGTGGGGGCAGATGCGACGGGCCCGCTTGCCCGGTCGGCGCTCAACCCGGTTCGCGCTCCAGCTCGCCACCGCGTCTCGGAAACGAGGATCGACCCACACCCCACGCCACGCTTCTTCTTCGCTCACCGCAGCCCCTTCCTCACGGAATGCAGTCGACTGTAGTGGACCGGAGGCGGCGCGTCAGGCAGGCGGCGGGGCGGCACACGCCGACCCTCCCTCCGTGCACTCGCTGTGCATGCAGTCACCGGCGTGAACCTCCGTGTCCGCCGCGGGCCCCCACAGGTACGCGTCCGGCTCGTACCCGGCCTCCCGAATCGCGTGCATCGTGTGGTCGAGTGTGTCGGCATCGCGCCGCAACGTTTCTGGGCCTCTGGCCTGTGGTCGACGAAACGACCGCCCGCAATGCACAACTCCCGATACAGGGCCGTGTGGAGGATAAGGGCGTGCCAGCCCAGGTCCACCAACTTGGATGGGCGCAGGTGCCGACCTGTGGCCTGCGTGGCGGTATCGACGAACTTGAGTGCCTCGTCGACGATCCGGACGGCGAGTGCTTCCTCCACACCGTCGTTGTCGCGCTGTACGAGATGCACGACACGGTTGAACCCGTCGTCGGACAGGAGGTGTCGGGCGGATGGCTTCAGACCGGCGGGTGTTGCCATCAGCTTCCTTTGCCTTCGGAGGGGACGGCGAGCGCGACCCGCCTGCGGCGTGAAGTCGGCTCGCAGGCAGGGTCGTCGGCCTGGTGCGCCCAGTTGTTCGGACGGGCGCCGGAGGCCGATTCGAGCGGGATCACCAGCGCCACGCCCTGGATGACGAGGTCGCAGTACACGCAGTACTTGCTGCCGGTGTTCACGTCGATCCAGGAGTGACGGGCTGCCAGCAGGACACCGAATGGTGGTCGACCGCCCAGCCGTAGCCGCACGGACGGCAGTGCGCCATGGTCTTCCCGCAGTACCCGGGTACGAGAGGCGCCTGCAGGCCGCAGGCGCAGGGAAGGTGTTCGGACGCGCACGTCCCGTCCTGGTGCGGGCCCTCCGAGCGTGTGACTTCCAGCGTGAGTCGGGAGAGGTCGTAGGCTGCGCGCCGCAGTTGGTCCACACGCGCGTCCGAATCCGGGCGCACCCCGCTGCTCATCGCGCCGCCCACGTTGCGCCCAAGCTCTCTAACGCCATGTCCAGGGTCATACGTGCTTGCTCCCTACCGTCGTCAGCGGGTGATACGACGACGGTAGGGGCGCTCCAGTTGAATCAGGGGCCCGGTTTCGGCCCCCTCGGTCAGGCAGCCATGAGGCCGATGTCCACGGCCAGCCGACTGGCCCTCTGACGCCTCTCCGGAACCCGCGATGCGGTTTCCTCCAACACGATGCGACGCGCGTACCCGTTGTATCGGATCGTCTCGGGCGCGGCCTCGTGCGCCTGCGCAAGCGCGGCGAGCGCGACGTCCGGCTGCGCGTCCAGGTGGTAGGCGCGGGCCTGTTCAATCCGATGGCGAGCCCGTCGGGGCCGCGACGGGATCCCATCCGCCTCTGCCCTGTTGGCCTGCCGGACGGACTCCCCGCCGGCGCGCAGTTCGACCGCGACAGTGACACCGTGCGCACCCATCACTGCCTTACCGAACGACGTCACACGGTGGAAGTAGCCGACAGGGAGTTGCGCCGCTACCTGCCCGGCTCGATCCCACCAACCCCACGCAGTAGCGGAGTCGCGGCGCTTGGCCGCAGTGAATCCCGCCTCGAATCGCAGGGCACCGACGACGGCCTGGACGTCCGGGAGGGCCTCCGACAAGCCTGGCTCCAGCAGGCGCAGGGCGTCCATGACGACGTTCTCGGCCGCGTCGTAGTGGCCTGGTCCGGAGTCGCGGTGCGCTTGTGCCGACAGCCATGCCGCTAGGCCGATGGCGTGCGGGTCCTCCGACTCCTGTGCCGCCATGATGCCTCGTTCTGAAACACGCCACAGCAGTCCGGCGTCCGGCTGGTAGGCAACGAAGAACTGAGTCAGAAAATACGTTTCCGCCAGCAGAACCTGGGCCGCCCGCCGGTCGGCGGCCGTGTCGGCATGCCTGACGCTCCGCTGGGCGTCTCGGATGAGACCGGGCAGCAGCCCGCCGATGACGTCCCGGTGATTGGGAGAGCTGTGCCGGGCGGCCCAGGCCGTGTCAAGTGCGGCGCGAAGAAACGCGGTTGTGGGGGCCGGTCCGTCGCCGACCGAAGGGAAAGCGGACAATGCTGCGCGCACAGCGGGTAGTTTGTCGTGCCCTGGGCCGACGAACAGGTCGGTGTACGGTTCGGCGCCCGCGTCCCCTACAAGGTCGTTGAGACGGCGCACACGAAGGGCCTCGGCAATGCGGAGGATCTCAGGCAGTCGCGGCATGCGCATGGCTCCGGTCTCGACTTTCTTGACCCACGACGCGTGATGACCGAGAAGGCCGGCCAGTTGTTCGCGGGTCATGCCTCGGCGGGTGCGGTAGATCTGGACACGTTGCCCGAACGCGATGGGGTTGTCGTAGGGGTCGGGAGTAGCATCAGGTGACATAGCGGCCTTGCCCTTCTGCCGTACAACTCGACGCTGACAGCGTATGGGCCAAGGCTGCCTCCGTGTGATCGAGAACCCACACAAGCACCCCCTCCTCCGGCCTGATGGCGTGAGACAGCGGCTATTGCGTTATGGAGCCGGGTCAGCGCACGTGGACGCCCCAAAAGGCCGACCATTTGCCCCGACTATCCCTGTCTGCAACCCTGCTTGTGGACTCGATCCGGCGTTGACCCGGATCCACAACGGAATAGCCGAGACATCAGCCGTCAGTCCCTCACAACGGCCCCGGCCGGTCGTCGGACGCGTGAATGAAAGGCCCCCTGGGGTGGTGGGCGGCCTATGTCCGGCTCAGGACGGTCGTCGGACGCTGAGAGATGAGGAGCGCGTAGCGATTGGACGCGCTTGCCCCGACCCGGCGACCGGTCCGAATGGGCCCCGCCTCGGGAACGCGCCCCGCGCCCGACCAGGTCGCGGATCTCTGACGCGCCCGTCCTGATCCTTGAACACCCGGCCCGTTCCTTTGGGGGTTTCCCGGCGGTCTTCGTATGTCCGGGGCGGGACGGTCGGTCAAGGGTGGCCGAAGGCCATCACGCAGTGACGCGACGAGGAGCGCCCTTGAGGGACCGGCCCGACACGGAGAGACGATGAGACTGACGGGAAACTCCCATACGCATCCCGGATACCGATCAAGAGGCTCCCGCCCCCGAAGCCCCCAGACCTCCACCGGACCCGACCGGCCCCGCCAGCGTTTCCACGGGCAGAGCCGCCGAGTCGCCCTCTTTCCGGGTCAGGCTCGCCAGCTCTTCCGGCGGTTCGGCACCGTCCCGGACGGTCGCCACGTAGACCTTCGCTTGCTGCAGACTCAGCCGTGGGGCCTGCTTGCGCAGGTGGCTCATGGCGGCCACGAGGCCGGCGGAGTTCGCGAGCTCACGCACAGCGGCGGCCAGTGCGTCGGGCGGTCTGACGCCCTTGGTCTGCAGGAGGTACTGCTCCTCCCAGCCCTCGTCCAACCACCAGGCGGCGGGGACGTAGTGGATGCTCCCGTCGTGCCGGTCCACCAGGCAGTGGCCGCCGCCACCCATGAGGCTGTCGCTCGCGTCACGGGTGCGGGCGTACTCCGCCGTGTTCCAGAAGGCGAGCCAGCCGACCGCGTATTCCTCCACGTGGCAGACGGCCAGCTCGGGTACCGGCCCTCTCCACGGCCACGTCAGCCGGTCCCTGGCCAAGTAGGAATCGACGAGCTCGACGGCGCGTTCCTTGGAGATCACCGCTTCATTCTTCACCAGAGGCCGGGAGGAGCGGTCAAGGGCCGTGGGCGGCGCGTGACCGCCCGCAGGCAGTGGCCTGACGCCGGGGCGCGCTGCCCGACCGCCCCGCCCCCGGCGACACCTCGAACGGATAGCCGCACCCCGGGGGCGATTACCCGGTCCTTCGGTTCCGCGTTGGCCGGGTATGACCATGCTTCAGTCTTCAACGGGCCGAAGGCGTCGCCCGGTGGCGCCGGGTTTCGAAGAATCGGTTCAGCGTCCGCGTGAGCAGGCGCAGCAGGTGCCGGATCCGCCGATCTACCAGGATCTGCTGGCGCGGTGGGCCGATGCCGGCCGGACGCTGCCCGGCCGGCGTGACCCGGAGTGGTCGCGGCTCACGTCCTCCCCGGTCTGGCCCACCACCAGCAGCGGGCTGTACTGACCGAGGTCAGCGCGTCTCCGGGCCCGCCAGGTGACGGGCGATGACCATGCGCTGGATCTGGTTGGTGCCTTCCACGATCTGGAGCACCTTCGCCTCCCGCATCAGCCGCTCGACGGGGAAGTCCGCCGTGTAGCCGTATCCGCCGAGGACCTGCACCGCGTCCGTGGTGACGGCCATCGCCGCGTCCGTGCAGAACAGCTTGGCCATGGCCGCCTGGCGGGAGAACGGCTTGCCCGCGTCCCGCAGCCGTGCCGCGGCGAGGTAGAGCGCCCGGCCCGCCTCGATCTTGGTGGCCATGTCGGCCAGCATGAAGCGCAGCCCCTGGAAGTCCGCGATCGGGTGCCCGAACTGCTTGCGGTCCAGCGCGTACGTCAGGGCCTCGTCCAGTGCGGCCTGGGCGACGCCGATGGCGCAAGCGGCGATGCCCAGGCGCCCGGCGTCCAGCGCGGCCAGGGCGATGGTGAAGCCCTGCCCCTCCTCGCCGATGCGGCGGGCGTCGGGGACCCGTACGCCGTCGAAGTGCAGCTGGGCGGTGGGCGAGCCCTTCATGCCCATCTTCTTCTCGGGCACGGCCGCGGTCAGGCCCTCCGCGTCCCCGGGGACCAGGAAGGCCGTGATGCCCTTGGGGCCCTGGGCGCCGGTGCGCGCGAGGACGGTGTAGAAGTCGGCGACGCCGCCGTGGGTGATCCAGGCCTTGGTGCCGGTGATGATCCAGTCGTCGCCGTCGCGCACCGCCTTGGTGGAGAGCGAGGCGGCGTCGGAGCCGGCGGCCGGCTCGGAGAGGCAGTAGGCGCCCAGCAGGCCGCCGCCGAGCATCGCGGGCAGGTGGGCGCTCTGCTGCTCCTTGGTGCCGTAGCCGGCGAGGCCGTGGCAGGCCAGGGAGTGCACGCTGACGCCGAGGCCGACGGTCAGGCGGGCCGCGGCCAGCTCTTCCAGGACCTGGAGGTAGACCTCGTACGGCTGCTCGCCGCCGCCGAATTCCCCGGGGTACGGAAGGCCGAGCAGGCCGGCTTCGGAGAGCAGGGTGAAGACCTCCCGCGGGAACCGGCCGGAGTCCTCCTCCTCGGCTGCCTTGGGGCGGATCTCCCGCTGCGCGATCTCGCGTACGAGGGCGAGGAGGTCCCGGGACTCCTCGGTGGGCAGCTGTCGGTCCACCGGCTGCGGGGCGCGGTCAGTCATGGCGGCGCTCTCCTCCCTGGTCGGGCACGGCGGCGACGCGTGAGGTGTGGGACGCGCCGCCGGGTCTCGGTAATCTCACAGCCGATGTTGCCCTCCCGGGTTACGGAAGGGGCTGTTCAGCGGCTGCGGCGGCTTGAGTATGCCCGATCAGGGGCTTCCCGTCACCGGGGCAAGATCATCGAGGGGATCGAGCGGCTCTTCGGGGCCGGGAGGTGCCGGACACTCCGGGACGAACTCCTCGATCACCTCCAGTGTCGCGCGCAGCTGGCGCACCAGCAGGGCCCCGAGCTCGGTGCGATCGGGCTGGTCGGGCCGGCCGGGGGCGCTCGGTGCCCCGATCCAGTCCAGGGTGGTTCCTTCGACCCCGGAGAGCCAGCCCACGAGGGCGAGCCGGGCGATCGGCGGGAGGGTGCGTCGTCCGTACGCGCCTTCGGCGATGGTGGCGACGAGCTCCTCGCGGACGGCGTCGCGGATGGCGAGGACCTCGGCGTCGGAGCCGACGCCGCCGGTGACGATGGTGCGGTAGGCGGCGTGGTGGTGCTCGGCGTAGTGCAGGTAGGCGTCGACGGTGCGGCGGACGCGCTCCGCGCCGGGCAGGCCGGTGTCGCCGCCGGCCCGGGTGACGAGCTCGGCCACGGAGTCCTCGACGATGGCGAGGTAGTAGCCGCGCTTGCTGTCGAAGTAGTAGTAGATCAGCCCCTTGGCGACGCCCGCCTGTTTGGCGATGTCGTCCATGGAGAGCGCGTCGTACGAGGTGTCGGCGAACAACTTGCGCCCGGTGGCTATGAGTTCGGCCCTCCGTGCCTGCGATCGGCCGGTCGTTCCCCGCTGTTGACCATTATTCAAATTCAGCCCTAGCTTCGAACTGCCACAGGACGCCCACCCTAGGGCAGACCCTGCGCGCCGAGCCCGTTTCGCACGTCCCTGCGCATCGGACGACGTGCGGGAGGTACGGTCTCGCGGTCAGGCCCGAGGCCTCGCGATCCCGGATCGGGAGGGGCTCAGAGCCAGCCGACCTGGGTGACGAACATGGCGACGACGACCACGAGGGTCCAGCCGAGCACGTGCTCCAGCCAGCTGGAGTCATCCTTGGGGCCTCCGGTCCGGACGAGGTCCCGGGGCACGGCGATGGGGGCGGCGCTGTCGGCAGTCATGACGTCCAATGTGCCAGCGTTCGCGGCTTTCGCGGTAGGGACGCCATGGGTGGCATGCGTCACGCAAACCCCGACATACAGGGACAGAGAAAAGGGCAGGGACAGAGGCGGGGGCCGACCCCGGCCGGCGCCCCGGCGGCAGACGGCCGGGTCCCGACCTCCTCGGACGGGACCCGGCGCGCTCATTCATCCGGCGCCTCCTCCGGCGCCCCGGTCAGGCGCGGGCCTCACGGTCGCGGCTCGCCATGCCTGCCATCGCGAGGCCGAGGCACAGGGCGACACCTCCGGCGATCACATTGCTGACCACCGTTCGCGTCGTGTCCATCTCACCGGCGATGGCCCACGGGGCGATGATCGTCCACGCACCGAGGGCGACCGCCGTCCACGCCATCGCGTGGGTGCGCTCGTAGGCGGAACCCAGACCGCTCATGCACAGGCAGAAGGCCAGGCCGGCGATCAGGTTGTTGATGGCCAGCGGGGTGAGGCCGCTGAATCCGACGATCCACGGCGAGGCGGCCAGGTACAGGCCCGTGATCAGGGCCAGTGCCTCGACGGCCTGCGCCCGGGGAGTGCTGGTCACCCGCTCGAACCGGGTGCGCATCTCGGCGAGATCGGGGTGGTGCTCGATGCTGGGATGGGTGGTCATGGCCGGCCGCCTCCTACTGAGAAGCCTTTATCTGCCATTTACCCCACTATGTTCCGCTTATCCGTACCGCTTGGTCAACGGGAAATTTCGCGGCATTCTCACAGCACCCCCACCGCCCGCAGCGCCCGGAACTGCGTCCGGCTCAGGCGGGCCGGCGCGTAGAGGTAGCAGATGCCGCCGGAGCCCGAGGCGACCTTGCCGGAGACCCCCACGCGCTTGGTGCGCAGCCAGATGTTCTCCCACTCGGCGCGCTGGTAGACGCGGCGCACGGCGGGGTTGTCCCGTGAGTTGGGGTCGTTCGCGATCACGTCTCCGGCGGCGGTGAAGCCGATGACGGTCATCAGGTGGCCGGCGGTGCCGTAGCCCGCGCCCGTGAGCTCGTCGGGGCGGAAGGACTGGGAGGTGATGGCGGGGATGCCGGACCGGACCAGGGTTTCCAGGTCGGTCAGGGAGGTGAGGCGGGTGACGACTCCGGCCAGCCCGCGGTAGGTGGCGGCGTACGCGGCGTTGAAGGGCCAGTTGCCGCAGCCCTTGTAGGCGGCGTCGTAGGTGGAGCGGGCCGCGTGGCAGACCTGCGGGTCGGAGTACTTCGGGTCGACCCAGGTCAGGGCGGAGGGGGCGGCCTTGCCGCCCCAGTACTCGATGATCATCTGCGAGGAGGTGGGGCTACACCAGGCCTCGCCGCCGTTGTCGTACTCGGGGTAGCGGCCGGCGTGGACCTCCTGCGAGTAGCGCGGGACCTTCAGCTCGTGGGCCGTGCGGGAGGGGGCGGAGGCCGGGACGGTGAAGCGGTCCGGGACGTCGGAGACCATGGCGCCCGCGAGCCGTACGGTGGGACCGCGCTCGGCGCCGGGCCTGCGGTGGAGGGTGAGGCGCAGCTGCCAGGCCGCGATCCGCAGGCCGGCGGTGGCGGCCGGGGCGTCGAGGGCCAGGGTGTCGGTCCAGACGGTGGACCTGCCGTCGCTCTGGCCGTCCACCGAGGTGCGGCGGATGTCTGCGTCACCGGAGGCCCAGCG
Source organism: Streptomyces sp. NPDC030021 (assembly GCF_055574035.1). NCBI lineage: Bacteria > Bacillati > Actinomycetota > Actinomycetes > Kitasatosporales > Streptomycetaceae > Streptomyces > Streptomyces sp. NPDC030021. The sequence continues at coordinate 53,403 of NZ_JBVIAH010000006.1, forward strand.
GCCCATCACGTACCAGGGGGTGGCGGTGCCGTCGGTGTAGGTGCCGCGCAGTTCGATCTGGATCCAGGTCCCGGCCGGGGTGCGGGCGTTCCAGGAGGCGATGGCCTCGGTGGCGGGCACGGTGGAGCGGTGCACGGGGGAGGTCCAGGTGGCGTACTCCCAGGTGCTCTTGCGGCCGGTGTGCGGGTCGGCGTATTCGGTGCGGCCGACGGCCGTCGCGATCTCCAGGCCGGGGCGGGCGCCGCCGACGGCGGTGGTGCCCAGGTGGGTGCCGGCGAGCCAGTGGCCGTAGGAGTACCAGAAGCGGTTGTCGACGGTCCGGCCCGGGGGCCGCGGGGTGGGAGGGGCGGGAGGAGTGGGAGGGGCCGCCGAGGCGCTGCCGCCGGAGACGGTGGCGGCGGTGGCCGCGGTGGCGACCGCGAGTGCGGCGACGAGTACGGCCCTGCGCGGCGTGGGTTCGGTCATCGCGTGTTCCCCCAGGGTGGGTCGGTACTTCGGTGGCTCTCGGGTGGCATCCGGCATCACCCTTCCAGTTCCCGGCGGCGGCGGCCCGAAGCCACGGGTCGTGTCGGGCCTGTCTACGCTGGTCGGGTGGAGTCACAGCAGTCACTTGAGTCACTCGCCCGGGAGCTCGCCGCTCTGCCGCCCTCCCTGGGTCCGGTGCGCCTGATCGGGATCGACGGGCACGCCGGATCCGGGAAGAGCACCTTCGCGGGGCGGCTCGCCGAGGCGCTGGGGGCGCCCGTGCTGCACCTGGACGACGTGGCCACCCACGAGGAGCTGTTCGGCTGGGAGGAGCGGCTGCGCGCGCAGGTGCTGGAGCCGCTCGCCGCCGGACGGCCCGCGCACTGGGCCCCGTACGACTGGGTGGAGCGCCGGTTCGGGCCGGAGCGGGTCCTGGAGCCGGCGCCGGTGCTCCTGGTCGAGGGGGTCGGAGCGGGGCGGGCGGCGCTGCGGCCGCGGCTGGCCCGGCTGCTGTGGATGGAGACGCCTCGCGAGCGGTCCTGGCAACGGGGGCGAAACCGGGACGGGCATGAACTTTCCGACTTCTGGGACGGATGGGAGCGCGCGGAGCGCGCGCACTTCTCCAACGACCCTTCGCGCCCCTTCGCCGACACCCTGGTACGCCAGAGTGGTACGGGATACGAGTGGTCTTCCGGGGCCCGTGCGACCGCAGGAACCTCCGCTTCCGTCACCGGGAGTGACGAACTCCCCCGGGCCTGAACGCCCCCGGAAATCCGCTCCGCCGGGGCCCGGCCGACCCGCTTGACCTGGGGCCCGCAGCGGCCTTACGTTCTCAATGCGAGGCCTTCACCGGCCGCCGCGGACACGAAGCCCCCGGTTGTTCCCCCGTGATCGGGGGCTTCGTTCTGCCCGCGAGCCCCCTCCCCGGCCGTGTCACGCGAGGCCGATCCACCCCGATCCTTCACCCTGAGTCACCGGCCGCCCCAGGGGCGCACGCCGGAACCGGGCCTGTCGCGCCCTACGTAAGGTGCGTGACCGCAGGTACGATGCAGCCCTGATTTCATCGGCGCAGTGGGCAACTCATGTGCTCGTCACGGAGGTTGCCGCGCACCACGGGGGCAGGCTTGTGGGGGACGTGATGGATTTCGGCACGCCGGGCAGCATGCACGCCCCGGCCGAACTCGCCTGGCTGCGCGGGGTCGACGCCTGCACCATGGGCGCCTATCCGCAGGCCGAGGAGGAGTTCCGGGCGGCCGTACGACTCGACCCCACCATGGCTGACGCATGGCTGGGCCTGCACGCGCTCCGGGTCGACACCGGCAACGCGTTACTTCGGATGTACGCCCACCGGGACCGGTTCGGCGAGCAGCGCGCCCGGCATCGGCGGACGCTGAACTCCTGGTACTGGCTGGGCTGGTGGGTGCAGCCGGTGCTGGAGAGCCGGCGCGACCTGCTCCTCGCCCATGCCTCGCACTGGCTGGACGGCCGCCACGTGCCGGAGCTGGACCAGGCGCTGGCCGCGCTGCCGCCGGTGGACACCGACGCGCAGGTACGGTTCCTGCACGCCTGCCGGGCCTATCTGGTCAAGGACTGGGAGCAACTGGTCCGACACACCGAGCCGCTGGTCAACGATCCGCTGCTGGGCATCGAGGCCGGGCTGTTCGGCGGGATGGCCCGGGTCCGGCTGGAGATGTACGGGCAGGCGGAGCCGATGCTGGCGGCGGCGCTGATGCGGTGTCGCAGCGAGCAGCCCCAGCGCAAGGAGCTGCGGTACTGGCTGGCGCGGGCGCGTGAGGGCACCGGGCGCAGTGCGGCGGCGCTGCCGCTGTACCGGGCGGTGCACCGGGTGGATCCCTCGTTCATGGACACCGCGGCCCGGCTGACGGCCATCGAGGACAGCGACGACACCGACGGCGTGGCCGATCTGGCGGGCCTGGCGGGGTACGCCGCGTACGGGGGCTACAGCGGGCACGGCCCGTCCCCGGCCGGCGGGGACTTCGCGGCGGTCGCGCTGGGCGGCGGGCCCGTCCAGGACATCGCGGCGGACGGCCAGGTCGAGCCCGATCCGCTGACTCCGCCCACTCCCCCGGCGGGACGCGTGGAGGGGGCGCGGCGCAAGGCGCCGGTCCCGCCGCAGGGCACGCCCGAGGGGCTGCCGGCCGGGCCGGCGGACCCAGCGGCGCTCGCCGAGGCGCTGGCGGAGCTGGAGCGGATGGTCGGCCTGGAGCCGGTCAAGCGGCAGGTGAAGGCGCTCTCGGCACAGCTGCACATGGCACGGCTGCGGGCGGGGCAGGGGCTGCCGGTGCAGCCGCCGAAGCGGCACTTCGTATTCTCCGGCCCCTCCGGTACGGGCAAGACGACGGTGGCCCGGATCCTGGGCCGGGTCTTCTACGCGCTGGGGCTGCTCGGCGGCGACCATCTGGTGGAGGCCCAGCGGGCCGACCTCGTGGGCGAGTTCCTCGGACAGACGGCGGTGAAGGCGAACGAGCTGATCGATTCGGCGATCGGCGGGGTGCTGTTCGTGGACGAGGCCTATTCGCTGTCGAACTCGGGCTACAGCAAGGGCGACGCGTACGGCGACGAGGCCCTGCAGGTGCTGCTGAAGCGGGCCGAGGACAACCGGGACCACCTGGTGGTGATCCTGGCGGGCTACCCGGCCGGGATGGACCGGCTGCTGGCCGCCAATCCGGGGCTTTCCTCGCGCTTCACCACCCGGGTGGACTTCCCCAGTTACCGGCCGCTGGAACTGACCGCGATCGGCGGGGTGCTGGCGGACGCGAACGGGGACCACTGGGACGAGGAGGCGCTGGAGGAGCTGCGCAGCATCAGCGCGCACGTGGTGGAGCAGGGCTGGATCGACGAGCTCGGCAACGGCCGCTTCCTGCGGACCCTGTACGAGAAGAGCTGTGCGTACCGGGACCTGCGGCTGGCGGGCTTCTCGGGTGAGCCGTCGCGGGACGACCTGGCGACGCTCCGGCTGCCGGACCTGATGCAGGCGTACGGGGAGGTCCTGTCGGGCCGCGGCCCCCAAGAGCGGCCGGAGCCCCCGGCCCTCTGAGGGTGTGAGGCGGACGCGCCGCCGGGGCCCGTCGTGACGGGCCCCGGCGGCGTGCGGACCTGAGCGGTCAGTTCTTCGGCTGGCGCCCGCAGACGAAGTCGTGGTTCTGGGCGGTCGTGTTGGCGCACCAGAGGCTGGGCCGCGCCGGCGGCACGAAGACGTACTCGGACAGCTTCATGTTGACCGGAGCGCAGTCCTGCTTGCCCTTGTACGGCGAGTACTTGGGGCACTTCCCGTTCGGCAGCTGCTGCAGGTGGGCGCGGAGCGCGTCCAGGCCGAGGTCCTCGACGCCCGGGTTGGTGGACGGCATGAAGCGGTTGGCCGACCAGGAACCGCCCATGGTGGCGAACAGGGCGGTCACGCAGATCAGGCCGGCGGCCAGCTGGGACAGCAGGCGCGGGGAGATCCGGGCGGCCCGGGCCGGGGCGACCTCCTGGATCGTGCCGCGGATCCAGCCGAAGACGCGCTCGTAGGTGAGCATCAGGCCGAGGACGGCCAGGATGATCAGGCAGTAGAAGATGATCCAGGTGGTGCGCGGGTACAGCTGGACGGCCTGGTTGTGCGCCATGTGGGAGGCGAACCAGAAGCGCAGCAGCCAGGCGCCGGCGAGGACGAAGCCGGCGGTGCGGACCACGATGTTGCGCAGGCCGAGGCCCACGCCGATGCCCACGCCCAGGAGCAGCAGGATGCCGAAGCCGGTCTGGCCGGCCAGCTCACCGGACACCGGGAAGTTGTGGTAGGTCTGCTCGCCGGCGCGGTCGGACGCCCAGCCCATCACGTAGGCCGGGTCGAGGTAGGTGTTGATGTAGGCGTACCGGTCCACCGTGGAGGCGCCCAGGCGGGCCAGCTGGTACAGCAGCGGCGCGCCGATGACGGCGGCGGTGGCCAGCATGGCGCCGAGGAAGGTCAGCGCGTGCTTGACGGCGACCCGGCCGCGGCGCCACGGGAACAGCAGCAGGCCGAGGACGAACCCGCCCGGCGCGGCCCACAGGTACCAGCCGGAGTACCAGAGGAACATGACGCCGAACACGATGCCGAAGCCGAGGCCGCGCAGCACCGCAGAGCGCGTGGTGAGCTGGTCGGCCCGGCGGATCTCGCGGAAGGCGGCGGCCAGCAGCGGCAGCAGGACGAGCATGGAGCCGTGGCTGTAGGGGCGGATCGGGTCGAGGAAGACGATCGAGGCCGGTACGGCGATGGCCATCGCCCAGAACGGTCGCAGCATCAGTCGCCACGCGACGTAGGCCATCGGGCCGACCAGTGCGCTGAGGATCAGCTGCAGGTCCTTGAGGGCGTGGCCGACGTCGGCGATGCCGTTGTGGAAGGCCTTGGCCCAGAGCGCGAGGAGGGCGGGGAACAGGGGCGGGTAGACCCCCGGCATGCCCTTGTGGCGCATCATGTCGTTGGCCATGCCCATGAGGTTGCCGGGGTCGCCCTCCTGGCCGCCCAGGCCCCACGGCGTGCCGTTCAGGGCGACCGCGATGCCGCCCGCGACGATGCCGGTGGCCAGACCCGCGAGGGCGGCGCACACCAGCCGCTGCGCGACCTGGTAGTAGCGCAGCGTGCCCCGGTAGGCGAGGAACAGCAGCACCGCGAGGACGGGTATGCCGATCAGGGCCGCGTACTGCTGGACCTTGGCGAGCCCGCTGACCTGACCGATCCGGGTGACGGGGTTGACGCTGATGTGCGTGCAGAGCAGCATGAACCCGAGAGCGACGACGACACTGACCACGACCTCCCCCAGCGGGAGGAACCAGCGCTTCTGCGTCCAGCGGTCGAAGCGGCCGCCCGGCCGGGCCGTCGACTTCCCGTCGGACGGGGCGCCTTCGGCGCCGCCCGGCGTGCTGGAGGGGGCGCCGATGATGTTCGGTGCCAAATCCGTCATGTCACATCGCTTCCGTGAAGCGGCACACTGCCGCAGGTCGGGCCGGCTCGACGGGGCGAGCGAGGTCAGCGGGCGGCGGCCGGGACACCCGGTCGACACGCGTCCCCGGCATGCCGACGGGACTCCACGCCGGACACGCTAGCAAACCGGCATCATGCCCCCGCCGACCTACTGGTCGAACGGGAGCTCGATCGATCGCGAGGCGGCCGACGTACGGTGACCGGGCCCCTCGGCAACCCGGGGTACCACAGCCGGAGCCGGACCGGGAGACCAGAAGATCCCCAGGGCCGTAGTGTTCCGTGCCGCGACCCGTGAAGTCCAACTCAAGTACCCGAACCGACGATCCGGCCATCAAGACGGCCGGGACCCGATCGCGGTTCACCGAGACGCGCACGAATCGGCTCCGGGTGACCGACGTCACACCCGGCTCCGTCCCCGTCCCCTTCGCCCTGGACGTCCGGTCCCGCACGCTCCGCCCCCGGACCCTCACGGGCCCGGGGGCGGAGCGGCCGGCCGGCTAGTGCTGTGACCGGAAAGGTTTGCCGGGTCGCGGCGTCCGGTGCGGTGCATCGCAAGGCGGAGGGCCGCGGGCCGTACTGGACGTACTTCCGTGGTCCGACAACGCGGCGAGGTGCCGTGCCGGGCGTCGCGACCCGGTGGACCTTTCCGGTCACAGCACTAGCTGCGGGCGAACGCGACGCGGTGGGCCGGGTCGCGGACCTCGCCGACCAGCATTTCGAGGACGTCCTCCAGGGCGACCAGGCCGAGGACCCGGCCCCCCGGGTCCGCGACCTGCGCGAGGTGCGTGGCGTCCCGGCGCATGACGCTGAGGGCGTCGTCCAGCGGGACGGTGGCGCACAGCGTGGTCATCCGGCGCCAGACCCGCTGCGGGACGGCCCGCTCCCGGTCCTCCAGGTCCAGTACGTCCTTGACGTGCAGGTAGCCCATGAAGGCGCCGCTGTCGGCACGGACGGGGAAACGGGAGTAGCCGGTGCGCACGGTCAGCTGCTCGATCTGCCGCGGGGTCACCGCCGGGCCGACCGTGACCAGCCGGTCCGGGCCGAGGAGGACGTCGGTGACGGGGCGGCTGCCCAGTTCCAGCGCGTCCTCCAGCCGCTCCTGCTCGACCGGCTCCAGGAGCCCGGCCTGCCGGGAGTCCTTGAGGAGACGGCCCAGCTGGGCGGAGGTGTAGACGGCCTCGACCTCGTCCTTGGGCTCCACCTTGAAGAGCCCCAGGACGAGCTTGGCGCAGGCGCCGAGTGCGGTGGTGACCGGCCCGCACAGGCGGGCGAAGGCGACCAGGCCCGGGCTGAACCACAGGGCGGTCTTCTCCGGGGCGGCCATGGCCAGGTTCTTCGGCACCATCTCGCCGATCACCAGGTGCAGGAAGACCACGGCGGTGAGCGCGAACGCGTAGCCGAGGGGGTGGATCAGGCCCTCCGGTACGTGGACGGCATGGAAGACGGGCTCCAGCAGCCGGGCCACGGTGGGCTCGGCGACCGCGCCGAGGGTGAGCGAGCAGATGGTGATGCCGAACTGCGCCGCGGCCATCATGCGGGGCAGGTTCTCCAGGCCGTGGAGCACCTGGCGGGCCCGCTTGGAGTCGGCCGCGAGGGGCTCGATCTGGCTGCGCCGTACGGAGACGAGCGCGAACTCGGCGCCGACGAAGAAGCCGTTGGCGAGGACCAGCAGCAGGGCGAAGAGGAGCTGGAGCGCGTTCATCGGGCGGCGCCTTCCAGCTCGGCCCGCTGGGGTTCGAGCACGGCCGCACCGTCGGCCGCGGACGCGGGCCGGTACGCGCCGGCCGCGGGCACCGCCGCCAGCCGGACCAGCCGGACCCGCTCGGCGCGGTTGCGGCCGACCCGGCGGACGGACAGCTTCCAGCCGGGGAGTTCCGCGCGGTCCCCGGGGGCGGGGATCCGGCCGAGCAGGTCGGCGACGAGGCCGGCGACGGTCTCGTACGGGCCTTCGGGCACTTCCAGGCCTATGCGGCGCAGGGTCTGCACCCGGCAACTGCCGTCGGCCTCCCAGGAGGGGCGGCCGTCCTCGGCCGGTACGGCGGCCAGTTCGGGGGTCTCGTCCTCGGCGAAGTCGTGCTCGTCGCGGACCTCGCCGACGAGCTCCTCCACGATGTCCTCCAGGGTGACGACGCCGGCGGTGCCGCCGTACTCGTCGACGACCACGGCCATCGGCTGCTCGCTGCGCAGCCGCTCCAGCAGCGGCTGCACCGGCAGGGAGCCGGGCACCAGCAGCGGGGCGACGCAGATCCGGCTCACGCTCGTGCGGTCGCGTTCGGACTCGGGCACGGCGAGGGCGTCCTTGAGGTGGACGACGCCGGTGATCTCGTCGATGCGGTCGCGGTAGACCGGGAAGCGGGACAGGCCCGTGGCGCGGGTCAGGTTCAGCACGTCGGCCGCGGTGGCCGTGTGCATCAGGGCGCTGACCTTCACCCGGGGGGTCATGACGTGCTGGGCCGTCAGCTCGCCCAGCGAGAGGGTGCGGACGAAGAGGTCGGCGGTGTCCTGTTCGAGGGCGCCGGCCTGCGCCGAATGGCGGACCAGGGAGAGCAGCTCGCCGGGGGTCCGGGCGGAGGCCATCTCCTCGGTCGGTTCCACGCCGAGCGCCCGCACGAGGCGGTTGGCCACGGCGTTGAGACCGGCGATGACCGGGCGGAAGGCGCGCGAGAAGGCGTGCTGGGGGCCGGCGACGAAGCGGGCCACCTGCAGCGGCCTGGAGACCGCCCAGTTCTTCGGGACGAGCTCGCCGACGACCATCTGGACGGCGGAGGCGAGCAGCATGCCGATGACGACGGCGACGCCGGGGACGGCTCCCTTCGGCAGGCCGGTCGCCGCGAGCGGCCCGGCCAGCAGTGCGGCGAGGGCGGGCTCGGCGAGCATGCCGACCACGAGGGAGGTGATGGTGATGCCGAGCTGGGTGCCGGAGAGCTGGAAGGACAGCTCCCGTAGGGCCTTGACCACCGTGCGGGCACGGCGGTCTCCGTCGGCTGCGGCGCGTTCGGCCTCGGCTCGCTCCACGGTGACGAGGCCGAACTCGGCGGCGACGAAGAAACCGTTGGCGAGGATGAGGGCGAAGGCCGCCGCGAGCAGAAGTAGCGGGATGGTCATGCCGCCGCCTCCGAGGGGAGGGCGGCGCGGGTACTACCGGACGATCCGTCCATTGCTGGAGGGAGTCACTCCTCAAGTCGCAGGTGCCCACGGGCCACGAGGTCCCGGGGCCGGTGGGAGGGCGCACAGCTGCGCCCCGCCACCAGGGTAGTCATTGAGATCCCGGCCGCAACGGTACGCAGCCGTGGGGATCGGCCGACTCAGTGGTCGCCGGTGCCCGTTCCGTGGGTTTCGGCCAGGGCGCGCAGGGCGCGGGCGTCGCCGATCGCCTGCTGCCTGGCGATGCCCGGCTGGATGCCGAGGGCGGGCAGGCTGGTGCCGTCGCTGAGGTCGAGGAACACCCACGGGTCGCCCGGGCGGAGGTTGACCCGCAGGATCTGGGCCCACTCCAGGCGGCGGGTGTTGGTCAGGTTGACGACCGTGACGCCGGACTCGTCCGCGACCACCTTGGGGCGGCTGAGCAGGACGAGTACGGAGCTCAGCAGGACGGCGGTGAAGACGAAGCTGATCCGCTCGCCCGGGCTGAGGTTCTCCAGCAGCAGGGCGATCGCCGTGATGGTGGCGAACATGGCGAGGCCGACGCCCAGCAGGACGACCCGGGTGCGGGTCGGCCGGAAGGTGACCGGCAGGGCGGGCGGGGCGGGCTGGGCGGCGGACTCGGCCATGGTGGTGCCTTCTGGAGGTGGCGTGCGGGGCGGGCGTTCGGCGTGCCGGGGTGCGGCACGCCGGTCGTCCAGGACCTAGAGGCGGCAGGCGTGGATCGAGGTGGTGAGGATCGCGCGCGCGCCGAGCTCGTACAGGTCGTCCATGATCCGCTGCGCTTCCTTGGCGGGGACCATCGCGCGGACGGCGACCCAGCCCTCGTTGTGCAGCGGGGAGACGGTCGGCGACTCCAGGCCGGGGGTGAGGGCGACCGCGCGCTCCAGGTGCTCGGCGCGGCAGTCGTAGTCCATCATCACGTAGCTGCGGGCCACCAGGACGCCCTGCAGGCGGCGCAGGAACTGCTGGACCTGCGGGTCGTCGGCGTCGGCGCCGTTGCCGCGGATGACGACGGCCTCGGAGGTGAGGATCGGCTCGCCGATGACCTCCAGGCCGGCGTTGCGCAGGCTGGTGCCGGTCTCGACGACGTCCGCGATGATCTGGGCGACGCCGAGCTGGATGGCGGTCTCGACCGCGCCGTCGAGGTGCACGACGGAGGCGTCGATGCCCTTCTCGGCAAGGTGCTTGGCGACGATTCCCTCGTACGAGGTCGCGATCGTCATCCCGCTGAAGTCCTCGGGACCCTTCGCCGTGCCGGGGGTGGTGGCGTAGCGGAAGGTGGAGCGGCCGAAGTTCAGCGGCAGGATCTCCTCGGCGCTGGCGCCGGAGTCGAGCAGCAGGTCGCGGCCGGTGATCCCGATGTCGAGCTTGCCCGAGGAGACGTAGATCGCGATGTCCTTGGGGCGGAGGTAGAAGAACTCCACCTCGTTCTCGGGGTCGACGACCACGAGCTCCTTGGACTCCTTGCGCATCCGGTAGCCGGCCTCATGGAGCATCGCCGACGCCGGTCCGGAGAGTGAACCCTTGTTGGGGACGGCGATGCGCAGCATGGGGCTTCCTTTGGTGCGTGGATTACGGGATTACGGGCGGGTGTGCGTGCCGGACTCAGAGGTGGGCGTAGACGTCGTCGAGGGAGATCCCGCGCGCCACCATCATCACCTGGACGTGGTAGAGCAGCTGGGAGATCTCCTCGGCGGCGGCTTCCTTGCCCTCGTACTCGGCGGCCATCCAGACCTCGGCGGCCTCTTCGACGACCTTCTTGCCGATGGCATGGACGCCCTTGTGGACGAGCTCGGCGGTGCGGGAGGTGCTGGGGTCGCCTTCGGCGGCCTTGCGCTGGAGCTCGGTGAAGAGCTCCTCGAAGGTCTTGGGGGTCTTGTCAGCCATGATGGTCCTCAGAATACGGGGTTCCCCGTCGCCACTCAGCGCCAGGGTTCGCTGACGGTCCGCAGGGTCATGGCGGTGGAGACGGCGGCGGTGACCGCTTCGTGCCCCTTGTCCTCGTTCGACCCCTCGAGTCCGGCGCGGTCCAGCGCCTGCTCGTCGTTGTCGCAGGTCAGTACTCCGAAGCCGACGGGGACTCCGGTGTCGATCGACACCTGTACCAGGCCCTGGGTGACGCCCTGGCAGACGTAGTCGAAGTGCGGGGTGCCGCCGCGGATGACCACTCCGAGGGCGACGATGGCATCGTAACCGCGACCGGCCAGTACCTTCGCCACGACCGGGAGCTCGAAGCTGCCGGGGACCCGGAGCAGGGTGGGCTCGTCGATGCCCAGCTCGTGCAGGGCCCGCAGGGCTCCGTCGACCAGTCCGTCCATGACCTTCTCGTGCCACTGGGCCGCGATCACGGCGACTCGGAGGTCTCCGCAGTTCTTCACGCTCAGTTCGGGTGCGCCCTTGCCGCTCACAGCTCTGCTCCTCGGTGGTTCGTGATGGGTGGGGTGGGGTGGGTGGATGTGTGTACGGGTGGTGGTGCGTGCCTACTGGTTGCCGCAGGCGGAGGTGGTCACGGGCCCGTCCAGCCAGGGCAGGTCGTGACCCATCCGGTCCCGCTTGGTGCGCAGGTACCGCAGATTGTGCTCGCCGGCCTCCACCGGCATCGACTCCCGGCTGGTGACCGTGATGCCGTGCCGGACGAGGGCGTCGGACTTCTCGGGGTTGTTGGTCATCAGCCGGACGTCGTGCACGCCGAGGTCGGCGAGGATCTGGGCGCCGGCGCCGTAGTCGCGGGCGTCGGCGGGCAGGCCGAGTTCCAGGTTGGCGTCGAGGGTGTCGCGGCCGCGCTCCTGGAGCTCGTACGCGCGCAGCTTGGACAGGAGTCCGATGCCGCGGCCCTCGTGGCCGCGCAGGTAGACGACGATGCCGCGGCCCTCGGTCTTGATGCGTTCCATGGAGGCGTGCAGCTGGGGGCCGCAGTCGCAGCGCTGGGAGGCGAAGATGTCGCCGGTCAGGCACTCGGAGTGCATGCGGACCAGCATGTCGGTGCCGTCGCCGATCTCGCCGTGGACGAGGGCGACGTGTTCGACGCCGTCGACGGTGGAGCGGTAGCCGTACGCGGTGAACTCGCCGAAGGCGGTCGGCAGGCTGACCTCGGCCTCGCGGCGCACGGTGGGCTCGGCGGAGCGGCGGTAGGCGATCAGGTCCTCGATGGAGATGATCGTCAGGCCGTGCTTGCGGGCGAAGGGGATCAGCTCGGGCAGGCGCAGCATGACGCCGTCCTCGCCGGCGATCTCCACGATGGCGCCGGCCGGGCGCAGGCCCGCGAGGCGGGCGAGGTCCACGGCGGCCTCGGTGTGACCATTGCGGACCAGGACGCCGCCGGGCTTGGCGCGCAGCGGGAAGATGTGGCCGGGGCGGACGAAGTCACCGGGCTCGGAGACCCCGTCGGCGAGCAGGCGCAGAGTGGTGGCCCGGTCGGCGGCCGAGATGCCGGTGGAGACGCCGTGGGCGGCGCTCGCGTCGACGGAGACGGTGAAGGCGGTCTTCATCGACTCGGTGTTGTTCTGGACCATCTGCGGGAGTTCGAGCCGGTCCAGCTCGGGGCCCTCCATGGGGGCGCAGATCAGGCCGCGGCACTCGCTCATCATGAAGGCGACGATCTCGGGGGTGGCCTTCTCGGCTGCGATGACGAGGTCGCCCTCGTTCTCGCGGTCCTCGTCGTCGACGACGACGACGGGGCGGCCCGCCGCGATGTCGCGGATGGCCTGCTCGACGGGGTCGAGGCGGAAGGTCTCTTCGGGGATGTCGGGCACGGGCTTGAGGGTGGTCATGCCGTTGCTCCTTCCAGGGCCTGGGCGGGGTTGGTGCGAGAACGCTGGTACCAGTCGTAGGCGCCCCACAGCACGAGGGCGAAGTACACGACGTAGACGAGGCCGGAGAAGGCCAGTCCGTTGTTGAAGGCGAGGGGGACGCCGACCAGGTCGACGAGGAGCCAGGCGAACCAGAACTCGACGAGGCCGCGGGCCTGGGCGACCATCGCGACGATGGTGCCGACGAAGATGTACGCGTCGGCCCACGGGCTCCACGAGAGGTTCGGGAAGAGCGTGAAGAGGCCGCCGACGGCGAGGGTGCCGAGCGCCGCGCCGGCCAGGAGCAGGGCGCGCTCCTTCCAGGTTGCGGTGCGCACGGCGATGGAGCCGTCCTGGGCCTTCTGGCGCCCGAGCTGCCAGGCGCGCCAGCCCCACACGGCCACGCCGATGACGAGGAGCTGCTTTCCGACGCCGCCCGCGAGGTGTGCGGAGGCGTAGGCGGCGATGAGGATCAGGCCGGACAGGAGCTGGGCGGGCCAGGTCCATATCGAGCGGCGCCAGCCGAGCGCGAGCGCGGCCAGGCCCATCAGGTTGCCGATCATGTCGGACCAGATGACCTTCTGGCCGAAGACGGTGAAGGCCTCCGCGTTGAGCCAGGTCAGGGCGCTCACCGGTCGTCTCCCGTCGCGTGCAGCGGGTTCACGCCGGCGGCCAGCAGGCGCTCGACGTACTTCGCGAGGACGTCGACCTCCAGGTTGACCGGGTCGCCGCTCTGCTTGATGCCGAGGGTGGTCAGCGCGAGCGTGGTGGGGATGAGGCTGATCGTGAACCAGTCGGCGGCGGCCTCGACCACGGTGAGGCTGACGCCGTCGACCGTGATGGAGCCCTTCTCGACGACGTAACGGGAGAGGTTCGCGGGGAGGGCGACCTTGACGATCTCCCAGTGCTCGGAGGGGGTCCGGGAGATGATCTCGCCGGTGCCGTCCACGTGCCCCTGGACCAGGTGGCCGCCGAGCCGTCCGCCGAGGGCCATCGGGCGCTCCAGGTTGACCCGGGAGCCCTTGGCCAGGGCGCCGAGGCTGGAGCGGTTCAGGGTCTCCTGCATGACGTCGGCGGTGAACTCGCCGCCCGCGGTCTCCACCACGGTGAGGCAGACGCCGTTGACCGCGATGGAGTCACCGTGCTTGGCGCCTTCGGTGACGAGGGGGCCGCGCAGCCGGAAGCGGGAGGCTTCCGCGAGCTGCTCGACAGCGGTGACCTCGCCCAGTTCTTCGACGATTCCGGTGAACACTCAGTGCTCCTTGGTGGCGGTGGTGGCGGTGACGGGGACGGGAACTGCGGTGATGCGGAGATCGGGGCCGATGCGGACGGCCTCGGTGATGTCGAGGCGCTGCGCACCGGAGATGTTCTTGATCCCGGCGTCGGCGAGGGCCGCGGGGCCGGCGCCGAGCAGGGCCGGGGCGATGTAGCCGATGACGCGGTCGACGGCGCCGTCTTCGAGGAAGGCGCCGGCCAGCGTGGGCCCGCCGTCCAGCAGGACGGAGCGCACGCCGCGCCGGAACAGGCTGGTGAGGAGGTCGTGGACGCCGATGCGGCCGTCGTGCAGGGGCAGCCGGAGCAGTTCGACGCCGGGCAGGTGCCGGGTGTCGGCGTCCTCGCCGACGACGAGCAGGGTCGGCGCGGCGTCGTCGAGGATGCGGGCGGTCGGCCGGAGCGCGGCGCGCGTGTCGAGGGCGATCCGCAGCGGCTGCGTGGCGCCCTCCACGCCGCGGACGGCGAGGTGCGGGTCGTCGGCGCGCAGGGTGCCGCCGCCGACGAGGACGGCGTCGCTCTCGGCGCGCAGCCGGTGGACGTCGGCCCGGGACTCGGCGGAGCTGATCCAGCGGCTGCTGCCGTCCGCGGCGGCGCTGCGGCCGTCGAGGGTGGCGGCGTACTTCCAGGTGACGTGCGGCCGGCCCAGGCGTACGGAGGTCAGCCAGGCGGCGTTGCCCGCCTCGGCCTCGTCCGCGAGGAGCCCGGCCGTGGTGTCGATCCCGGCCGCGCGCAGGGTGGCGGCACCGCCGCTGGCCTGCGGGTTCGGGTCGGAGACGGCGTAGACCACGCGGGTGATCCCGGCGCCCGCGAGGGCCTGGGCGCAGGGCCCCGTACGGCCGGTGTGGTTGCAGGGTTCGAGGGTGACGTAGGCGGTGCCGCCGCGGGCGGCCTCGCCTGCCGCGCGCAGGGCGTGGACCTCGGCGTGCGGGCCGCCGGCCCGCTCGTGCCAGCCCTCGCCGACGATCTCGCCCGAGGCGTCGGTGATGACGCAGCCGACGACCGGGTTGGGGCTGGTGGAGCCGAGTCCGCGGGCCGCGAGCTCGATGGCTCGGCGCATGGCACGGGTGTCCGCGTCGGGTGCTGCGTGCGCGGCGTGTGTCGCCACCGGGTCCTCCTGCCTCATCGGGCACGGACTCCGGGGCCTGTCGGGATACGACAGATGAAGCGGTACAGCGCACAGGGGACGCCGAGGCCGGAAAGATGGTTCGACCAGGCATATCCGCAGGGATATGCCGACGAACCGCCGACGGCGGCGTACCGGTGACTGGCCCGCCGCGCACTGCCTCCCATCCGGACTTTAACCGTCGGTCCAGGAATCTCACCTGGTCAACCGGCCGCTGGATGCGGACGGGTCGCGGACTATAACCGCCGGTTCGGAATTACACCGACCCCGGAGTGCGCTGCTACTGGTACTCCAGCCAGTCTGCCACGGGTGATCGGGCGCCATGCGGGTGACGCGGTGTGGCCTGGCTCACAAAGAGGTCACCACCGACGCGGACTTTGTCAAGTCGGGCGGGGTTGGTCCAGACCTATTGACGGGGTGGTCTAGTCCTCTTAACGTTCCCTTCATCTTCCCGGGAACGGCCCGTCAGATGTGCGCACGTCACGGGCCAACACGCTTCTGCACCACACCTGTTGCTTCATGTTGTGTCCAGTTGTGTCCTGCATCCTCCCCTCCCCAGGAGGCACAATGCCGTCCCCCACACGTACGAGAGCGATGCTCCTGGCATCCGGCGCAGCGATCGCCGGACTCCTGGTGGGCGGGCTCTCGGCGGGCGTCTCGCACGCGGCCGACAACGAGGGCTGTCGCCCCGACGGGCTGTACAAGACCGCCGGCGTCGACGTCCCCTACTGCTCGGTCTACGACACCGAAGGCCGGGAGAAGATGGGCGCCGACCACCAGCGCCGCGTCATCGGATATTTCACCGGCTGGCGCACCGGCAAGGACGGCGCCCCCGCCTACCTCGCCAACAACATCCCGTGGTCCAAGGTCACCCACCTGAACTACGCCTTCGCCCACGTGGGCGAAGGCAACAAGATCTCCGTCGGCCCGGACGGCGTGAACAACGCCGCCACCGGCATGACCTGGCCCGGCGTCGCCGGCGCCGAGATGGACCCGGCCCTCCCCTACAAGGGCCACTTCAACCAGCTGACGAAGTTCAAGAAGCAGTACCCGAACGTCAAGACGCTGATCTCGGTCGGCGGCTGGGCGGAGACCGGCGGCTACTTCGGTGACGACGGCAACCGGGTCGCCTCCGGCGGCTTCTACTCGATGGCCACGAACGCCGACGGCTCGGTCAACCAGGCCGGCATCGACACCTTCGCCGACTCCTCGGTCGAGTTCATCCGCACGTACGGGTTCAACGGCGTCGACATCGACTACGAGTACCCGACCACCATGAAGGACGCCGGCAACCCGCTGGACTGGCAGCTGGCCAACGCCCGCCGCGCCGGCCTCGTCCAGGGCTACGCGGCCCTGATGAAGTCCCTGCGCGAGAAGCTCGACCGCGCGGGCGCCGCCGACGGCAAGCACTACCTGCTCTCCGTCGCCGCCCCCTCCTCCGGCTACCTGCTCCGGGGCATGGAGACGTTCCAGGTCCAGAAGTACCTGGACTACGTCAACATCATGTCCTACGACCTGCACGGCGCCTGGAACGAGTACGTGGGCCCCAACGCCTCGCTCTTCGACGACGGCAAGGACGGCGAACTCGCCGCCGCCGGCGTCTACTCCACCTCCCAGTACGGCGGCATCGGCTACCTCAACACCGACTGGGCGTACCACTACTTCCGCGGCTCGATGCCGGGCGGCCGGATCAACATCGGCCTGCCCTACTACACCCGCGGCTTCAAGAACGTGCAGGGCGGCACCGACGGCCTGTGGGGCAAGGCCCCCGCGACCAGCTGCCCGGCCGGCGCGGGCCTGACCAAGTGCGGCGACGGCGCGGTCGGCATCGACAACCTGTGGCACGACAAGGACACCAACGGGGCCGAGTCCCCGGCGGGCTCCAACCCGATGTGGCACGCCAAGAACCTGGAGAAGGGCGTCGTAGGCGACTACGTCACCACGTACGGCTTCCCGGCGAACACCACGCTGACCGGCACCTACGTCCGCAAGTACGACTCCACCCTGGTGGCGCCGTGGCTGTGGAACGCGCAGAAGAAGGTCTTCCTCTCCACGGAGGACGAGCAGTCGGTGGCCGCCAAGGCCGACTACGTGGTCGACAAGGGCATCGGCGGCACGATGGTCTGGGAGCTCGCGGGCGACTACGCGTACAACGCGGCCAAGGGCCAGTACGAGATGGGCGACACGCTCACCGACACGATGTACCAGAAGTTCAAGTCGGCCTCCCCCTACGGCGCGAAGAAGGCGGGCGCCACCGCCCTGCCCACCCAGGCCGTGGACATCAGGACGGAGTTCACCGAGTTCAAGCTGGGCGACTCCAACTACCCGCTCACCCCGAAGCTGAAGATCACCAACAACACGAACGCCACGCTGCCCGGCGGCACCGAGTTCCAGTTCGACTACGGCACCTCGGCCCCGAACAACGCCTCCGACCAGTCCGGCTTCGGCACGACCGTGATCAGCAGCGGCCACACCGGCACCAACGCCGGCGGTCTGAAGGGCGACTTCCAACGGGTCTCCCTGAAGCTCCCGGCCTGGCAGACCCTGGCCCCCGGCGCCTCCGTCGACCTGGCGTTCAACTACTACCTGCCGGTGTCCACGCCCTCCAACTGGACGGTGAAGATCTCCGGCACCACCTACGCCCTCGCCGGCGACCTGGCCCGCGGTACGACGACGGTCCAGCCCGGCGGTGGCACCCAGCCCCCCACCACTCCCCCGACCACCCCTCCCACCACCCCGCCGACCACTCCCCCCACGACCCCGCCGACCACGCCTCCGGGCGGGACCTGCACCAGCCCGGCGTACGTGGCGGGCACGATCTACAACAGCGGCAACGTCGTCTCCCACAAGGGCCGCAACTGGAAGGCCCAGTGGTGGACGCAGAACGAAGAGCCCGGCACCACCGGTGAATGGGGTGTCTGGAAGGACCAGGGCGCCTGCTGACCCCTGCACCCCGATCCATGGGTGAACGTGAGGACCCGGTGGCCCGGCGGCCACCGGGTCCTCGCTCGTTCCGCGCGCACCCGGCCTCGTACGCTGCACCGGTGATCACACACATCACCGCGTCCGACGCGGACTTCGAGGAAAACCGTCCCCGGATGTTCGGCATCGCCTACCGCATGCTCGGGTCCGCCGCGGAGGCCGAGGACACCGTGCAGGAGGCGTACCTGCGCTGGGCGTCCGTGGACCGCGAGGAGATCGAGCACCCCGGCGCCTGGCTCGCCAAGGTCGTCACGAACCTGTGCCTCAACACCCTCACCTCGGCGCGGGTCCGGCGCGAGGCGTACGTCGGCCCCTGGCTCCCAGAGCCCGTCCTCACCGGGGACGGCACCCTCGGCCCGCTGGAGTCCGCGGAACAGCGGGACAGTGTGTCCATGGCCCTGCTGGTGCTGCTGGAACAGCTCACGCCGGTGGAACGGGCCGTCTACGTCCTGCGCGAGGCCTTCGCCTACAGCCACCGGGAGATCGCCGGACTCCTGGACCTCACGGAGGCCAACTGCCGGCAGCTCTACCGGCGGGGGGGGGGGGGGGGGGGCGGGGAAAGGAAGGACAAAACCAAAGACCACTTCCCCCCCGGCCCCACACGGGGGGCAGGACCTCCTGACAACCCTCTTCCCCGCGGGGTCT
>NZ_JBVIAH010000006.1:71794-350674 GCF_055574035.1 Streptomyces sp. NPDC030021
CTACTAAAGCTACTTGGGAGCCATACGGCCCTCTGGCACTCTGGGGACACCTCTCCCCAGCCCCTTTCTGGGTGGTCGGTGGTGCGGTCCCCCCCCCCCCCCCCCCCCGCGCCCGAGCCGCGCTTCGCACCGGACCCCGAACGGTGGCAGAGCCTCGTGGAAACCTTCATGACGGCGGCGCGCGGCGGGGACCTGGCCCGGCTGGAGGGGCTGCTGACGGCCGACGTCCGGTTCGTCTCCGACGGCGGCGGCGCGGTCAACGCGGCGCTGCGGCCGATCCTGGGGCGGGAGAAGGTGGCCCGGTTCGCGATCGGGGTGCTCAAGAAGTTCGCCGGGGACCTGCCGGTCAGCGTCGCGGAGATCAACGGGGTACCGGCGCTGCTCTTCGGCGAGACGGCCGTTCTTCTGGTGGAATTCGAGAACGGGCTGGTCAGCGGGCTCAGCACGGTACTCAACCCGGAGAAGCTGGAATTCCTCCAGCGGCAGCTGTCACATTCCTGAGGGCCCTCCGGTCTCCGCTGCCGAAGGAACCACATCGGCGAAAGGCGGACCCCATGAGCACCATCCTCGTCACCGGCGGCACCGGCACCCTCGGCGTGCTCGTCGTGGACCGGCTCCGGAACGCGGGCCACGAGGTCCGCGCGCTGAGCCGGCACGCCCCGGAGTATCCGGTCGACCTGCTGGACGGCAGCGGGCTGGACGGTGCGATGGCCGGCGCGGAGGTGATCGTGCACTGCGCGAGCAATACGCGCGCCGGGGGCAAGGACGACGACACCGCCACCCGGCACCTCATCGACGCGGCCCGGCGGGCGGGGACCGTCACCAACATCGTCTACATCTCGATCGTCGGGGTGGACGTGGTGCCGCTCGG
Organism: Streptomyces sp. NPDC030021; assembly: GCF_055574035.1. Lineage (NCBI taxonomy): Bacteria > Bacillati > Actinomycetota > Actinomycetes > Kitasatosporales > Streptomycetaceae > Streptomyces > Streptomyces sp. NPDC030021. The sequence goes on from NZ_JBVIAH010000006.1 coordinate 72,666, forward strand.
CTACTACCGGACGAAGCTGAAGGTCGAGCGGCTGCTGGAGGCGTCCGGGCTGGGCCTGACCATCCTGCGCACGACGCAGTTCCACGACCTGGTGGCGCAGCTGGTGGACACGGCGGCGAAGCTGCCGCTCGTGCCGGTGCCGATGCCCGGCGGGGTGCGGGTGCAGCCGATCGCCGTCGGGGAGGTCGCGGACCGCCTGGCGGAACTGGCCGTCCCGACCCCGTCGGGCCGGGTCCCGGACATGGGCGGCCCGGAGATCCGCACCCTGCCGGACCTGGCCCGCACCTACCTGACCGCGACGGGCCGCCACCGCCGGGTGATCTCCGTCCCCCTGGCGGGCAAGGCCTACGCGGGCTTCAAGCGCGGCGGCCACCTGGCCCCGTCCCACGCGGCGGGCCACCTCACGTTCGCGCAGTTCGCGGCGGGGCGGGGGCGGGGACGGTAGGGGGTGTGGCGGGGCGGGGGCTTCGGGGGCTTCGGGGGCTTCGAGGGGACGGGCGCGGGCGGAATCGGAGAAGCGCGGCGGGGGCGCGGGTGGGCGGGAGCCCCCGCCACACCCCCCGCCCCCGGAGCCCTCCCCCGCCCCTACCCCCCGAACAGCACCGCCTGCGCGGCGTCCCGCGCCGCCAGTTCGGCTCCCGCCAGGACCGCCGGGTCGCCCAGGGTCGTGGCGCGGATCTCCGTCGGGACCGGGGTCAGCTTCGCCACGCGGTGGGCGACCCGGGCGGCCAGGGCGGGGCCGCCTGCGCGGCCCAGCTCGCCCGCCAGGACCACGCAGCCCGGGTCCAGGATCGCGGCGGCCGCCGCCGCGCCCAGCGCGAGCCGTTCGGCCAGGGCTTCGAGGAAGGCCTCCCCCGCGGCTCCGGCCACGGCCTCCTCCGCCGGGCCCGCGAAGCCGTGGGCGCGCGCGAGCGCGGTCACGGCTTCGCGGCCCACCAGGGCGTGGAATCCGCCCGCGCAGTCCTCGGCCGACGGCAGGCCGGCGGTGCCCGGCACCGGAAGGAAGCCGATCTCGCCCGCTCCGCCGGAGGCGCCCCGGCGCAGCCGGCCGTCCAGGACCACGGCCGCGCCCACGCCCGCGCCGAGCCACAGCAGGACGAAGGAGTCCAGGTCGCGGGCCACGCCCAGGCGCTGCTCGGCGAGTGCGGCCAGGTTGGTCTCGTTCTCGACGACGACCACGGCGGGCAGGCTGCGCTGCAGGGCGGTGACCAGGTCCCGGTGCCAGGCCGGGAGGCCGCTGGTGTCGCGGAGTTCGCCGGTGGCCGGGGCGACCAGGCCCGGGGCGCCTATGACGACGGTGTGCAGTTCGGCGGCGCCGGCTTCGCGTGCGGTGCGCAGCAGGGCGGCCACCGCGTCCTCGGGGGCGCCGACGGGCAGGGCGGCTTCGGCGAGGGGGCGGCCCAGGAGGTCGGTGACGACTGCGGTGACCCGGTCGGTGCGCACGTCGAGGGCGGCCAGGTGGGCGCGGTCGGCGACGATCCCGTACAGCTTGGCGTTGGGGCCGCGGCGCTGTTCGCCGGATTCGCCGGCGACTTCGATGAGTCCGGCTTCGGTGAGCCGGTCGACGAGGTCGGCGACCGAGGGGCGGGAGAGGCCGGTCATGGTTTTGAGCTGGGTGGCCGTCAGCGGCCCGGATTCCTGGAGGAGTTGCAGGGCGAGGCGGTCGTTGATGGCCCGGGCCGTGCTGGGCGAGGCGGGGGACGGTGCCGGAGTGGTGGTGGGGGCAGGAGTCACGGAGCCCATCCTAGGGAGTCGGGCCCATTATCTATCAGGCAGGGTCCCTGATAGTTTAATCGTCATGACCGGGGACACCGACCTCAGCCCGGCGCACCTGCGCCATGCCCGCTATGCCATCGCCGCCGTCTTCTGCACCCACGGTGCCGTCACCGGCTCCTTCGCCACCCGTATCCCCTGGATCCAGGAGCACGCCCAGCTCAGCCCGGGCACCCTGGGCCTGGCGCTGGCCGCCCCCGCCGTGGGTGCGGCACTCGCGATGCCGCTGGCGGGCCGCATCAACCACTGGCTCGGCGCACGCGCGGCGCTGCGGGCCCTGCTCTCGTTCTGGACCCTCTCCCTGATCCTGCCGAGCCTCGCCCCGAACCTGCCCACCCTCTGCTTCGCGCTCTTCGTCTACGGGGCCACCGCCGGCATGTCGGACGTGGCGATGAACGCGCTGGGCGTGGAGACGGAGAACCGGCTGGGCCGCTCGATCATGTCCTCGCTGCACGGCATGTGGAGCGTGGGCGCGCTGCTCGGCTCGGCCGCGGGTGCCGTCGCCGCGCACGCCGGGGCCGACGCCCGGCTGCACCACCTGGTCGCCGCGCTGGTCCTGACGGCGGGCGGGCTGTTCGCCGTACAGGGTGTGCTGGACCTGAGGGCCGACCAGGGGGCGCAGGCGCCGCCGCACTTCGCGCTGCCGCCGAAGTCGGCGCTGCTGATCGGGGCCGTCGGGTTCTGCGCGGTCTTCGCCGAGGGCGCGAGCCTGGACTGGTCGGCGGTCTACCTGCGGGACGTCCTGCACACGGACGCGGGTCTGGCGGCGGCCTCCACCACCGCCTTCGCGCTCACCATGGCCCTGGCCCGGCTGGTCGGGGACCGGGTGGTGGACCGGTTCGGGGCGGTGCGCACGGTCAGGGCGGGCGGGGTGGTGGCCACCGCGGGCGGGCTGCTCGTGGTCGGGGTCCGGCATCCGGCGGGCGCGCTGGCCGGGTTCGGGATGATCGGGCTCGGGATCGCGGTGGTGGTCCCGCTGGCCTTCGCCGCGGCGGGGCGCAGCGGCCCGGCCCCGGCGCAGGCCATCGCCGGTGTCGCGACGATCACGTACACCTCGGGGCTGATCGCCCCGTCGGCGATCGGCGCGGTGGCGGACGCGACCTCGCTGGTGGTGTCCTTCGGGCTGGTCACCCTGCTGGCGTTCGCGCTGATCGCGGGTGCCGCGGTACTGCGCCAGGGGCCGGCGGTGGGGCAGGCTGGGGGCGATCTCGGCGGGGTGACGGCGAAGCCCGGCCCCACCGAGCTCGACGAACCTGCCCAAACCCGGCCGTAACATGTCGACTGGCCGCAGCGGCACGTACCCGTGCGCTGCGGCCTCGATGTGTGAGCAGCAGCCGGAGAAACGGAGTGGAACATGGGCCTCGGCGTGGGCTGGACCCTGCACGGAGACGGGCGGACTCCCGCCCCCGGGGCGGTGGTCCGGCCGGAGGAGCGCCTGTCGTGGCCGCGGACCGCCGGGCTGGGCGCGCAGCACGTCGTGGCGATGTTCGGCGCGAGTTTCGTCGCTCCGGTCCTGATGGGCCTGGACCCGAACCTGGCCATCATGATGTCCGGTGTCGCGACGGTGATCTTCCTCCTCGCGACCCGCGGCCGGATCCCGTCGTACCTGGGCTGTTCGCTGTCGTTCGTCGGTGTCGCTGCGGCCATCCGGGCCGCGGGCGGGGACAGTGCGGTGGTCACGGGCGCCGTCTTCGTCGTGGGCGTGGCGCTGTTCCTGGCGGGCCTGGTGGTCCAGCGGTTCGGCGCCCGCGTGATCCACACGGCGATGCCGCCCATCGTGACGGGCGCGGTGGTGATGCTGATCGGCTTCAACCTGGCACCGGTGACGGCGAGCACGTACTGGCCGCAGGACCAGTGGACGGCGCTGCTGACGATGCTGTTCACGGGGGCGGCCGTGGTCTGTCTGCGCGGTTTCTGGTCGCGCATCGCGATCTTCCTCGGTCTGCTCTTCGGGTACGGGATCTCCTGGCTCTCCGACCTGCTCTTCGGGAAGATCCACTCGACGCTGGGCGGGGAGGCGGCCGTCGACCACTGGCGGCTCGACCTCTCGGCGGTGGCCAAGGCCGACTGGCTCGGGCTTCCGTCCTTCCACGCACCCGCCTTCGAGTGGTCGGCGATCCTGATCGCCCTGCCGGTGGTGATCGCGCTGATCGCCGAGAACGCGGGCCACATCAAGGCCGTGGGCGAGATGACCGGCGATCCGCTCGACGACAAGCTGGGCACGGCGATCGCGGCGGACGGCGCCGCGTCGATGCTGTCCACGGCGGTCGGCGGCCCGCCGAACACCACCTACTCCGAGAACATCGGGGTCATGGCGGCCACCCGGGTCTACTCCACGGCGGCCTACTGGGCGGCCGCGGGCTTCGCGCTGCTCTTCGGGCTGTGCCCCAAGTTCGGTGCGATCGTCGCCGCGATCCCGGGCGGGGTGCTCGGCGGCATCACGGTCATCCTCTACGGGATGATCGGCCTGCTCGGCGCGCAGATCTGGATCAACGGCGGGGTGGACCTGCGCAATCCGCTGAACCTGGTGCCGGCCGCGGCGGGCGTCATCATCGGCATCGGCGGCGTGAAACTGCAGATCACCGACACCTTCGAGCTGGGCGGCATCGCGCTGGGCACGATCGTGGTGATCACCGGCTACCACGCACTGCGCTACCTCGCCCCGGCGCACCTCAAGCAGGAGCCCCTGCTCGACGCGGGCACCTCCACCTACGACGAGGGCTCCGGGGACGGCCAGGACAAGCCCCGTTGACGGGGTTTCGCCCGAACCGGGGAAGCCTACGGCCAAGTTCCCCGGATCCGCGCCGGCGCCTGCGACCCTGCCCCCATGGAAGCGGTGCTGGCGCGGATGCGCGCCCTGGAGGAGCGGCTCCCGCCGCAGGACGGTGTCGCCGTCTTCAACCGGGTCTACCTGACGGTGACGGAGACCCTGCACCGGCGGATCGAGCACGGCGCCTTCCCGGCGCCCCGGCGGGCGCAGACGCTCAGTGTGCGGTTCGCGGAGCGGTACCTGACGGCGGTGGAGGCGGACCGGGCCCCGGCCTGCTGGCGCCCGCTGCTGCAGTACCGCCGCCATCCGGGGATCCGCCCGCTGCAGCACGCGCTGGCCGGGATCAACGCGCACATCGGCCATGACCTGGCGCTGGCGGTGGTGGCCACGTGCGGTGAGCTGGACTGTGAACCGCGGGCCCTGGAGGCGGACTTCGACCGGGTCGGCGACACGCTGGTCTCCCTGGAGGAGCACATCCGGGAGGACCTGATGCCGGGCCCGGACCTGTTGGAGATCGCCGACCCGCTGACCCATCTGGTCGGCTCGTGGAGCCTGGAGCGCGCCCGCGCCGGGGCCTGGTCGGCGGCCCGCCTGCTGTGGACGCTGCGCCGGGCGCCGGACCTGGCCGAGGAGTTCACGGACTCCCTCGACGCGGGCGTGGGCCTGGTCGGCCGCTGCCTGCTGACCCCGCGGGGCTGAGACGCCTGCCGCCCCCGGGTCGTCGCGGGCCGCCGGATAGGTTCGCCGTATGACGACGCTTCTCCTCGACGGCGGGCCGGTCACCCCGGACGCCCGGGTCAGCCGGACCGGCGGGGTGCCGACGGCGCCCGCCGGGACCGTGTGGCCGGTGTGCCGCGTGTGCGCGGGACCGCTCCAGTTCCTCGCCCAGATCGTGCTCGGCGACGCCGCCCCTGCGGGGCCCGGCGTGCTGGCCCTGTTCATGTGCGCCCACCGGCCCGGGCGGTGCGAGCAGTGGAGCCCGACCGCGGGCGGCAACCTGGCCCTGCTGCTGCCCGCCGGGGACCTGGTGCCCGTACCGGCGCCCGACGCGGACGAGGACGTCCTCGGGCTGGGCGCCGTCCGCGCGGCCGTACCCGTCCCGGCGGCGCCGGACGGCACCGCACCGGCCGGGCGGGCGGTCCTCGGCTCGCTCGGCGGCGAACCCGACTGGCTCCAGGACGACGAGACGCCCGACTGCCCCGGCTGCGCCCGGCCGATGGCCTTCGTGGCCGGCCTGCGGGAGGGACCGGAGCCCACCACCGCCATGAACTTCGGCTCGGGGCGGGCCTACGCCCACGCGTGCGCCCCCTGCGGGCGGGCCGCGCTGCTCTGGCAGTGCTGACCTGACCCCGGACATGAGAACGGGCCGTCCCCGCGCTGCTCACGCGGGGACGGCCCGTGGCCTGGGGAACCCGGAGGATCAGTCCTCGGGGAGTTCGACCGGGGCGATGTCGTCGTAGACGTCGCCCGGGCCCGGGTTGGTGGAGTCCGTGGAGCCGCCCAGGTGGTGCATGACGCCCCAGACGGCGTTGAGGGCGGTCTGGACCGCGCCCTCGGCCCAGCCGGCCGTCCAGGAGATGTCGTCGCCCGCGAGGAAGATGCCGCGCTTGTCCTCGGGGAGGCGGTCCTGCATGAAGTGGGTGAACAGGCGGCGCTGGTAGCGGTAGTGGCCCGGGAGGTTGGCCTTGAACGCGCCCATGAAGTAGGGCTCGTCCTCCCAGGAGACGGTGACCGGGTTGCCGATGATGTGACGGCGGATGTCGACCTTCGGGTAGATCTCGCCGAGGGACTTCAGCATGACCTCCATCCGCTCGTTCGCGGACAGCGGCAGCCACTTGAGGCTGTCGTCGCACCAGGTGTACGAGAGGCAGATGACGGCGGGCTTGTCCGGGCCGTTGTCCAGCAGGTACGTGCCGCGGGTCATCCGGTCGGTCAGCGTCATCGACATGACGTCGCGGCCGGTCTCCTCGTCCTTGTCCAGCCAGAACGGCCGGTCGACGGGGACGAACAGCTTGGACGACTCCATGTAGTGGGTGCGCTCGATCGCCGTCCAGTGGTCGATCGGGAACAGCGTGTCGTCGCACTCGATCTTCGACAGGAGCATCCAGGACTGGGCCGTGAAGATCGCGGCGCGGTACGTGCGGATGTCGCCGGAGGAGTCGGTGACCGTGATGCGGTTGCCGGCCGTGCGGTGCAGGCGGGTGACCGCCGGGCGCGGGGTGCCGCCGTGCAGGGAGGACAGCGAGGTGCCCTGGGCCCAGTGCACGATCTTCTCCGGCTCGCGCTCCCACAGGCGCAGCGGCAGCTGCTGCGAGCCGCCCACGATGCCGCGGTGGTGGTCGTCGGCCTCGGTGTAGACGACGCGCAGGATCTCCAGGATGGAGTTCGGGAAGTCGGTGTCCCAGCCGCCCGTGCCGAAGCCGACCTGGCCGAAGATCTCGCGCTTGCGGAAGGACTTGAAGGCCTCCGACTTGCAGAGGAAGCCGTAGAAGGTCTCGTCGTCGAGCTTCTCGACGAGCTTGGCCCAGATCTCGCGGATGCGCGGGACGTCCCGCTCGCGCATCGCGGTGTTCATGTCGGAGAAGTCGGCGCCCTCGTCGAGGCAGGCGTTCCACGCGGCGGACACGTCGCGGTAGACCTGCGGGAGGTCGGCGATGGTCTCGGCGTAGTGGGTCTCGCCCTTGAGGTCGACGACCGTGGAGGGGGTGGCCTCGGCGAGCGGGTTCGGGAAGGGCTCCGTGACCAGGCCGACGAGGTCGATGTAGTGCTGCAGGGCCGTGGAGGACGGCGGGAAGCGCATGGCGCCCATCTCCGCGGTGAGGCCCTCGGTCTCGGCGCCCTCGAAGCCGACGGTGCGCAGGCGGCCACCGATCTGGTCGGCCTCGTAGACGACGGGCTTGAGGCCCATCTTCATCAGCTCGTACGCGGAGATGATGCCGGACAGCCCGCCGCCGATGACGGCGACCTCGGTGCCGAGCTCGGTCGCCGGTATCTGGCCGAGGCCCGCCGGGTGGGCGAGGAAGTCGTCGTACGCGTACGGGAAGTCCGGACCGAACATGGTGATCGGCGGCTGTCCGTCGCTGTGCGGGACGGCGGTGGTGGGCACCGTGGACGTCATGGGGGTACGTCTCCTTGCGGCAGGGCTGGGGGAAGAAGGGGGCTCAGACGAGGGAGGCGTAGAGCCCGGGTCGGCGGTCGCGCAGGTACGGGTTGTTCTCGCGCGAGGCCGACAGCAGCTCGGGGTCGGCCTCGCCGAACACCAGCTCCTCGCCGCGGCCGGCCCGGGTCCGGGTGACCCCGTCGGGGCTCGCCAGGCAGCTGAGTCCGACGAACTCGAACTCGCCTTCCGGGCCGGTGCGGTTGACGTACGCGATGTACATCTGGTTCTCGAAGGCCCTTACGGGGACGAGCTGTTCGGCGACGAACTGGAACGGGTGCATCTGCGCGGTCGGCACCAGGAGGAGGTCGGTGCCGGCGAGCGCGTGCGCCCGGACGTTCTCGGGGAACTCCACGTCGTAGCAGATCATGATGCCGATGCGGAGGCCGTTCAGGTCCGCCTGGACGACGGGGGTGTCGCCGGGGGTGAAGGCGTCCTGTTCGAAGCAGCCGAAGAGGTGGGTCTTGCGGTAGTTCGCCAGCGCCGCGCCGTCGGGGCCGATGAGCTGGGCGGCGTTGTAGACGACGCCGTCCGCGCCCTCCGGGTAGCCGTACAGGACGGCGATCCCGTGGCGGCGGGCGATCTCGCCGATGGCCTGGGCGGAGACGCCGTCGGCGGCTTCGGCGAGTCCGGGGATGTCCTTGAGGTCCAGCGCGTAGCCGGTCAGGAACATCTCCGAGGTCACGAGGAGCCCGGCCCCGCTCTGTGCGGCGCGCGCCGCTGCCTCGTCGAGCTCCTTGAGGTTCTCGGCGGTGTCGCCGAGAACTCCGGAGCTCTGGAGGAGGGCGGTGCGCAGCGGGGGCATGGGCTACCTCTGTGACAGGCGGGGAGGGGGTCATAAAACGGTACGTTCGCGCGTTCGATCCGGACAAGCCGTGAGCGTTGCGCTCCGCGCATCGATTCGTTGCGTGTTCCCTGACCGACGCGGCGATTCGTTGCGCGGGCGCCCCCGGGGGTGTCTTGTCGATCAGCCCGGCCTGATCGGCAGGACACCCCCGGGCCCCCTGGTGGACCTCGTACGACCCCTGCTGCGCCCCCCTGCTAGGAGTCGGTGCGGAAGGCCGGGTGGGCGGCCAGGAAGCGCAGGTCGTCGAGGATGTCGGGGGTGTGGCCTGAGACGACGCGGCCGCTCCAGGTGTCGACGAGGGCCGGGACGGTCAGGGCGCCGTCGAAGTGGTGGCCGGTGGCCTCGTAGGCCAGCCGCAGCGCGGTGTACTCGGCCGCCCGGGGGTCCGTACCGAGGACGGTGGCGGTGATCGAGCGGGTCAGGCCCAGCGCGGCGAGGGTGTCGGTCACCCGCAGGGAGCGGGGACAGCCGGCGCGGAGGTAGAGGTGGTAGCGGTGCGGTACGGGGGAGAAACCGGCTCCGATGCGGCCGCGCGGGGCGGGCGCCTGGCCGGTGCGGGGCAGCGGGGTGCGGGGCAGGACGGTGTGCGACATGACTCTCCTGGGGTGGAGGACAACACGGCTGGGCCCCGGGCGGCGCGGTGCGCGCGCCCGGTCCGGGTCACTCGTCTCTGAGGGGGGTCAGCCGCGCGGGCCGAAAGCGCTGCACACCCGCAGGAGGTCGATGTGCAGGCGCCGGGTGAGCCACCAGCGCCGGAGGGTCCGGGATCGCGTGTCCGTGTGCGTGTCCGCCGTCCGGGCCGTGTCCACCGCCGCCACCCCCGTCCTGTCCTCGGCCGCCCCCGTCCGGTGCTGGTTAGGCTTCCGGTGGCGGGCGCTGTCCGTCATGGCCGTCCCCCGCAGTCTCGTGGCGGCGCCCGGGGCCGTCAAGAAGGCGGTCACGACCCGGACGCCGCCACCTATGGAAGGAGTCCAGCACCCATGTCCCCCGAGAGCGGCACGCTGTGCGGCAGTGAAGTACTCGACAATCCGGTCTGGGCCGCGCTGACCGGGCCGCACCGCGATTTCGCCGAGTTCGCGCCGGCGGGTCTGGCGGCCCGCTACACGCTGGACACGTCCCCCTTCTCGGCGCTCGCCGATCCGCAGGACCCGCGGGCGTGGGCGGATCTGGCCGCGCTGACCGGGCCCGGGGAGGAGATCTGGGTGACCGGGCTGCTGACCCCGCCGCCGGGGTGGCAGACGCTGGTGACGGTTCCGGGTGTGCAGCTGGACGGGCGGGGGGTACGGGCCGGGGCGGCGCCGGAGGCGGTGGCGCTGGGGCTCGGTGACGTACCGGAGATGCTGGAGCTGGTGGGGCTGACCAAGCCGGGCCCGTTCCTGGACCGGACGGTCGAGCTGGGCACGTACCTCGGGATCCGTCACGAGGGCCGGCTGGTCGCGATGGCCGGGGAGCGGATGCGGCCGGAGGGCTGGTCGGAGATCAGCGCGGTGTGCACCCACCCGGACCACCGGGGACGGGGCCTGGCGGCCCGGCTGATACGCGCGGTCGCGGCGGAGGTCCGTGAGCGCGGGGAGCGCCCGTTCCTGCACGCGGCGGCGGCGAACACCGGGGCCGTGCGGCTCTACGAGTCGATGGGCTTCACCCTGCGCCGCAGCCCCCTGTTCCTGGGGCTGCGTACGCCGCAGGCGTGACCGCCGGGAGACACCCCCTAGGCGGGTGCGCCCGAGGTGAAGCGGCGCAGGAGCGGGGAGAGGACGAGGACCGACTTGGTGCGTTCCACGAACGGCTCGCCCGCGATGCGTTCCAGGACCCGCTCGAAGTGGCGCATGTCGGAGGCGAAGACCTGGACGAGGGCGTCCGCGTCGCCGGTGACGGTCGACGCGGACACCACCTCGGGGTATCGCTCCAGTCCTCGCCGGATGTCGTCCGGCGAGGTGTTGTGCCGACAGTAGATCTCGATGAAGCCCTCGGTCTCCCAGCCCATGGCGGCCGGGTCCACGCGGACGGTGAAGCCGGTGATGGCGCCTTCGGCGCGCAGCCGGTCCACGCGCCGCTTGACGGCGGGCGCGGAGAGCCCGACCTCGGAGCCGATGTCCGCGTAGGAGCGGCGGGCGTCCTCGGCGAGGGCGTGCACGATGCGTTCGTCGAGATCGTTCAGTCGCACGGGGGGTGAATCAATTCTGTTCAGCGGCCTCCGCGGCCGTGGCGGCCAGGGTGGCCACAGTGGCCAGGCTGGAGCGGCGCATGCCGTAGAAGAAGTAGATCACGAGCCCGACGGCCATCCAGCCACCGAAGTACAGCCAGGTGAGTCCGGGCAGCTCCGTCATCAGGTAGGCGCAGAGGAGGAAGCCCACGATCGGGGTGACGGGGAAGAGCGCGACCTTGAAGGTGCGGTTCATCTCCGGGCGGGTCTTGCGCAGGATGATGACGGCCAGGTTGACCAGGCCGAAGGCGAAGAGCGTGCCGATGCTGGTGGCGTTCGCCAGCTCGCCCAGCGGGATGAAGGCGGCGAGCAGTCCGCAGAAGAGGCAGACGATGATCGTGTTGACGCGCGGGGTGCCGGACTTCGGGTCGACCTTGGCGAAGGCCTTGGGCATCAGGCCGTCGCGGGACATGGCGAAGAGGATGCGGGTCTGGCCGTAGAGGACGGCGAAGACGACGCTGGCGATGGCGACGACGGCGCCCGCGGCGAGGATGACGCTCCAGAAGGAGTGTCCGGTGACGTTCTCCATGATCTGGGCCAGGGCGGCCTCGCTGCCCTCGAACTCCTGCCACGGCATGGCGCCGACGGCGACCAGGGCGACGAGGCAGTAGATCACGGTGACGATGGCGAGCGACAGCATGATCGCGCGCGGCAGGTCCTTCTTCGGGTTCTTGGCTTCCTCACCGGCGGTGGAGGCGGCGTCGAAGCCGATGTACGAGAAGAACAGCATCGAGGCGGCGGTGCTGATGGCGGTGATGCCGAGCGGGGCCAGCGGGGTGTAGTTGCCGGCCTTGATGCCCATGAAGCCGATGACGATGAAGACCGCCAGCGTCACGATCTTGACGCCCACCATGATCGAGTTGATCCGGGCGCTCTCCTTGGCCCCGCGGAGCAGGAAGACCATGCAGAGCAGGACGACGACCAGGGCCGGCATGTTGATGTAGCCGCCCTCGCCCAGCGGGGCGGAGAAGCCCTCGGGGATGGTGAAGCCGAGGGTGCCGTCCAGCAGCTCGTTGAGGTACTGGCCCCAGCCGACGGCGACGGCCGCGACGGAGACGCCGTACTCCAGGACGAGGCACCAGCCGCAGATCCAGGCTATGAGCTCACCCATGGTGGCGTAGGCGTAGGAGTACGAGGAGCCCGAGACGGGGATCGAGCCCGCGAGCTCGGCGTAGGAGAGCGCCGAGAAGAGCGCGGTCAGGCCCGCGACGATGAAGGCGATGAAGACGGCCGGGCCGGCGATCGGGGTGGCCTCGCCGAGGACGACGAAGATGCCGGTGCCCAGGGTCGCGCCGATGCTGATCATGGTCAGCTGCCACATGGTGAGCGACCGCTTGAGCGCGCCGCCCTCACCCTGGCCGCCCTCGGAGACCAACTGCTCCACCGGCTTGCGGCGGAGCAGCGGGTTGACGGGCCTGCGGGCCTCTGAAGCGAGCGGTGGCGCCTGGCCGTGGTCGAGCACGAGGGGACTCCTTGTCACTGCGGATCGGGGAGGTCAGGGGAGGCGTCGACCGCGACGATCCGGAGCAGGGCAGGGCCCGTCGGAAGAAGGGTCTGCTCATGGGGGACCGCCGAGCAGGCGATCCGCGCCACTCCACGTACAGCGAGTGAGCCTACGAGCTGAGTGATACCGCCCGTAATGGACCATCCTTGCACATTGACGCACGATCGTTGCGCGGATCCGTCACTGACAGTCGTTTGTTGCGTAGGGATGATCGATCGCTGCGCAGGCCGCCCTGGGCCCCTTTTCTTGACACTTCATCAGATCTGCCGCAGCGTGCCGCGCTGAACCCGCCCGGAGCACCTACGGGGCCGCCGCGTCCGACCTGACGGCATTGGTCCGCTCCGCGGCGGTGGAACCGGGCCCGAGCGGGGTACGGGTGAACGCGGTGGCACCGGGGGTGGTGCGGACCCCGCGGGCCGCCGCCCCGCCGGGCACCGGGGGCGGCGGCGCACCACGGAGAACGCCCCGCCGGGCCGAGGCAGGCGCTCGTGGCTGGCGGTGGGTCGGCCTGAAGTTCCCGTATCCGACGATCGGAGGCGACCAGTGATACCAGCGGGACCAGGTGGACCAGCCGGGCCGGCAGGACCGGGACTGCCGGCCGGGCCGACGGAACCGGCGTGGCCGGCCGGGCTGCAGCGCCACCCTGACGAGCCGGAGCCCTGGCAGGACGCGCTGCCCTTCCTGCGCGGGGTCGCCTGGCTGGACCGGGGACGGCCCGTCCGCGCCGATCCGGCCGACACCATGCGGCTGCCCTGGGACACGGGCGAGCGCTCCACCCTGCCCATCGGCGTCCGGCTGGAGTTCACCACCGAGACCGCGCGGGCGGTGGAGGTCCGCTACCGGGCGACCGTGCCCGGCCCCACCGACGCGCTGCGCGACCTCGCGCACGGCTTCGCACTGTGGGACCGGCACGGGGTGGTCACCGAGGTGTTCACCGACCCGGCCGCGGAGGCCGTCGTACGGATCGGCCTGGGCGGCGGCACCGGCCCGTTCACCATCCACCCGCCCGAGACCCAGTCCCCGCTGATCCTCGGACTGCGCGGGATCGGCGGCCCGCTCGCCCCGGCGCCGCCCGCCCCGCGCTGGGTGGTGCACGGCGACTCCATCACCGAGGGCTGGTGGTCCACGCGCCCCGCGCACGGCTGGCCCGCCGTCACCGGCCGGGCGCTCGGCTGGGACACCGTCAACCTCGGCTACGCGGGCGCCGCGCGCGGTGAGCTGACCACCGCCGAGCAGCTCGCGGGCCTGCCCGCCGACGTCCTCACGCTCGCCTTCGGCACCAACTGCTGGTCCCGGGTGCCCTTTTCGGCTCCCCTGCTGTACGAGACCACGCGGGCGTTCCTCGAACTGGTCCGCCAGGGGCACCCGCGGACCCCGATCCTGCTGGTCTCCCCCGTCCTGCGGCCCGACGCCGAGCGCACCCCGAACAAGCTCGGCGCCACCCTCGGCGCCCTGCGTGACGCGATGGAGCGCGCCACCCGGGACCGGATCGCCGCGGGGGACGACCGGCTCGCCGTGCTGCCGGGCCGGGACCTGCTCGGTCCGGAGCACCTGGCGGACGGCCTGCACCCCAACGACAGCGGACACCAGGTGCTCGGCCTCGCTGTGGCCACGGCTCTGCGGCGCAGCGGGTTCGGCACGGGGTGAGTGAAACAGCCCACACCGGGCAAGGTGAACAGATCTCCCCCACCGCGGCGTGTCCTGGGCAGAGTTGACGCCATCACGGTGGCGGACACGAAGGACACCACAAGTGGGAGAGATCAAGATGGGCATCAAGCGCGGAACCACCCTGGCCGCGGCCGCGATCGTCGTCGTCCTCGCGGCGACGGCCTGCGGCCCCTCGGACGACAAGGCCGCGGACACGACCAAGCCGGTCGGGGCCGCCGCCGCCGCGGACAACGGGAAGGCCCCGGCCGCCGCCGACGGCGCCTACGGCTCCGACGGCGCTGCGGGCGCCTCCGGCGCCAAGCCGGCCGGGCAGTTGGCGATCGCACCCAACGACCAGCTCGGCTCGGTCCTCACCGACAGCGCGGGGATGACCCTCTACCGCTTCGACAAGGACACGGCCAAGCCCCCGAAGTCGAACTGCGACGGCGACTGCGAGAAGACCTGGCCGGTGGTCGCCGCGGGCGATGCCACCGCCGCCGCGGGCATGGACCCGGCGCTGCTGGGCGAGGTGGTGCGCACCGACGGCAGCAAGCAGCTGACGGTGGCCGGCTGGCCCGCGTACCGTTACAGCAAGGACGCCAAGGCGGGCGACGTCAACGGCCAGGGCGTCGGCGGGGTGTGGTTCGCGCTGGCGGCCGACGGCAAGAAGGCCGCGAAGGGGGCGGCGACCGAGGGGGCGCCCCCGGCCGCGGGCGGTGCCGCCGAGGCCGACGGGAAGCTGTCGGTGGCCAAGGACCCCAAGCTGGGCGACCACATCGTCGACGGCAAGGGCATGACCGTCTACCGGTTCAAGCCGGACACCCAGTGGCCGATGACCTCCAAGTGCGTGGGCGACTGCCTGACCAAGTGGCCGGTCGTCGCGCCGGTGGAGAAGGCCAAGGACAAGGGGATCGCCGAGAAGAACTACACGGTGCTCAACCGCCCGGACGGCATGAAGCAGCAGAGCGTCGACTGCTGGCCCGTCTACACCTTCACCGGTGACAAGAAGCCCGGCGACGTCAACGGCCAGGGCGTGGGCGGCACCTGGTACGCCGTGTCCCCCGACGGCAAGCTCATCACCGTCCAGTAGTCCCTCCCCCTCCCGTCACTCCCCTCCCTCCCCCCACCCCGTTCGCGCGGCCCTCGCCCACATCCCCCCTGGGCGGGGGCCGCGCCCCGTCCCCGTTCCGCCGCGGCCGAGTCCTCCCTAGGGGTGTCTTGCCGATCAGGCCGGGCTGGCGGGGCCTGGCACCGCGCCCTGATCCGGCCTGATCGGCAAGACACCCCCTAAACTCGGCCGCATGCTGCGCGTACTGGCCGTCGACGACGAGAAGCCGCTCCTGGAGGAACTCCTCTACCTGCTGCGCTCGGACCCCCGGGTGCGCAGTGCGGAGGGTGCCTCGGACGCCACCGAGGCCCTGCGCCGGGTCACCCGGGCGCTGGAGTCCGGCCCGGACGGGGCCGACGGCATCGACGTGGTGTTCCTGGACATCCACATGGCCGGACTGACCGGGCTGGACATCGCGCGGCTGCTGGCCGGGTTCGCGCGGCCGCCGCTGATCGTGTTCGTCACCGCCCACGAGGGTTTCGCCGTACAGGCCTTCGACCTGAAGGCCGTGGACTACGTGCTCAAGCCCGTGCGCCCGGAGCGGCTGGCCGAGGCCGTCCGGCGGGCCTGCGAGCAGCTCGGCCGGTCCGAAGAGGGCCCGGCTGCCGCGGTGGCAACCGCCGACGCCCCGGTGGCGGGCGCCCCGGCCGTGCCGGCGCCGCGCCGCCCGGTCGCCGAGGTCACCGTCGCCGACCGCGCACCGGACCAGATCGCCGTCGAACTGGGCGGGGTCACCCGCTTCGTGGCGATCGCGGACATCTCCTACGTCGAGGCGCAGGGCGACTACGCCCGCCTGCACACCGACGAGGGCAGCCACCTGGTCCGGATCCCGGTGTCCACGCTGGAGGAGCGCTGGGCGGCGCGCGGGTTCGTACGGATCCACCGCCGTCATCTGGTGGCGCTGGCGCGGATCGACGAGCTCCGGCTGGAGGCCGGGACCACCAGTGTCCGGGTGGGGGCGGCGGAGCTCCAGGTGAGCCGCAGGCACGCGCGGGAGCTGCGGGATCTGCTGATGCGGCACGCGACCGGCTGAAACCGGCCGCGCCCGGGCCGCTCCCGGGCCGTTCATCGGTCGCCGCCGGGCCGTTCGCGTCCGACCGTCCGGCGCTCGGGGGCGCCGTTCGTCGCGCTGGGAGGGGCGTACGGCGATCCGCCGGAGCCGTCGGCCGCACCGCCGCCCGATCGGCCCTCGGCGCCGTCGCCCCTCTCGTATCGTGGATCTTCCGGCGCGGGAGGAGCGAGATGTCCGAGATCCAGGCGCTGGTCGACGCCCTGAACGGGCTGCCCCGGGCCCGGCCTGCCGGGCCCGCCGAGGCCGAGGCGCTGCTGGCCCGGCTGCGCAGTGCGGCCGCCCGCTGGGCCGACATCCTGTACGAGGCCCGCGAGGGGGTCCGTGAGCAGGTGCCGCCGCGGGCGGAGGCGGCTCTGACGCTGGCGTTCCGGCGCGCGGAGGAGTCGTACGTGGAGCTGGAGATCGCCCTGCGCGACTGCGCGGAGCACCGCGACCCGGCCCTGTGACGGGGTCGTCCGGGCGGGCGGATCCGACGGCTCCGGTGGGTCCGAATCGAGCCTGTCGCCCGGTCAGGGGGCGTGCGTAGACTCCGGACACGCCTCTCCAGCCGAAGGACCGCCCGGTGAACCAGACGTACGCGCTGACCGCGGTCGCCGTCGTCGTCCTGGTCACGATCCTGGTCGGGGCGCTGGGCCTGCGGATGTCGCGGACCACGTCCGACTTCTACGTCGCCTCGCGCACGGTGGGGCCCCGCCTGAACGCGGCGGCCATCAGCGGCGAGTACCTGTCCGCCGCGTCCTTCCTCGGAGTGGCGGGGCTGGTGCTGCTCCAGGGGCCCGAGATGCTCTGGTACCCGGTGGGCTACACCGCCGGGTACGTGGTGCTGCTCGTGCTGGTGGCGGCCCCGCTGCGCCGCTCGGGCGCGTACACGCTGCCGGACTTCGCGGAGGCGCGGCTGGAGTCGCTGGTGGTGCGCCGGATCGCGGTGCTGTTCGTGGTCGGGGTCGGCTGGCTGTACCTGCTGCCGCAGTTGCAGGGTGCCGGGCTGACGCTGGAGATCCTGACCGGGGCCCCGCACTGGGTCGGCGGGCTGGTCGTGGCGTTCGTGGTGACGGTGGCGGTGGCGTGCGGCGGGATGCGTTCGGTCACCTTCGTCCAGGCCTTCCAGTACTGGCTGAAGCTCACGGCCCTGCTGGTGCCGGCCTTCTTCCTGATCGCGGCCTGGGCCGGGGACGGCGCGCCGCGGGCCACCTTCGACGCACCGGCCGTCTTCCGGGAGCACACCTCGGTGACGGTCGCGGAGGACGTGCGGCTGTCGGTGGCGAATCCGCTGACGGTGACGGTGACCGGGCAGGTGGACGGGCGCGGTTACGTGTCGGTGCCGCTGACCCTGGCCGCCGGTGAGCATGCCGTACGGGCCCACGCGCGGCTGGAGTTCGCCGCGGACACGCCGGTTCCGGACACCCTGGCCGAGGCGCGGCCCGGGGTGTCCACCTGGTCGGTGCCGACCTCCGGCGGGCTGCGCGAGTACCGGCTGTACGCCACGTACGGGCTGATCCTGGCGACCTTCCTCGGCACGATGGGCCTGCCGCACGTCGCGGTGCGGTTCTACACCAGCCCCGACGGGCGGACCGCGCGGCGCACCACGCTGGTCGTGCTCGCACTCGTCGGTGTCTTCTACCTGCTGCCGCCGGTGTACGGGGCGCTGGGCCGGATCTACACCCCCGAGCTCGCCCTGACCGGCGACGCGGACGCGGCAGTGCTGGTGCTGCCCGGGCGGATGCTCGGCGGGGTGCTCGGCGAGCTGCTGGGTGCGCTGCTGGCCGGGGGTGCCTTCGCGGCGTTCCTGTCGACGGCCTCGGGGCTGACGATGGCGGTGGCGGGGGTGCTGCACCAGGACGTGCTGCCGGCGCGGGGGGTGCGCAGCTTCCGCTCGGCGGCGGTCGTGGCGATCCTGGTGCCGCTGGCCGGGAGCGTGGCGGCGACGCAGGTGCCGGTGGCGGACGCGGTGGGCCTGGCTTTCGCCGTGTCGGCGTCCTCGTTCTGTCCGCTGCTGGTGCTGGGCATCTGGTGGCGCGGGCTGACCCCGCCGGGTGCGGTGGCCGGGCTGGTCACGGGCGGCGGGGCGGCGCTGGGCGCGGTGCTGGCGACCCGGGCCGATCTGGCGCCGCCGGGCTGGACGCACACGCTGCTGGCGTGGCCGGCGGCGTGGTCGGTGCCGCTCGGGTTCCTGACGATGGTGGCGGTGTCGCTGGCCACCCGGTCGCGGATCCCGGCGGGGACGGCGGCCACCTTGGCCCGGCTGCACCTGCCGGAGGTCGTGGCCGGGGAGCGGGCGGGAGGTCTGCGGTGACCGGGGTGGTACCGGCGGTCCTGGCGTTGCCGACGGTGGCGGGTGCGGTGCTGCTGCTGGGTGCGGGCTGGACGGCGGGCCGGTGGCACGCCCGCCGCGGGGAGCGGGCGGCCGGGATGGACCTGGGGACCCCGGTGGAGCGGGCCACCTTCCACACCCTGCACACGGCTTCGCTGGCCGCTCCCCCGCTGCGCGCCGGGCTGACCGAGGACGCCGCCCGCAAGGCGGCCCGCCGGCTGCGGTCGCTGCTGGGCACGGAGGCGCTGTGCCTCACCGACCGGGAGTCGGTGCTGGCCTGGGACGGTCCGGGCGCCGACCACCATCAGCGCCGGGCGATGGCCCGGGTGGCGGTGATGCTGGCGTCGGGACGCAGCCAGAGCGTACGGACCGAGTGCCAGCGGCCCGACTGTCCGCTGAAGTGGGCCGTGGTGGCTCCGCTCACCGGCGAGGACGGGGTGCTGGGCGCGCTGGTGGCGTACGGCTCGCGCGAGTCGGCGGTGCTGGTGCGGGCCGCGACGGAGGTCGCCCGGTGGGTGTCCGTGCAGCTGGAGCTGTCCGAGCTGGACCGGTCGCGGACCCGGCTGATGGAGGCGGAGATCAAGGCCCTGCGGGCGCAGATCTCCCCGCATTTCATCTTCAACTCCCTGGCCGCGATCGCCTCGTTCGTCCGCACGGATCCGGAGCGGGCCCGGGAGCTGCTGCTGGAGTTCGCGGACTTCACCCGGTACTCCTTCCGGCGGCACGGCGATTTCACCACGCTGGCCGACGAGTTGCGCTCCGTGCAGCAGTATCTGGCCCTGGCCGGTGCCCGGTTCGGCGACCGGCTGAAGGTGACCCTGCAGGTGGCGCCGGAGGTGCTGCCGGTGGCGCTGCCCTTCCTGTGCCTGCAGCCGCTGGTGGAGAACGCCGTGAAGCACGGGCTGGAGGACTCCACCGAGGAGTGCCGGATCACGATCACGGCGCGGGACGCGGGCGCGGAGGCGGTGATCACGGTGGAGGACAACGGGGTCGGGATGGATCCGGCGCTGCTGCGCCGGATCCTGGCCGGGGAGCACGGCGGTTCCTCCGGGATCGGGCTGCCCAATGTCGACGAGCGGATCCGGCAGGTGTACGGGGACGCGTACGGTCCGGTGATGGAGACGGGGGTCGGGGCCGGCATGAAGGTCACCCTGCGCATTCCCAAGTACCGTGCGGGCGTGCACAGTTCACCGTCAGGACACCAGCCTCCGCGGCTCTGAGGGCCTGCCGGCGTGGCATCCTGTGACCGGCGCGACGTGACCGGAGGGAATCGCCGACGTGCGGGTCGGGCGAGAGCAGCAGCGTGACGAGTTACGGGACTGGGTGCGCGGGGGTGCGGAGGGCCGCGGAGGCCTGCTGATCGTGGAGGGCGAGCCCGGCGCGGGCCGCACCGACTTCGTGCGCGGCGCCCTGAGCGGGGCGGCGGCGCTCGGCTGCCGGGTGCGGTACGCGGCGGCCGACGCCCTCGGGGCGGAGCTGCCGCTGCGCGCCGCGCTGGACTGCCTGCACCCCGGGGGCCCGGACCGGGCGGCCGCCGTCGCACTGCTGCGGGAGGCCGAGGAGGCGGCGCGGCCGGGCGGTGCGCTGCTGGCCGCCATGGACCTGCTGACGGTCCGGGTCGAGGAGTGGTGCGCGCGGCGGCCGCTGCTGCTGGTGCTGGACGACGCGCACTGGGCGGACCCGGCCAGCCTGCTGCTGTGGCAGCGCCTGGCGGGCTGGGCGGTGGCGGGCCGGCTGCCGCTGCTGCTGGCGGTGACCCGGTGGGTGGTGCCGGGCAGGCCCGAGCTGGAGCCGCTCTGCGCGACGCCGGGCGGACGCACGCTCCGGCTGGAACCGCTGTCCGCGGCGGAGACGCACGACCTGGTCCGGGACCTGCTGGGGGCGGAGCCGGGCCCCCGGCTGCGGGAGGCGGTGCGCCAGTCGGGCGGCAACCCCCGGCTGCTGCGGGATCTGCTCGCGCAGTGGTCCGGGCTCCTGCGGACCGAGGGCGGCCGGGCGGAACTGCTGGTGGCGGAGGAGGAGTTGCCGCCGCCGTCCGCCTCGGTGACGCGAGGCCTGGACCGGCTGTCGGGGCCCGCGCGCGCCGCCCTGCGGCACGCGGCGCTGCTCGGTCCGGCCTTCACCGTCCGCGAGCTGGCCCTCGTACGGGGCAGGCTCGCCCGGGAGTTGCTCACGGAGCTGGCGGAGCCCCTGGCGGCCCGGCTGCTGGCGGACACCACCGGCGGGCGGCTGCGTTTTCGCCACCCGGCCCTGCGGCTGGCACTGTACGCCGAGACCCCCGAGGCCCTGCGCGCGGCCCTGCACCAGGACGCCGCCCGTGCCTTCGCCGAGGCGGGACTGCCCGCGGCCCGGACCGCGGAACAGCTGCTCGGCGGCGGCCTGCTGACGCCCTGGGCGGTGCGCTGGCTGGCGGACTCGGCCCCGGCGCTGATCGCGGGCGCCCCGGGCGCGGCGGCCGAGCTGCTGGAGCGGGCCATCGCACAGGGCGACCCGCGGGAGCGGGAGACCCGGGACGCGCTGGAGGAGCGGCTGGCGGACGCCGCGCTGCTGCTGCGCCGCCCCGAGTCGGTGGAGCTGCTGGCCGCCCTGCGGGCCCGGACCACCGACCCCGGCCGACGGGCTGCGGTCGACTTCAAGCTGGTCTCCGCCCTGATGATCCAGGGGGACATGGCCCGCTCCCTGGCGGTGACCGAGCGGGCGCTGGCACAGGAGTTCCCGTCCGTCGCCCTGCGGCTGCGCCTGGAGGCCTGCCGGGTACTGGCCCTGGCCGATCTGCACCGGGCGGAGGAGGCCCACGCGCTGGCCGGGCCGGTGGTGGCGGCCGCGCGGCGGCTGCGCGATCCGCTGTGCGGGGCGGAGGCCCACCACGCGGCGTCGTACGCGCTGTTCCACCTGGGGCGCGGCCGGGCCTCGCTGCGGCACGTGGCGGAGGGGATCGGGTGGGCGCGTCGGAGCCCGGAGGCCAACGACATGCGGTTGCTGCTGCTGGCGAACCAGGCGGAGGGGCACATGCGGTTCGACGAGCCGGAGGTCGTGGCCGCCGCGCTGGAGGAGGCGCGCGAGCTGGCTGCGGCGACCCGTTCGACCGGGCGGCTGGTGGTGACGGAGGCCCGGCTCGCCGAGTTCCACTACCGGCTCGGCGACTGGGACGGGGCCCTGGCCGGGGTGGCGCGGGCGGGCCGGCTGCCGGTCTCGGACGGCTGGCTGCCGGTGGTGGTGCACGGGCTGCGGACGCTGGTGCTGGGCCACCGGGACGAGCGGGAGGCGGCGCGGGCCGAGCTCGCGGACCTGCCCGCGGACGCCTTCGCCACGCCCACGGCCCGCCGCTACGCCTCCCACGTACTGCTCGCGCGGGCGCTGCTGGCGGAGCGGGACGGGCGGCCGGCCGACGCGCTGGGCGCGCTGCTGCCCGCGCTGGCGCAGGGTGTGGAGGAGGAGGTGGTGTACGAGCGCCCC
Source organism: Streptomyces sp. NPDC030021 (assembly GCF_055574035.1). NCBI lineage: Bacteria > Bacillati > Actinomycetota > Actinomycetes > Kitasatosporales > Streptomycetaceae > Streptomyces > Streptomyces sp. NPDC030021. The sequence goes on from NZ_JBVIAH010000006.1 coordinate 94,514, forward strand.
TGGGTGCTGTCGGAGATCGTCCGGCTGGCGCTGGAGTGCGGGGAGAGTGCCACGGCCCGGGCGGCGGTGGAGTGCTGCGCGCGCTCGGCGCGGGCGCTGGCCGAGTATCCGGGGCCGGCGCTGGCCCTGCTGCGCTGCCGGGGTCTGTTCGCGCAGGATCCGGAGCTGCTGGAGCAGGCGGTGGTGCGCGGTGAGCGCGGCGGGTGGCCGCTGGTGCTGGGCCAGACCCTGGAGGACCTCGCGGTGGCGCGGGCCTGGCACGGGGATCTGGCGGGGGCGCGGTCGGCGCTGACGCGTGCGGTGGCGGTGTACGAGGGTCCGGGCGCCCGGTGGGACGTCGCGCGGGCCGATGCCCGGCTGCGGACCTTGGGGGTGCGCCGGGGCAGCCGGTCGGCGCGGCGCAGACCGGCCAGCGGCTGGGAGGCGCTGACCCCGGCCGAGCTGAAGGTGGCGCTGCTGGTGGCGCAGGGCCGGTCGAATCCGGAGATCGCGAGCGTGCTGTTCCTCTCGCCGAGGACGGTGCAGACGCATGTGTCGCACATCCTGGCGAAGCTGCAGGTCCGTTCGCGGGCGGCGGTGGCGGCTCAGGCGGCGGCGCGGCCGCCGGGCGCGGCGGGCCCGCCGGGTCCGTAGCCGGGCATGGCGGCGCGCAGGGCCCGTAAGGCGTAGTGGGTACGGGACTTCACGGTGCCGGCGGGCACCCCGAGCTCCGTGGCGGCCTCGCAGACGGAGGCGCCCCGGTAGTAGATCTGCACGAGCACGGCGCGGTGTTCGGGGCTCAGCAGTCGCAGGGCCCGGCGGACGTCGAGGGTGGCGACGGCCTGTTCGGTGTGGTCGTCGGCGGCCGGGGAGTGGTCGAGGGCGTCGGGCCCGACCTCGGCGGGCCGCACCAGGCGGGCCCGCCGGGCGTCGATGGCGAGGCGCCGGCCGACGGTGTAGAGCCAGGGCCGCATGGAGGCGTGGCCGCTCTCCAGGGCCTCGGGGTGGGTCCAGGCCCGGAAGAGGGTCTCCTGCAGGAGGTCCTCGGCGCGCTGGCGGTCGCCGAAGGTGAGGCCGAGGAGGAATCCGTAGAGGGCCTTGCCGTGCTCGCTGTGCAGCCGGGCGAGGGCGTGCGGGTCGGTTCCGGTCACGGGGTGCCCCTTCCAGGTCGGGTCACCTCAGCGTGACGGCCCGCTGCCCCGGAGTTATCCGCCGCTTGGCGTATCCGGACCCGTCCTGCGCCGAACGGTCCCCCGGCGCGCCGAACGGTCGCTCCGTCTTCCCGGGGCTCCGCCCCGGACCCCCGCGCCTCGTATCCAGCCCCGCCGGCGTTTGAGGCGCGGGGGTCTGGGGGCGGAGCCCCCAGCAGTGACTCCGGGCCCGCGGCCGGGTACGACCGTGGCCCCGGCCGTCCGGGAAGGGACGGCCGGGGCCACGGAAAGAGACGGCCTAGCTCCAGCTGGCGTGCAGCGGCTTGCCCTCGGCGTAACCGGCGGCGGACTGGATTCCGACCACGGCCTTCTCCTCGAACTCCGCGAGGGAGCCGGCACCGGCGTAGGTGCACGAGGAGCGGACGCCCGCGATGATCGAGTCGATCAGGTCCTCGACGCCCGGGCGGGCCGGGTCGAGGAACATGCGCGAGGTGGAGATGCCCTCCTCGAACAGGCCCTTGCGGGCCCGGTCGTAGGCCGACTCCTCGCTCGTGCGGTTCTGCACCGCGCGGGCGGAGGCCATGCCGAAGGACTCCTTGTAGAGGCGGCCGTCGGCGGACTGCTGGAGGTCGCCCGGGGACTCGTACGTACCGGCGAACCAGGAGCCGATCATCACGTTGGACGCGCCGGCGGCCAGCGCCATCGCCACGTCACGCGGGTGACGGACGCCGCCGTCGGCCCACACGTGCTTGCCGTACTTCTTCGCCTCGGCCGCGCACTCCAGCACCGCGGAGAACTGCGGGCGGCCCACGCCGGTCATCATGCGGGTGGTGCACATGGCGCCGGGGCCCACACCGACCTTGATGATGTCCGCGCCGGCGTCGATGAGGTCCTTGACGCCCTCGGCGGCGACGATGTTGCCCGCCACGATCGGGACCTGCGGGTCCAGGGCGCGGATGGCCTTGATCGCGCTGATCATCGACTCCTGGTGGCCGTGCGCCGTGTCGATGACGAGCGTGTCCACGCCCGCGTCGAGCAGCTGCTTGGCCTTGGCCACGAAGTCACCGTTGATGCCGACGGCGGCCGCGATGCGCAGCTTGCCGTTCGCGTCGGTGGCCGGGGTGTAGAGCGTCGCGCGCAGGGCGCCCTTGCGGGTGAGGATGCCGACGAGCTTGCCGTCCTTGTCGACGGCCGGGGCCATCTTGCGGTGGCCGGCGTCGAGCTGGTTGAAGGCCTCGCGGGCGTCCATGCCGGCGTCGATGAGCAGCAGCTCCTTCGACATGACCTCGGAGAGCTGGGTGAAGCGGTCGACACCGGTCAGGTCGTGGTCGGTGACGACGCCGACCGGGCGGCCCTCGGCGTCGACGACGACTCCGGCGCCGTGGGCGCGCTTGGGCAGCAGGGACAGCGCGTCGGCGACCGTCTGGGTGGGCGCCAGCGTGATCGGGGTGTCGAGCACGAGGTGGCGGGTCTTCACCCAGGAGATGACGTCGGTGACGATCTCGATCGGGATGTCCTGCGGGATGACGACGATTCCGCCGCGGCGGGCGACCGTCTCGGCCATCCGGCGGCCCGCGATGGCGGTCATGTTGGCCACGACGAGGGGAATGGTGGTGCCGGTTCCGTCGGGCGAGGACAGGTCGACACCCTGACGGGAACCGACCGCGGAGCGGCTCGGCACCATGAACACATCGTCGTACGTCAGGTCGTACGGCGGCTTCAGGTCATTGAGGAAACGCACGTGCTGAACATCCCAGTCGATCGAAGGATCCGTCTACGCCCCGGCAGGACAGCCGAGGAAACGCACGTACTTCATTCTCCCACGACCTGGCGTTCACGCCGCCCGGGCTGATCGTCCAGGACGGACCGGGCCGCATGGTCGTTTCCTACGGGACCTTGGTCCCGGCGGGCCGGGTCCGGCGGTGGACCGGGCCGCGCCGCCGGGCCAGCGGGAGCACCGATCCGCCGTGCCGGACGGCCGTGAACTCGGCGGCGATGGCCAGCGCGGTCTCCTCCGGGGTGGCGCCGCCGAGGTCGAGTCCGATGGGTGAGCGCAGGCGGGCCAGGGCGGAGTCCGTGACGCCCTGGGCCCGCAGCCGTCTCTCGCGTTCGGTGTGGGTGCGCCGCGATCCCATGGCCCCCACGTAGCCCAGGGGCAGCCGCAGGGCCAGTTCCAGCAGCGGTACGTCGAATTTGGCGTCGTGGGTGAGGACGCAGACCGCGGTACGGGAGTCCAGGCGGCCCGCGTCCCATTCGGCGGCCAGGTGCCGGTGCGGCCAGTCGACGACGACCTCGTCGGCGTCGGGGAAGCGGGCCCGGGTCGTGAAAACGGGCCGGGCGTCGCACACAGTGACCCGGTGGCCGAGGAAGGCGCCGATCCGGGCGAGGGCCGCGGCGAAGTCGATGGCCCCGTAGACGAGCAGCCGGGGCGGCTCGGCGGCCGATTCGACGAGGAGGGTCAGGGGCTGCCCGCAGAGCCCGCCGGCCGTGCCGAGCTCGGCGGTGCCGGTGCGCCCGGCCAGCAGCAGCGCCCGAACCTGCCGGGCGGCGGCCCGGTCCAGGTCGGGGCCGCCGGCGAGCCCGCCCTCGTAGGTGCCGTCGGCGTGCACGGCGAGGGCCCGGCCCAGCTGGGGCGGCGGTCCGGAGACCACCCGGGCGAGCGCGGCCCGGGTGCCGTCGGCGGCGGCGTCGAGCACCGAGCCGAGCACGGGCCGGACCGGGTCGAGCCCGCGCACCGGGGTGACCAGGACGTCGAGGACTCCGCCGCAGGTCAAACCCACGGCGAAGGCGTCGTCGTCGCTGTAGCCGAAGCGGTGCAGGCCGCCTTCGCCGGAGGCGATGGCGTCGAGGCACAGCTCGTGCACGGCGGATTCCACGCAGCCTCCGGAGATGGAGCCGAGCGCGGTGCCCTTGTCGTCGACGGCGAGGGAGGCGCCGGGGCCGCGGGGAGCGCTCCCACTGACGGCGACGACGGTGGCGAGTGCGAACTCCCGCTGCGCGGCGCACCACGCGCGTAGCTCGTCGGCTATGTCGAGCATCAGCGGATGTACTCGCGGCGCGGGGTCTGTCCGGGCAGGTGCGGGCGCGGCGGCAGGACGGCCGGGGTCGCCGGCCGGGCTGTGGCCTGTCTGGGCGGTGCGGCGGTCGCGGCGGCCGACCGGGTGGGTCCGGGGTATCCGTCGGGTATCGGCGGGCGCGCGCCGAGCAGTTTCGCGGCGTGGGCCACGCTGGCGAGGGTGGCGTGGTGGTGCCAGCCCCGGAAGGAGCGGCCCTCGAAGTCCCGGATGCCCGCGGGTTCGCAGGTCTCGGCGAAGTCGAGGGAGACGCGGTCGGTGAGTTTGGCGAGCAGGAAGAGCTGGGCGAGCGGCCGGTCTCCGATGTTGGTGATCCAGAACTCGGAGGGCAGCAGGGCGGTTTCGGTCCAGGCTCCGACCAGCAGCAGCGGGGTGGGCGGCGCGGGCACGGGGCGGTCCTCGCAGGGGGTGGCGAAGATCGAGGCCGAGGTCAGCAGGGTCACCGCGCCCTCGGCGCGGCCGTGCCGGGTCCATTCGACGACGCGGCGCTGGGAGCGCAGGGAGTCGATGAGTTCGCGGGCGGGGGCGGTGTGCGGGCCGGGCTTGTACCGGCCGGCGCCACCGAAGGAGACGGGCAGTGAGCCGTCGACCTTGAAGACGAAGGGGATGTCCTGGAGGGTGAAGGACTCGATGCTCTGGGGGAGATCGCAGTTGGCGACCTCCATCACCACGGGCCGGCGCTGGAGTTGCCAGCTGGCGGCCATCCGCTGGACGGCGTGTACGGCGTCCTGGGCGGGGGTGAGGGAGCGGGCCGTGTCGGGGATGCCGGCCCGGCGGCGGCGCAGGAGTTCGCTGGTCCAGGGCCCGGGGAGGGTGAGGGTCCATTCGACGGGGAAGCTGGCCTCGCTGGAGGCGAGCCAGATCCCGCTCGCCTGCTGGCAGTTGGCGGTGCGGCCGAGCTGGGGGACGAACTGCCGGCCGACGCCGACGGAGCGGTCCCCCGCCTTCTCTATGACCATGGGCTGGAGCACCCAGGCCAGGGGGCGCTGTGCGGTGCGTTCGAGGTGCTGGGCGAGGGAGCGGCGGACCGGGGTCCAGTCCCAGGGGGACTTGCTGATGAACTGCTGGAGGCTCTGCTCGACGGAACTGGCCCCTGTTCCGGCGATGTTACGAATTGTTTTCTTCCCGGCGGTCCGCACCAGACCGTTCAGATAAACGCGGGCCCAGTTTCGCTGGTCCCGCCGGGGTAATGATTCGAAGAGAAGAGAGATCAGGACGTCGATCAATTCGGAGATTTCCGTCGTGGAATCCTCCGGCAGGACTACGCGAGCCATCTGGGCCTCCCCCGCGACCAGCTAGATCCAATACCCTACTTGACCGTGCAGAACGGCCGTAGGCCCCGGCGGCTACTTCCTGAGGTCGCTGGCAGATTCGAGCCGCTCTTCCTCTACCACGAGGGGGATGGGGATCTGGTTCGCCGCATAGTAGATCGCGATCAGGAAGTGGGCGACAAGTGTGAGTGGTGCGGAGTAGAAGGCCAGCAGGACGGTGGTGGGGTACGCGATGGCCCCGAGGCCGAAGCGCACCCGAGTGGCGCGTGCGCCCTCCTTGTCCACCCGCTCGTGGAAGAGGTGGCCGACCCGGGTGACGTACCACCAGAAGGCCAGGAACGCCAGGGCGTAGGCCACGGTGACGCCGCTGTAGAGCACGGCGGCGGCGTTGGCGGAGCCGCCTTCCTCCATGAGGTGCTCGGCGAGGACATTGGTGGTGTACGGGACCACCGATACCACCATCAGCACCAGGAGATTCAGGAACAACAGGGGGCGGTCCACCCTCCTGAGATGACTGAAGATGGTGTGGTGGTTCACCCACATCACGCCGATGATGAGGAAACTCACGACGTAGGCGGCGTAATGGGGCCACTGTTCCCGGACTCCGTGCCAGAAGTCCGAGCCGGTTTCTTCCGGAACCTTTAATTCCAGAACGAGGATCGTGATGATGACGGCGAATACACCGTCACTGAATGCCTCGATCCGCCCGGTTTCGTTTTCCATTGCCTCCCCTTTGCCACTTCTTTCATGTGAGCGGCCCGCGCGCACGCGCTATGCCACACATACGGGGAGGGCGCTGCGGCGCCCTCCCCGCACACGCTACCCAGATTCCGGCCGTCAGCTGCCGAATCCGGCTGTCTGGCGCCAGATTCGGCCATCGCGGACGACAAGTGTCCCGAACGCGTGCTCCGGTTCACCGTTCAGGTTCATGATCGCCCGGTAGAAGATGGTGTCTTCGGTCTCGATATACTCCTGGAGTTCCACGAGCGAGGGCTTCACCGTCAGATAGCCGGTGAACGTCTCGCGAACGGCTTCGATCCCCACCGAGGCCCCTTCGAAGCGCAGCAGCACGGCGTCGTCGGTGTAGTTCTTCATCACCGCCTCGATGTCCAGGGCGGCCAGCGCCTCCATCTGGCGGACGAACACCGGGTGCAGCTTGGAGATGTCGTACTTGGCCATGTCGACTCCGTTTCAACTGGGAGAGGTGCCCACGATGGGTGCCGTTTCGGGTGTTGTCGCAGGTGAGGCGCAGGACTGGGTGCTGCCGGCGAAGGGCAGCCGGACGACCATCCGGGTCTCACCGGGACGCGAGCGGGCGGTGATCGACCCGTGGTGGCGCTGGGTCACGATGCGGTAGCTGAGGTGCAGCCCCAGTCCGGTGCCCTTGCCCACGTCCTTGGTGGTGTAGAAGGGTTCGAAGATCCGCGGCAGGGATTCGGCCGGGATGCCGCGGCCGGTGTCGGCGATCTCGACGACCATGCAGACGCCTTCGGCGCGGGCGCGCAGCGTCAGTACGCCGGCGCCCTCCATGGCCTCGGCCGCGTTGTCGACCAGATTGGTCCACACCTGATTCAACTCACTGGGATAGCCCGTCAGTTCGGGCAGGCCGGGCTCGTACTCACGCACGATGCTGATGCCGGCGAGCTTGGCACGCAGGACGACCAGCGTGTTCTCCAGTCCGTCGGTCACCGGGAAGCGCTGTTCGGGCGCCCGGTCGAGGTTGGCGTAATCCCGGGTGGCGGAGACGAGCTGGGAGATCCTGGGACCCGCGGCCCGGAGCTCCGCCGCGAGCGAGCGGATCTCCAGCAGCGCCGCCAGGTGGTCCAGGGCCGGGGCGAGGGCCGGCTCCCCCACGCCCTCCAGCCGCTCCAGCAGCCAGCCCAGCTCCAGTCCGAGGTCCGCGACCCCGGATCCGAGCAGGCCGGGCCGTTCGGTGCCCGCCTCCTCGGCCCAGTCGGCGATCTCCTCCTCGGCGTCGGCCTGGGCGAACGGGTCGGTGGTCACCGGCGGCGGCAGCTTGTCCAGTTCGTCGGCGAGCCGGTCGAGGAGCGCGCGCTCCGCGCCCGAGGCGGCCGCGCCCCAGGCCTGGGCGGTACGGGTGAGCCGGTCCAGGGCGGGGGCCAGTTCCTGTGCGGCCCGGGCCACGGCCGCCGCCGGGTTGTTCAGCTCGTGGGCGAGCCCGGCGGCCAGGGTGCCGAGCGCCTCCACGGTGGCCCGCTTGCGCGCTTGCACCTCGGAGGACTTGATGCGCCACGCCAGTACGGGGATCAGTACGGCGGCCACCCCGTGGCAGCGGGTCAGCATCTCGAAGAAGACCGGCTTCGGGTAGGCCACCACCGTGGTCGAGGGACCGCTGGCGGCCGCGGTGGCCACGTAGGAGCCCTCGGTCAGCAGGGGCAGTTCGCCGGTGAACCGGTGGGCGGCGGACGGCTTGCCGTCGTGCTCCTCGGCGGCGGCGCTCTCCTCCTCGGTGGAGTGGCGGGTGAGCACCTCCTCCCGGCCGTCGACGACCTTGGTGACGACCAGCCCGCCCGAGAGCAGGACGTGGAAGCCGGTGGCCTCCTCGCCGTCCCGGAAGAGGACGTCGCCGTCGGCCAGGATCCGGGGCTCGGACACCGAGACCAGCCAGTCCAGCTGCTCCTCGGTGATCCCGGCGAAGATCTCCAGCTCGCGCAGGGCCGACCGCAGCTCCGGGCCCTTCATGTCCGCCGCGTTCACGCCGCACTCCCCTCGGCCCGGGTACGGGCGGCCAGTCGCAGGGTGGCCAGCAGGGCCAGCGCGCACACGCCGGCCACCGCGGCCATGAAGCCGACCGAGGTGCGGTGCAGCCCGTGGATGTTGGTGAGCATCCCGGCGAGGACCGCCGGAACGCTCATCGCGAGGTACGCGAAAACGTATACGGCGGCGGTCAGTTCACCGCGGTGCGCCGGCTGCGCGAGCGTGCTCAGCGCGCGGAAGGAACCGAGGAACGCGGCGCCCCAGCCGCTGCCCAGGACGGCCGTGGCCACGAGGAACACGGCGGCCGAGCGCATCCCCAGCGCGACCAGCACCAGGCCGAGTCCGGCGAGGAGGCCGAACAGGCCGAGCACGGCGGTGCGCAGCGCCTCCGTGCGGCCGAGCATCAGCTGGGCGGCGGTGGCGGCGCCCGCGAGCAGGGCGACCGTGGCCCCGCCGACCAGGTAGTTGGTGGACTCCAGCAGCGACAGCGCCAGGTGCGGGCCGAGGGAGAGGTAGAAGCCGCCCACCGACCAGACCGCGACGATGGTCAGGACGAGGACGGTGAAGCGGCCCCGGGCGTCCGCCGGTATGCGGATCCGGTGCGGGACCACCCGGAAGCGGCCGCCGGCGCCCGGTGCGCTCTCCCGCATCCGGACCACCCCCACCAGGGTCACGGCGAAGGCCCCGACCAGCAGCAGGTAGCTCAGCACGGTCGGGGCGGGCGCGAACTGGACGAGGAGCCCGGCCCCGATCCCGCCGAGCCCGATGCCCACGGTGGGCCCGGCGCTGTTGACCTGGGCGCCGAGCGCGGGCCTGGACGCGGGGCTGAGTTCCAGCAGGGCCGCGCCCATCGCCCCGGTGGCCAGGCCCACGGCGAGCCCCTGGACGGCGCGGGCGGCCAGCAGCAGTCCGAGCCCCTGGGCCCCGGCGAACAGGGCCATCGAGACCATGGCCAGGATCAGTGCGCCGCCCAGCACCGGGCGCCGGCCCAGGGTGTCGGAGAGGGAGCCGAACAGCAGGAGCCCGGCCAGCACGGTGACCGCGTACAGGGCGAAGACCACCGTGATCGTGCCGGAGGAGAGCCCCCACCGCTGCTGGTAGAGCACGTAGAGGGCGGAGGGCACGGAGGAGGAGAGCATCAGCAGGACGAGGACCGCTCCCACCACCCAGAAGCCGGAGCCTCTGGGCGCACTGGCCGCGTGGGCGGCTGGGTGCACGGTTACCCCCGTGGTCGTCTCGGATGTGTCGGCCACTGCGTCACTCAACTCCCCCGTGATGGGGCCCGTGCCGGGCCCCGTGGTGTGCCCGTCTCGGGCTATCGGTCGAGAGCCTGCTCGGCCCTCTGCAAGGCTCGGGCCGTGAGGACCCCCACGAGATGACCGAGGTATTCGGCCGAGGTGCCGCGCCCGGGGACGAAGAGCTCCCTGGGTTCGGCACGGAAGGCCGCGAGCACGGTCTCCGTGCCGTACGGTCCCCCGCGCAGCCGGTCCTCGACCCCGCGCAGCCGCAGTGCGCGGGAGGTGGCCCCGGTGACGGCGATGCGCGGCCCGCCGGGGGTGATCCGTACGGCTGTGGCGCACACCGGGTAGCGGGTGGCGCGGTCGGCGGTCTTCTCGAAGGCGGCGGCCGGGCCGGCGGCCGGCACCACCAGGGCGGTGAGGACGGTACCGGCGGGCGCGCTGCCGGCGGCGAACTCCTCGGCCGCCAGGGTGGACCGCCCGCCGGGGCCGGCCAGTTCGACCACGGCGTCGGCGGCCATGGCGGCGACCGGCAGGTCGGTGGCCCGCCCGGTGGCGGCGAGGTTGCCGCCGACGGTGCCGAGGTTGCGGACCTGGGGGTCGCCGTTGGCGCGGGCCGCGGCGGCCAGTTCCGGGGCCTCGGCGAGCACCAGCGGATCGGCGGCGAGCTCGGCGAGCGTGGTGAGGGCCCCGATCCGCAGCCGGGTGCCGTCGGGAGTGCGCGTGACGCCGCGCAGCTCCTCCAGCCGCCGGATGTCGACCAGGAGCGCGGCCCGGTCGGATCCCGCGCGCAGGTCGGGCAGCAGGCTCTGGCCTCCGGCCAGGATCCGGGCGCCGCGCGTCCCGGACAGCAGGGTGAGCGCCTCGTCGAGGCCGGCGGGCCGGACGTAGTCGAACTCGGTGAGGATCACTGGGCTTCCCCTCTCAGGCGGCGCCAGACCTTCTCGGGGGTGAGGGGCATGTCGATGTGCTGGACGCCCAGGTCGGACAGGGCGTCGACGACGGCGTTGACGACGGCCGCGGCGGGCGGGACGGTGGCGATCTCGCCGGCGCCCTTGGCGCCGAGCGGGTTGTGCGGGCTGGGCGTGACGGTCTTGTCGAGCGTGAAGAACGGCACGTCGGCGGCGCGCGGCAGGGCGTACGTGGTCAGGTCGGAGCTGATGAGCAGGCCCTGTTCGTCGTAGACGGCGGCCTCCATCAGGGCCTGGCCGAGGCCGTGCGTGATGCTGCCCTCGATCTGGCCGAGGACGATCTTGGGGTTGCCGATGTGGCCGGCGTCGTCGACGGCGGTGTAGGACACCACCTCGGTCTCGCCGGTCAGTTCGTCGATCTCGACGACCGCCACGTGCGTGCCGAAGGGGTAGTTGAAGTCCGGCGGGTCGAAGTGGGTGGTCTCGTCGAGGGCGGGTTCGATCTCCGCGGGCAGCCCCCAGCCGTACCACATGGACATCGCCAGCTCGGCGAAGGTCTTGGTGTTCTGCTCGTTGCCCTCTTCGTAGACGCGGCCGCCCTCGTAGACGACCTTGTCCTCGGGGACCCCCAGGAAGACGGCGCCGGCCCGGATCAGCTTGCTCTTGATCTTGCGGGCGGTGAGGGCGACGGCGGGCGCGGCCATGCTGTAGGAGCGGGAACCGTAGGTGCCCTGCCCGTACGGGGCCTTCTGCGTGTCGCCCTCCAGGACCTGGACGGTGTCCGGGTCGATGCCGAGCTCGTCGGCGGCGACCTGGGCGAAGACCGTGCCGTGGCTCTGGCCGGTGGAGGCGGAACCGACGATGACGGTGACCTCGCCGGTCGGGTGGACGCGGATGTTCGCGCTCTCCCAGGTGCCGCCGAGCATCCCCTCCTGGGACATCCGGGTGGAGGGGCCGACCCCGCAGATCGCGACGTAGGTGGCGAGGCCGACGCCGAGCCGCTTGCCGCGGGTGCGGGCCTCGGCCTTGCGGGCGGGCATGTCGGCATAGCCCGACAGCTCGACGGCCTTGTCGAAGTTCAGCTGGTAGTTCCCGGAGTCGTAGGTCCAGCCGAGGCCGTTGTCGTACGGGAACTTCTCCTTCGGCACCAGGTTCTTGCGGCGGACGGCCGCCGGGTCCATGCCGATCTCGGAGGCGTACCGGTCGACGAGGCGCTCCATGAGGAAGGCGGCCTCGGCGCGTCCGCTGCCGCGCTGGGCGCCGAGCGAGACGGTGTTGGTGAAGGCGGCGTAGACCTCGCAGAAGGCGGCGTCGATGTCGTACATGCCGCTGATGGAGCGGCCCATCAGGGCGGTGGCGACACCGGGGCCGATGGTGGAGGGGTACGCGCCGAGGTTGGCGTAGCTGGTGCAGCGCACGGCGGTGATCCGGCCGTCGCGGGTGCCGGCGAGGGTGACGTGCTGGCGGTGGTCGCGGCCCTGGACGGTGGAGTTCATCAGTCCGGTGCGGGTGTCCACCCACTTCACGGGCCGGCCGAGCGCCCTGGAGAGCAGCAGGACCAACGGCATGTCGGGGTACAGGTACCCCTTGGTGCCGAAGCTGCCGCCGACGGTCGGGGCGATTACCCGGAGCTTGTTGAAGGGGATGCCGAGGACCAGCGCCGAGAGCAGGAAGCGGTGGTTGTGCGGGCCCTGCGTGGTGGCGTAGAGCGTGTACTCGCCGGTGGCGGTGTTGTAGTCGCCGACCGCGCCGCGGGGCTCGATGGGGCTGTTGATGGTGCGCTGGTTGACCAGGTCGAGCTCGACGGTGACCTCGGCCTCGGCGATGGCCGCGTCGGTGCGGTCCTTGTCGCCGCAGGTCCAGTACGCGTTCAGGTTGCCCGGGACGGCCTCGTGCAGCTGCGGCGCGCCCTCGGCGAGCGCCTCGTCGGCGCGGGTGACCACGGGCAGCGGCTCGTACTCGACGGCGATGGCGGCGAGTGCCGCGGTGGCCTGGCGCGGGGTCTCGGCGACGACCACGGCGATGGGGTCGCCCACGTGCCGCACGGTGTCGCCGGTGAGGACCGGGCGGGCGCCGGGAAGTCCGTAGGGGTGGGGCGGGAAGTGGCTCTCGACGCCGCCGGGGATCCAGATGCAGGGCAGCGGCATGACGTCGGTGAAGTCGGCGGCGGTGGCCACCTTGAGCACGCCGGGCAGCTGCTCGGCGGCCTTGGTCTCGATGGAGAGGATCTTCGCGTGCGCCACCGGGCTGCCCAGGATGGCCATGTGGGCGGTGCCCGGCAGGTCGATGTCCGCCACGTACGTGGCCTCGCCGCGCAGCAGCTGCGGATCCTCGCGGCTGTCCAGCGGCTGTCCGAGGACGCCGTTCCCCGTGGCCGGGGCCTCCCCCGTCACTGCGGTCATGTCCCTCACACCTCCTGTCCGGCAGCGGTGGACGCGGCGACGGCGGCGGGCTCGGAAACACCGGAGGGCGCCTCGGCGCGGGCGGCCGCGCAGGCGCGCTGCACGCCCCGTACGACGCTGTGGTAGCCGGTGCAGCGGCAGAGGTTGCCGGTGAGCCACTCGCGGATCTCGGGTTCGGTGGGGGCCTCGCCGCCGGCGGTGGAGTCGACGAGTTCGCCGAGGGCCATGACCATGCCGGGGGTGCAGAAGCCGCACTGGGTGCCGTGCTCCTGGCGCAGTGCCTCCTGGAGGCCGGACAGTTCACCGCCGCGGGTGGTCTCGCCCTCGATGGTGGCCACCTCGCCGCCGGCGGCGGAGACGGTCAGGACCAGGCAGCTCTTGACGGACCTGCCGTCGAGGCGGACGACGCAGGTGCCGCACTGGCCGGTGTCGCAGCCGACCTTGGTGCCGGTCAGCCCGAGGCCGTCGCGGAGCCGTTCCACGAGCAGTTCGTTCGGCGGCGCCGAGAACTGCTCGGGTCTTCCGTTCACACTCAGTGTGATATCCATGCCAGCGCCTGCGCTTCCGTGAGCGGCCGGTTGAAAAGGGGCCCGCCGGGCTGTTGGAGAATTCCTCCGGAGTGCAACGGGCCGGTGTCCACGGGTGCGAATCCCAGATCCGTGATGATTCCCGCGACGATTTCCTTCGCTTTCACGTCGTCGCCCGCGGTGAAATGCGCCAGGCGTTCTCCGGGGGCGGTTCCGGCGACGGCGAGGGTTTCGAAATGCATGGTGTTCAGGGATTTGACGACCTGGGCGTCGGGGTACCACTCGGCGACCAGGTCGCTGGAGCCGCGCCCGCCGAGGTCGGCGGGGGTGCCGGGGCCGCCGAACGCGTTCGTGGCGTCCACCAGCACCTTGTCCTGCACGGCGTAGGGCGGGAGCAGCCCGCGGACGCGTTCGAAGGGCACCATCAGCACCAGGAGTTCGGCCCGGTCGGCGGCCTCGGCGGGGTGCGCCGCCGAGGCCGCCCGTCCCAGCTCGGCCACGAGCGGGCCGAGGGTCTGCGGGCCCCGGGCGTTGGCGAGGACGACCTGGTGGCCTGCCGCCACGAGGATCCTGGCCAGGGTCGAGCCGATCCGCCCGGTGCCGATGATGCCTGTCCGCATTGCCGCTCCTCGGGAATGGGTTCTCGTTCGTGGGTCTCGTTCGCGGTCTCGTTCGCGGTCCCGGTCGCGGTCCCGGTCCCCGTCGCGGACTCGGTCGCGCTCTCAGTCCATGCCGATCCAGACCGACTTGGTCTGGGTGTAGCTCTCCAGCGACTCGGGGCCGCACTCGCGGCCGTAGCCGGAGGCCTTGTAGCCGCCGTAGGGCACGGCGGGGTCGTACTGGTTGTAGCAATTGACCCAGACCGTGCCGGCCTTGATCTGCGAGGCGACCCGGTGGGCGCGCCGCAGGTCCTTGGTGTGGACGCCGGCGGCGAGGCCGTACGCACTGTCGTTGGCGATGCGCACGGCGTCCTCCTCGGTGTCGAAGGGGATGATCGACAGAACCGGGCCGAAGATCTCCTCCTGGGCGATCCGCATGCCGTTGTCGACGCCGGTGAAGATGGTCGGCAGGAAGTACAGGCCCTGACTGGAGGCGCCCTCGGGGGTCCAGCCGCTGCCGCCGGTGCGCAGGATCGCGCCTTCCTTCTCGCCGACCTCGATGTACGAGCTGACCTTGTCGAACTGTCCGCGGTGGGCCAGCGGTCCGAAGAGGGTGGCCGGGTCGCGCGGGTCCCCGGGCTTGAGTTCGGCGGCCCGGCGGACCAGGCGTTCGACCATCTCGTCGTGGATGGGGCGCTGCAGCAGCAGCCGGGAGCCGGCGGTGCAGATCTCGCCCTTGTTGTAGTAGATGCCGAAGAAGGCGAGTTCCTCGGCGGCGTCGAGGTCGGCGTCGGCGAAGACGATGTTGGCGGACTTGCCGCCGAGCTCCATCGTCACCTTCTTGAGGGTGCCGGCCGCCTTGCGGATGATCGTCTGACCGACCGATGTGGACCCGGTGAAGGCGATCTTGTCGATGTCGGGGTGGCCGGTGAGGGTCTCCCCCAGTTCCACGCCCGGACCGGTGATGACGTTCAGCACCCCGTCGGGGATCTCCGCCTCCTGGAAGAGCTCGGCGATCTTCAGGGCGGTCAGCGGGGTGGCCGGGGAGGGCTTGTGGACCACCGTGTTGCCCGCCGCGAGGGCCGGTGCGATCTTCGTCATCGACAGCAGCAGCGGGAAGTTGAACGGGGTGATGGCGCAGACCACGCCCAGCGGTTCGCGCAGGGTGTAGGCGAGCTGGCCGCCGGCCGGGGCGCGCGAGGAGCCGTCGACGCGGGTCACGGCCCCGGCGTAGTAGTGCATGAGCTGGGCGGCCATGGGGGCGTCGACCGTGCTGGAGAACGCGAACGGCTTGCCCATGTCCACGGTCTCCAGCAGGGCGATCTCCTCCAGGTCGCGCTCGATGAGCTCACCGACCCGGTTCAGCCGCAGCGCGCGCTCCTGGGCGGACAGTCTGCTCCAGGGGCCTTCCTCGTACGCCGTGCGGGCGGCGGCGACGGCCGCGTCCGCGTCGGCGGCGGCGGCCTGGGCCACCGGTACGATCTCCTGCCCGTCCACGGGGCTGATGTCCGGTTCGGTACGGCCGTCCTGGGCCGGGACCCAGGCGCCGCCGATGAACAGTTTCCCGGGGTTGGCGAGGGGCTGGCCGCTCAGCTCACGCTTGGTCATGGCTGCCTTCCGGTTTCGGGTGCGGGGGGCGGTACTAGCCCTTCGCGAGCTGCCGTAAGAAGGTCTCGGCGAGGGCCTTGGAGGAGTAGGGGTTCTGGCCGGTCGTCAGCTTGCGGTCGACGACCACGTGCGAGTCCCAGATGGCTTCGGCCTTCTCGTAGCGGGCGCCGAGCCGGGTGAGTTCCACCTCCAGGATCAGCGGGAGCCGGCCGGCCATGTTGGTGACCAGTTCCTCGCTGTGCGAGAAGGCGGTCATCCGGTAGCCCTCGAAGGGCCAGCGGCCTTCGCCGTCGCGCAGGGCGAGCAGCGAGGTGTGGCCGTGGCAGACGGTGGCGAGCGGTTTGTCCTGCGCGATGACCCAGCGCAGGATCTGGGCGAGCTCGTCGGACTTGGGGAGGTCGCCGATGGCGCCGTGACCGCCGCTGACGTACACCCCGTCGTAGTCCGTGATGTCCTTCTCGGTGAGGGTCTCCAGTGCGATGGGGGCTCTCAGCTGGGGGGTGTTCTCGATGACCCGGACGTATTCGGCGGCGTTGGCCGTGTCCTCGTCCGGCGAACCCTGGGGGCGGACCCACTGGAGGAACTGGGGGTCGATGCTCGTCTGGTCGACCGTCGGCGCCCGGCCTCCGATCGTCGCCACGTCCACGTCGTGGCCGGCTGCTTTGAAGAGCGTGAAGGGCACGACGAATTCCTCGGCCCAGAATCCCGAGGGGTGCTGTTCACCGTCGAGCAGATGCAGTGTGGCTTTGGCCGTCATGACGACGAGAATCTTCATGATTCTCTCCTTGTTCTGGATTCGCTGCCGATTCAACACGCCACCCGCAGGGGGCGTAAGGGGGACGACGTCAGGCCCGCGATACTTCGTCACGTGCGTCCAACGCCGAGATGATGGTGCGGAATTCACCGACCAGGGGGTGGTCGGGGTGAGCTTCGGCAAATATGCGCTCCCCGTACAGAGCAGCCATTTCCGGCGAGTAGGGAAGGATTCCGGCCAGTGGCGCCCCGTAGACCGCCTCGGAGCGCCGACGGGCCGCTTCGCGGTCGATGCCCTCGGGGGCCATGCTCAGTACCAGGGTCCGCCGGCAGGTCAGGCGCCCGGCGAGGGCGATGGTCTCCTCGACCCCGGAGAGGTCGATCCGGTCGGCCCGCGCCATGATCATCAGTACGTCGGCGCTCGCCATGGCGGTCACCGACTCGTTGTTGAGCCCGGCGTGGGTGTCGAGCAGCAGCACGTCGAGGGCGTGGTGCGCGGCCAGCCGGTCGAAGCCCTCCGGCAGCAGCCCCACGTCGTAGCCCCCGGCCATGATCTCGCGCAGGGCGGCCGTCCCGGTCCGGGCCGGTACGACGTACAGCCCGGGTACGCCCGTCTCCTGGGCGGTGGTCTCGATCTCGCAGCGGCCGAGCAGGTAGTCGGTCAGGGAGGCTCCGGGCCCCAGGCGGAACAGCAGGTCCAGGGTGGGTGACTGGATATCGGTGTCGACCACCCCCACCCGGCGTCCCTCGGCCGCGAGGAGCAGCGCGAGGTTCGCCAGTACCGAGGACTTGCCCGTCCCACCGCGGTGCGAGTGCACGACGATGGTGCGGGTCATCTAGGCCACCACCCGGGTGCCGGCACCGTCCGCGCGCGGCCCCCGCGCCGCGCGTGGCCGGTGCAGGGCCAGCATGGTGACGTCGTCGTGCTGTTCGGCGGTGCCGGTGTGCTCGCGCACCGCCAGGTCCATCCGGTCGACCACGTCCTTGCCGCTGACCGGTGGGCCGGCGAGCAGTTCCAGCATCCGGTCGTCGCCGAGGAAGCTGCCGTTCGGGCAGCGGGCCTCGGGGACCCCGTCGGTGAAGGCGAACAGGGTGTCGCCCGGGTCGAGCTGGGCGTAGCCGAGGGTGTAGACGCAGTCGGGCAGGATGCCGACGGCCGGTCCGGTGATGTGGAGGGCGACGGGCGGGCTGCCGTCGGCGGGCAGCAGCAGGGGCGGGTTGTGGCCGCCGTTGATGTAGACGAGGCTGCCGGTGAGCGGGTCGAGCACCCCGAAGAAGAGGGTGGCGAAGTAGCCCTGCCGCAGGTGGTTGCGGGTGAGGTAGCCGTTGGTGGCGGTGACCGCGTTGAGCAGCGGGGTGGCGCCGACGACCGGGATCCGCCGGCTGCCGCCGGCGCGTCCGGCGGCGACCAGGTGCTGCAGGCCGCTGTTCTGGGCGGTGTGCCGCAGCAGGGAGCGGATGAGCGCCATGAACAGCGCGGCTCCGACCCCCTTGTCGCAGACGTCGGCGACGACGAAGGCGAGCCGGCGGCCTCGGGAGATCTCGAAGACGTCGTAGAAGTCTCCGGCGACCTGCCGGGCGGGACGGAACCGCACGTCGATCTCCCAGCCGTCGGGGACGGGCATCGATTCGGGCAGGAAGCCCGCCTGGATCTCCCGGCCGATCTCCAGTTCCTTCTCGTAGCCCATGAGTTCGGCGCGGGCGTCGGCCTCCCGCAGGGTGCGGCCGAGTCCGGCGCGCTCCGAGCAGCTGTGCAGCCGGGCCCCGACGAGGGCGGGCAGGAAGGGCGGTACGAGGTAGTCGTGCCCGATCCGGACGTGCTCCTCCAGGGCGGCGAACTCCGTCACGGTCCAGACGACCACGATGGGGGCCCCGGCCCAGCGGCGGAGCCGGCGTACGGCCATCCGTACCGCCTCCCCGTCGGACTCGGCCGGGGCGAGCAGGACGTCCGCGACGGGCAGCAGTTCCAGCGCGCCTTCGCGCAGCTCCGTCAGGGAGCGGGTGACGAGTGCCGCGTCCATCGTCCGCAGAGCGTCGAGCAGCTCGGGCGGCGGTGGCGGGTACACGTCGAGGATGATCACGGTCGTGGAGGGCATCGGTCCGTCCCCTCAGCCTTCACAGTCAGGGTGCTGATGTTGCGGCCGTCCCTGTGCGCGTAGCCGAACTCGTCCACGCTGGTCAGCGCCAGGTGGATGCCGAGGCCGCCGATCCGCCGCTCCTCCGGGGGGACCCCGGGGGCGGGCGGCAGGCGGCCTTCGACGGGGTCGAAGGGGGGTGCGGTGTCCTCGATGACGATCTGCACCCCGCCCGGGCCGGAGCGGCCGCGGACGGTGATCCGTCCGTCGCCGCCCCGGTACCCGTGCATCACGACGTTCGTGGCCAGTTCGTCCACGGCCAGCCGGAGCCGGTAGGTGGCACCCTTGTCCAGGTGCGCCGTTCCGGCCAGCCGCAGGATGAACGTGGCGATTTCGCCCAGTGCCCCCACCGTTGCGGGCACTTCCAGTACGCGGGACGTCCTCGCCAGTTCGACCATGTCAGTCACGGTGGTCACTCATCGGAGAGAACGATGCTCCGGTCGAGCCCGGCGGTCCGGATGGTCCGGGACACGGGCTCGATGGCACCGACCACCTTGATGGTGACGTCGTTCGCGACCTTCTGCTGGGCGAAGACCAGGGAGCGCAGTCCGGCGCTGGCCATGTAGCCGACGCCGGCCATCCTGATCTCGACGGTCTGGGTGCCGTGGCCGGCGGCCTTCTCGATGGTCCGGTGGAAGTCCGGCGCGGTCTTGGCGTCCAGCTCGCCCGTCAGTTCGATCACGGTGGTGTCGCCCTCGATGCTCAGGGACACGGAAAGCGGCATGTCAGGTCTCCTTCGGTCAGGGCGTGTCGAGGTCGTCGCGATCGTTCGTGCGGCCCACCAGGATCACGACCGAGCGCGGGCCGATCAGGTACTTCCCGGCGTTGTCCAGCTCCTGCTCGGCCCCGGGGGTGCGGATGTCGTACGGTGCTTCGGCCCCGGTGTCGGCGAACAGGTGCCAGCTCCGGCCTCCCGGCAGGGCGGGCAGTTCCAGGTCGTGCGACTCCCAGTGCGCGTTCATGGCCACGTACACCACGTCGTCGTCACCGGTACCGCAGCGGGCCACCGCCAGCAGCCGGCTCTCGGCCGACCAGTCGGGCTGCCAGGCCCGCTCCCCGTGCCAGCTGATGTCCGGCAGGCCCAGGTTCTCGCGGACCCGGCCGGTGGGGTGGGCGGTGGAGCGCAGTTCGCGGTGGTGCTTGCGGAACTCGATCATCTCCCGCGTGAACCGGAGCAGTTCGGCGTTGTCGTCGACCTGGTCCCAGTCGAACCAGGAGAGCTCGTTGTCCTGGCAGTAGGTGTTGTTGTTGCCCTGCTGGGTGCGCGCGACCTCGTCCCCGGCCAGCAGCATCGGGATGCCCTGGCTGGTGAAGAGGATGGCCAGGGCGTTCTTCATCTGGCGCGTCCGCAGCCGGTTGATCTCGGGGTCGTCGGTCGGCCCCTCGGCCCCGCAGTTCCAGCTGGCGTTGTCGTTGCCGCCGTCGTTGTTGCCCTCGCCGTTGGCCTCGTTGTGCTTGTCGTTGTACGAGACGAGGTCGGCCAGGGTGAAACCGTCGTGGGCGGTGAGGAAGTTGACCGAGGCGGAGGTGCCGCGGCTGGAGTACAGGTCGGGCGAGCCGGCGATCCGGGTGGCCAGCTCGCCGGTGACGCCGGGGTCGCCCTTGAGGAAGCTGCGCACGGTGTCGCGGTACTTGCCGTTCCACTCGGCCCAGCGGCCGTACGCCGGGAAGTTGCCGACCTCGTAGAGGCCGCCGGCGTCCCAGGCCTCGGCGATGAGCTTGGTGTGCCGCAGGACCGGGTCGTAGGCGAGCAGTTCCAGCAGCGGCGGGTTGGGCAGCGGGGTGCCGTCCAGGGCCCGGCCGAGGATGGCCGCCAGGTCGAAGCGGAAGCCGTCGATGTGGTAGTCGGCGACCCAGTGGCGCAGGCAGTCGAGCACGTAGTTGCGCACGACGGGGTGGTTGCAGTTGACGGTGTTGCCGGTGCCGCTGAAGTTGAAGTAGTACCCCTCGGGCGTGAGCATGTAGTACGTGGCGTTGTCGAGCCCCTTGAAGGAGATCGTCGGGCCCTGCTCGTTGCCCTCGGCGGTGTGGTTGAAGACGACGTCGAGGATGACCTCGATGCCGGCCGCGTGCAGGTCCTTGATCAGGGTGCGGAACTCGTCGCCCTGCATGCCGTAGCGTCCGGTGGCCGCGTAGCCGGCCTTGGGCGCGAAGAACGAGACGGTGTTGTAGCCCCAGTAGTCGAAGAGCTGCTCGCCCGTCTCCGGGTTGGTGCGCGGGTTGTCGCTCTCGTCGAACTCGAACACCGGGAGCAGCTCGATGCAGTTGATCCCGAGTTCCTTCAGGTACGGGATCTTCTCGCGCAGCCCCGCGAAGGTGCCGGGTGCGGTGACCTGCGAGGACGGGTGCCGGGTGAAGCCGCGCACGTGGGTCTCGTACACGACGAGGTCCTCGGCGGGGATGCCCAGCGGGGTGTCGTCGCCCCAGTCGAAGTCCTGGAGGCAGACGCGGGAGCGGTACTGGTAGCCGCGGCTGCGGTCCGGCTCCACGCCCCACACGTCCCGGCCGGCGATCAGCCGGGCGTACGGGTCGGAGAGCACCTGCCGGGCGTCGAAGCGGTGGCCGGTGACCGGGTCGTAGGGGCCGTCGGCCCGGTACCCGTACTCGATGTTCTCGTGGTCGAGGCCGAAGACGGTCATGGCGAAGACGCTGCCGGTGCGGAATTCCTCGGGGAACTCCAGTTCGGCCATCGGCTCGGGTTCTCCGCGCTTGAAGATGACCAGGGTCATGGAGGTGGCCTGGTCGGAGAAGACGGAGAAGCTGACCCCGCCGGGGACCACGTTGGCCCCGAAGGGGAACGGTTTGCCGGCGCGGACGCGGTACCCGCCCACCTCGTGGGTCGGGTACGCGTCGACGCGCAGCACCTGCTCGGACCGGGTCTCGGTCATCGCGCGGCCTTGGCCTTGGCCTTGGCCTTGGCCGCCGCGGCGACGGCCTCGCCGGTCTCGAAGAAGTCGAGGAACCCGGTGGCCGACATGACGAACCGGACTTCCTCGCTCACCCCGTAGAGGGTGACCGCGACGCCGGCGTGCTGCGCCTCGCGGTAGACCACGAGCAGGGTGCGCAGGCCCGCGCTGGAGACGTAGGAGACCGCCGTGAGGTCGATCTTCAGCGGCTTGCCCTCGCGGACCAGCGGCAGCAGTGCCTGGAGCAGCGATCCGGATGTCTCGCTGTTGATCTCGCCGGTGGCGACGAGCACGGTGCCCGTCTTGTTCCGGCGTTCCTTGACGTTGAGAGTCATTGCATTCCCCTCTGGTTGGGGCGCCCCCCGTTGAGCGCTACTTCTTGGCCACTGGACGCAGCCGGACCTTGACCTTCACGCGGCTCTGCACGTCGGGCAGCCGTACGGTGAGGGCATCGGCGTCGAAGTCGGTGTACGGCTTCTCGTCGATCTCCACGGACGCGATCCGCACCGAACCGGCGGGAAGCAGGTCGGGCGAGACGCGCAGGACGCGGTCGGGCAGGTTCGTCGGGTCGGGCTGGAAGTGGAAGTCCATCTCCCGGCCGTTGATGAGCAGGTTGTTGTAGACGGCGGAGAGGTAGCAGAGCTCCGCCGAGTGGTACATGGACATCGAGTGGCTGCCCTTGAGCCGCTCGGTGCCGAGCAGGTACGGCGTACCGCTGGCGAGCACGTTGAAGTAGACGGCTCCCTCGTCGTGGTCGAGGAAGAAGGTGTTGTAGAAGGCCTGGGCCTGCCGGGCCTCGCGCAGGTTCGCGTCGCCGCCGACCGTGCCGTTCAGGATGAGGTAGGCGAGGATCGCCTGCTCCTGCTGCCACCAGGCCTTGCGGTCGTGCCAGGCGAACCGGTACGCCTCCTGGTCGCCGTCCTTGATCCGCTCGACGACGTCGTACCAGCCACCGCGCTGCACGTCGCTGCCGACCGCCGGCATGATCTCGCCGATCTTCTTGGCGAGCTGCTCGTACTCCGGCTTGGCCTTCAGCGAGTTCATCCGCATCAGGTTCCAGGCGATCTTCAGGTTGTGTCCGACCACCGCGCGGTTCTGCTGCCAGCTGTGCGCGGTGTCGTGCGACCAGTCGCGGAAGAAGCGCTCCTGGACGAAGGGGCTGTTCTTGTAGTCCGGGAACTTGTCCGCGATGGTGTCGAAGGTGTATTCGAGGAAGTCGGCGTACTTCTGGTCGCCGGTCGCCAGGTACAGGTTGATCAGGTAGGCGGGCGCGTGGTCGCCGACCGAGTTCCAGTTCTTGCGCTCGGCGTTCTCGCCGAGGGACTCGTGGTCGGCGCTGAAGAGGATCGGGTCGATGTGCGAGTAGTAGCCGCCCTGCTCCGGGTCGAAGAAGAACTTGTCGAACAGCCTGATGGTGGCGTCCGCATCGTTCTTGATCCGAATGTCACCGGTGACCCGGTACGTCTGGATGGGGCCGGCCAGCGCGTAGATCTGCTCGTACATCGGGATCGCGTCGTAGTCGTCGGAGAACTCCGAGGTGAAGAGCTTGCGCTCGCTGTCCCCGTCGACGCTGATGCCGTGGTACCAGAAGACCACGTCCTCCTCGCTGTCCACGACCCGCATGTGCTTGCGCAGGTACTCGGTGCCGCGCTCGGCGACCTCCAGGTACTCGTCCTTGCCGGTCAGCAGGTAGGCCGAGGCCATGCCGTAGACCAGGCGGGAGATCGTGTCGGTCTCCTGGACGTGGCTGGCGGTCTTGTCACCGCCGAGCCGGATCTCGGTGCGGTACCCGGTGAAGTCCACCGGTCCGTCGCCGAACTGCGCCCGCTTGTAGAAGTCGGCCAGGGATTCGATCTGCTTGATCCACCAGCTGGGCTCCTCGAAGCGGTAGTCCTCGGCCCCGCGGCCCAGGAAGACCAGGCGCTTGGCGTCGAAGCGTCCGCCGTGCTCCGGGTAGTGGACCCCGTAGACGAAGAGGAACCGTCCGGGCGAGAGCATCTCGTCGATGTGCCCGGAGGCGTCGATGTAGGGCTCGTCCAGGTTGCGGACCAGCTCGGCGCTGGGGTCACCGGCGAGGGAGACGTCGAACTCGCGTCCGTCGGAGGTCTTCAGCCTCAGCAGCCGGGCCCCGGAGTCGAAGCGGGTGACGTATCCCGCGATCGTGTCGGAGAAGGAGAAGGTCACGGCGTCAGCCATGGGTCACGCACCGTCCTTGTCGTGAGAGCCGTCGTCCTCGTATCCCTGACTGACCTCGACGATGACCCCGTCGGGATCGCGGACCCACACGGTCCGCCAGCCGCAGATGAAGTCGTCGAAGTCCAGTGGTCCCAGGGTCACTTCCGCCGCGTCGCCCAGCTCGGCCAGGAACGCGTCCACGCTGTCGGTCTGGAAGGCCAGGTGGCGCATCCGGCCGGGGGCCTGCGGGCCGTCGTCGTTCGCCGGGCGGGCCGGGCCGGTCTCGCCGGCCGCGAAGAGCTCCAGGTACGCGTCCCCCTGGCGCAGGAACACGATCTGCGTCTCCCCGAGGTCGACCACCCGGGCCCGGGTGAAGCCGAAGTACCGGGTGTAGAACTCCTCGGTGGTCTTCTGGTCCGTGCAGTTCAGTCCTACGTGGGACCACCGCAGCCCGGCCGCCATCAGCCGGCTCCCCGGCCCCGGCCGGCCGCGATCAGCTCGATGATCCGGCGGGCGAACAGGTGGTGGTGGGCTCCGGTGCGGCCGGTGACCAGGTCCCCGTCGACCACCACGTCCTCGTCGACGTACTCCCCGCCCATGTTCCGGACGTCACCGATGAGGTTGTTGTGGCAGACCACCTTGCGGCCGCGGATCTTGTCCGGGATCGAGGAGGCCAGCCACATGCCGTGGCAGATGATCCCCTTGAGGACCGTCGGCTCCTCGAAGGCCCGGCGCAGCAGCTCGGTCGCCGGGGCGAGGACGTCCACGTCCTCGGTGTAGCGCAGCCGGTCGGCCACCATGCCGGAGGGCACGATGATCGCCGCGTACCGGCGCAGCTCCGCGTCGCCCAGTCCCTCCAGGGACTGCGTGGCCGTGAAGGGCGCCCGGTACTCGTGCCCGGTGAAGGTGATGGAGTCGTTGCCCCACAGCCGGGTCAGGAAGTCGACCTCGGCGCCCTCCTCGGCGAAGCGGCGCTGGTAGTAGAAGATCTCCGGCTCGTAGTAGTCGCTCTCGACCAGGACCGCGATCCGGGTCCCGGACAGCGCGCCCTCGCGCAGCACCGCGTCAGACACGGGAGGCTCCCTTCAGGAAGTCCGCCGCGCGCTCGGCGATCATCGCGATGGCGGTGTGGCAGTTGCCGGACGGGACCGCGGGCATCACGCTCGCGTCGACCACGCGCAGGTTCCGTACGCCGTGCACCCGCAGCTCGGGGTCGACGACGGAGAGGTCGTCGATGCCCATGCGGCAGGAGCCGGCCTGGTGGTGGTAGCTCTCCGACTTCTGCTTCACGAAGGTCCGCAGGTCGTCGTCGCTCACGTAGCCCGGGCCGGGCTGGAGCTCCTGCTTGTACCAGGGGGAGAAGGCGGAGGTCGCGAAGATCTCCCGGGCGATCTTGACGCCCTGCACCATCCGTTCCAGGTCCCACCGGTCACCCAGGTAGTTCGGGTTGATCAGCGGGTGGGCCAGCGGATCGGCGCTCGCCAGCTTGATCCAGCCGCGCGATACGGGCCGTACGACACCGGGCAGGATCGACACCGTATTGGGGTGGTCCTGGCCGACGATCACGTCGAACGGCACGTGGACGAAGGCGATCTGCAGGTCGGGGGCGGGCAGCCCGGGCTGCGAGGACAGGAATAGAGCGCTCTCCGACAGGTTCTGCGCCGGCGGCGGGAGCTCCTGGGTGACCTCGGCCATCAGCCCGGTCAGGACGTGGTTGTGGAAGTTCTCGCCGACCCCGGGCAGGGCCGCGGTGACCTCGATGCCGTGCTCGCGCAGCTGCTCGGGGTGGCCGATGCCGGAGAGCAGCAGCAGCTTCGGGGACTCGATCGCCCCGGCCGCCACGATCACCTCGCGGCGGGCCCGTACGGTGTGCGTCCCGGGCGCCGCGACGCTGCTGTGGCCGTCCCGGACGGTCCGGCCCGG
This sequence comes from Streptomyces sp. NPDC030021, assembly GCF_055574035.1. Lineage (NCBI taxonomy): Bacteria > Bacillati > Actinomycetota > Actinomycetes > Kitasatosporales > Streptomycetaceae > Streptomyces > Streptomyces sp. NPDC030021. The sequence goes on from NZ_JBVIAH010000006.1 coordinate 119,884, forward strand.
AACGTCGCTGTCCGAAAGCGTGGCGGGAGCCTTCAGCTGGACGTACTCGACGCCCGTGCAGGTGTCCCCGTCGAACAGCAGCCGGGTGCTCTGCGCGTTGGTGCGCAGGGTCAGGTTGGGGCGCCGCAGCGCCGGCTCCAGGTAGGCGGCGAGGACGCCCTGGCGGCGGCCGTCGGCCACGTCGATGTGGTGCCAGCCGGTGCCGAAGAGACCGCGCCGGGGGCCGTCGGTGTTGAAGTCGTCGATCTCCTGGTGGCCCAGCTCGACGGCGGCGTCGATGAAGGCGCGGGAGACCGGGTTGGGGTCGTGCCGCCCGGCGTTGGTGATCCGCTGCGGGCCGCGGGTGCCCGTGGTGGCGGCGGTGGCGTCCTCCTGGCCCTCCAGCAGGGCGAAGTAGGGCAGCACGTCCTCGTGGGACCAGCCGGCGGCGCCCTGGTAGGCCCAGTTGTCGAAGTCCGAGGCGTGGCCCCGGATGTGCATCATGATGTAGAGGTTGCTGCTGCCGCCGGGGGCCTTGCCGCGCGGTTCGTACGTACGGCGGCCGTCGAGTCCGGGCTGCGGGGTGCTGGTGTAGCCCCAGTCCACCGGCCCGCCGAGGAGCTTGTACCAGGAGGACGGGTCGTCCACCTCGGGCGGGATGCGGGAGCCGCCCGCCTCCAGGACCAGGACGGAGACGTCCGGATCCTCGGAGAGCCGGTCCGCCAGCACGCTGCCGGCGGTGCCGGATCCCACGACGATGTAGTCGTACTCTTCGACGCTCACGGATCCCCCTCAGCCCTGGCTCAGCACCTGGAAGGGAACCGTGTCGTGGTAGTTCGCCATGTAGGCGATCTTTCCGTCCACGATCCGGAAGAAGTTCATGACCTCGGCCTCGATGGCCTCGCCGGAGGCGCTGACCGCGGTCAGGTGCGAGACGGCCGCGGCCTTCTCCCCGTCGACGACGAAGTGCACGGGCTCGTTCCGGAAGACCCGGTACATCGTGCCCATGCCCTTCATCATCGAGCGCAGCACGTCCAGGCCCTCGATGTGGCCGGCGAGCTGCTCGTCCATCACCTGGTCGTCGGCGAACAGGTCGCACCAGCGGTCCCAGTCCCCGGCGTTGGCGTACTCGTAGTACTTCCGAAGGATTTCGGTGTGGCTCTCGTGTCGGTCCATCGTGCCCAACCCCCTATCGGTCCCTGCGGGTTCCGTCCGGCGCGAACGGCGCCCAGAACTGGCTGAAGGCGGTCGCCGAGTCCCCGAAGAGCCCGTCGCGGCCCTCGACGATCCGGCCGCCGCGCCACCGCATGAAGTGGAAGACCGGGTAGTCCATCCGCTCGTACGGGGACGTGCTCGTCTCGTCCGCGCCGTCCCGCAGGGCCACGTTGCGGCACACGTCGGCGCTGCAGTCCTCGCCGACGAGGACCGCCTGGATGTCCATCCGGAAGGTGCCGCCCGTGAGCTTGTGGGTCTGCCCCATCAGCTCCAGGAAGGCGTCCAGGCTCTCGTACCAGCCGGCCAGCGGGTGGCTGCCCGGCACCAGCCAGCGCAGGTCCTCGGAGTAGTACTCCAGGATGCGCGCCCGGTCGCCGGAGCCGAGGGCGGCGTAGGCCGCCTCGACCCGCTCTCGTGTCACTTCGGTCATCGTCGCTTCTCCTTCGCCGGCGCTCAGAGCGAGCCGGAACCGGGCATCGGCGCCAGGTCGTTGACGGTGTACTGCTTGATCAGCGGTCCGTCCGGACCGGCCACGACCGTCCAGGTCTGGTCGGCGTCGAAGCCGAGCCACTGGCTGCGGGCGGCCGGCGGGTCCCAGATCTTGGCCTGCCAGTTGACGAGGACCCGGACGACCGCCCGGTCGCCCTGGATGACGGGCTCCACCTTCGTGACGGTGTGCACCTCGTCGAAGAAGCGGTGGGTGACGGCCGCGTACCAGCGGCCGAACCCGTCGTGTCCGAGGAAGGTGTCCTCGGGGACCTTGAACTCCAGGTCCTCGGTGATCAGGGCGAGCACGTCGTCCAGACCCACGTGCTGGTCCAGCGCCACGTACCAGTTCTCGGCGAAACTGCGGATCGCGTCCTCGGTCAGCTGCCGCTCGGCGGGCATGCGGTCTCCTCCTGTCCGTACGGGGCCTTGCGTCGGATGGCTGTCGGCTGTCAGATCTGGATGTCGACGAGGAACGGTCCGGGGTGGGACAGCATCCGGCCCACGGCGGCGACCGCCTCGTCCGGCTTCTCCACGCGCATCCCGCCGGCGCCGAGCGACCGGGCCAGCCCGGCGAAGTCGATCTCGGGGTGGGAGAGGTCGAAGGAGCCCGGGAAGCCGTGCTCCGGGATGTCCCGCTCCCGCCAGTACTGGGCGATGTTGTCGTCCAGCAGCCGGTACTTGCGGTTGTTGCACACCACGAACTTGGCGTCGATGCCGTGCCGGGCCGCCGTCCACAGCGCCTGGTACGTGTACATGGACCCGCCGTCGCCCGCGAAGCCGACCACCAGCCGGTCCGGCCGGGCCAGCTTGGCCCCGACCGCGCCCGGGAAGCCCACGCCGAGCGAGCCGCCCCGGGTGAGGTGGTAGTCGCCGGGCCGCTCCGCCGGCAGGTACCGGGTGACCAGCGGCGAGGTGGTCAGCGCCTCGTCGAAGACGATCAGGTCCCCGCCGGTGCGCTCGGCCAGGGTCTTCAGGAAGACGGCCATCGGCGTGCCGTCGTCCGTGGCCGACCGCGCCTCCCGCACCTCGCGGACCCGCTCGCGGGTCCGAACGTCGAGGCGTGCGGCCGCCGCGGCCCGCCGCTGCGGGCCGAGGCTCCGCTCCAGTACGCCGGCCAGCGCGCGCAGCGCCTGCTTGGGATCCGCGGCCAGGCCCAGGTCCACCGGGTGGTTCTTGGCGATCTCGTAGGCGTTGAGGTCGATGTGGACGACCTTGGCGCCCGCCCGGAAGGGGCTCTCCAGTTCGGGGAAGACCTCCGGGAAGACATAGGTGCCGACGATCAGCACCCCGTCGGCGTCCCCGACGAGCTCCTTGCTGTGCGGGCCGAACATGTGCCCGGTCTGGCCCCGCCGCAGCGGGTGCGAGGCCGCGATGTTCACCTCGGACGAGTCGACCTCGTACACGTCGGCGCCCAGCAGCTCGGCGACGGCGACGAGCTCGTTCTGCGCCCCGGAGAGCGCGACCCCGTCCCCGACCAGGACGACCGGCCGCTCGGCGGAGGCGAGCAGCTCGGCCGCCCGCCCCACCGAGGCCGGCGAGGGCGACACGTCGGTGAGCACCTCCGTGGAGGGCAGGACGGGCTCGGAATTGAGCTCGTCCAGCACGTCCATGGGCAGCGCCACGAACACGGGCCCGCGGGGCGGGGTGAGCGCGATCTTCACGGCCCGCCGGATGGTGCGCAGGACCGAGTGCCGGTCGGTGACCCGCGTCGCGTACTTGGTCACCGGCTTGGCCATGGCCACCAGGTCGGAGGCCATCTGCGCGTCCATGGCGTCGTAGCGCACCCCTGCGTCACCGGCGACCACGACGAGCGGGGTGTGGCCGCGCAGCGACTGGTAGAGCATGCCAATGCCGTTGCCCAGGCCGACGCCGGAGTGCAGCTGGAGCAGGGCCGCGCCGCCGGTCGCCCGGGCGTACCCGTCGGCGATGCCGGCGGCCACGGTCTCCTGGAGGGCGAGGATGTAGTGGAAGTCCTCCGCCGCGTCCACCGCGTCGAGGAATCCCTGTTCCACCGTCCCCGGATTTCCGAACATCACATTCAGGCCGTCGGCCTTGAACTGCTCGATCAGCCTTTCCCGTCCGGGAGTGGCTTCCATGACTTCCCCCTCAACTCTCCGATTTCCCTGCGGCCTCCGGGATCACCAGCCGTATCGGGTGAGACCGTCCTCCAGGACTTCCACGATCTTCTGCCCCGTGAGATATGAGTCGGGGGTGGAACGTCCGGTGACGAAGGGGAAATCGACGATGACCGACACCGGCTTGCCGAAGTTCCCGTGGTACGCGCCGCGCGGGCCCGTCGCGTCGCGCAGGATGTATTCCAGCGGATACGGCGGCGGCCCCATGTTGAAGTCGGTACCGAGGAATCCGGTGCCGTCCTTGTAGTCGTACTCCTTGCAGTGGCCGGTCACGTGCTTGCCCCAGATGATGCTCCTGCGGTCGCCCCAGTCCCGGGCGAAGGCCAGGCAGGCGACGCCGTAGCACTCGGCGGCGACGACCTTGCCGGCCTTCCGGAAGGCCAGGATCAGGGCGTGCACGCGCTCGTTGTTGGCGAGGTCCGCGATCGGGCCGCTGCCGCCGACGATGAGGATCGCGTCGTACCCGGCGATGTCGGCGTCGAGTTTGTCGAGATCGCGGTGGTACTGCTCCAGCTTGGGCAGATAGCCCTCGTCGCTCGTGTACGGACGCTCGGGGACCCACGCCTCGATGTCGAGCGGCGAGTCCAGCCGGCTCGACTGCTCGAACTCGCGCCCCAGCCGGGCGTTCTCCTCGGTGGTGACCGAGCGTCCCAGCGGGGGATCGATGTAGTTCGCGTCGAGGCTCGGCGGAAGAGCGTGTGCACGCTTTCCGGTCGGCGTGGCGAATATGACCTCGTAGCCCCGCTCGTCGAACTTCGATACGGGGCCTATCAGTTCCTCGGCCCAGTAACCGTGTTCGGAGACAATGACCAGAATCTTTCTGCTCACGTATTCCTCCAGGCGCCGCCTGTTGTCGTTGGCGTCCCCCACACTGGCCGTGCCCAGGGGCTTCGTCAAAGCGCTGGTATGCGACTTCGTGAGGTAGCGGGCCAGGTCGTGGCGGCACCTCAGGAAGTCGTCCGCAGACGTCATGAAGTAGCTTCAGGACTACCTGACTTCGGCCGAATCGATGAACCATTCCGGTGGCTCCGCCCTATCGTCTGGACGCGCCGTGAATCACGGGCGAACGAGCCGATTCGATGAACGAGTGACAGCGCGAGCGACAGCACGGGCAAGAGCACGAGGAGAGGGACGGGGACGATGGCGATGGACCTGTTGTGCACACACGGCGATCAGATACGTCCGGTGAAACCCACGGCCGTGGGCTGCGAGGAGTGCCTCATCGCCGGCGACACCTGGGTGCACCTGCGGATGTGCCTCAGCTGCGGGCACGTCGGATGCTGCGACTCGTCGAGGAACCGTCACGCCACCCGGCACTACCGGACCACCGAGCACGCCATCGCGGCCTCCCACGAGCCCGGCGAGGACTGGGCCTGGTGCTACGCCGACCAGCTGATGCTGGACCCGGCATGAGCGCGGCCCCGGAGAGTTCCGCCGCCGCCACCGCCACCTCGGCGGCCGCGGCCGCCGAACGCGCGGAGCACAAGAAGCCGGTCATCCTCGCCGTGGACGACGACCCGCAGGTGCTGCGCGCCGTCCGCCGCGACCTGCGCAGCGCCTACGGCGACCGATACCGGGTGCTCGGCGCCTCCTCGGCCGCCGACGCCCTGAAGATCCTGGACTCCCTCGACGAACGCGGCCACGACCCGGCGCTGTTCCTCGTGGACCAGCGCATGCCGGACGTGACCGGCGTCGAGTTCCTGCTGGAGGCGGTCAGCCGCTTCCCGGACGCCCGCCGCGTCCTGCTGACTGCCTACGCGGAGACCGACGCCGCGATCACCGCGATCAACCGGGTCCGACTGGACTACTACCTGCTCAAGCCCTGGGACCCGCCGCACGAGCGGCTCTTCCCGGTCCTGGACGACCTGCTGTCGGACTGGCTGGCCACCTACCGGCCGGCGTACGACGGGATCATCGTCGCCGGCCACCTCGTCTCCCCCGGCACCCACGCCGTGCGGGACTTCTTCACCCGCAACGGCCAGCCGTTCCGCTTCCTCAACGTCGAGCGGGACCCCGAGGCGCTGACCCTGATAGCCGCCCAGCCCGACGGGGCGCTCCCCCTCGTCCGCTTCCCCGACGGGTCGGTCCTCTCGGCCCCGACCGACACCCAGCTCGCCCAGCGCCTGGGCCTGGCCACCACCGCCTCCCGCCCGCACTACGAGTGCGTCATCGTCGGCGCGGGCCCGGCGGGCCTGGCGGCGGGCGTCTACTCGGCCTCGGAGGGCCTGTCGACCCTCATGCTGGACTCCCGCGCCCCGGGCGGCCAGGCGGGCACGTCCAGCCTGATCGAGAACTACCTCGGCTTTCCCTCGGGCCTCTCGGGCGGCGACCTGACCCGCCGGGCCACCATCCAGGCCTCCCGGTTCGGCGCCGAGATCCTGCACCCCGTGGAGGTGGTCTCGCTGACCCGGGACGACCCGGCCAAGATCCTGACCCTGGCGGACGGCACGGAGATCTCCGCCGAGACGGTGCTGCTGGCCACCGGGGTCTCGTACAACCGCCTCGACGCCCCCGGCGCGGACCGCTTCGAAGGGGCCGGCCTCTACTACGGCGCGGCCACCACGGAGAGCTCGGCCTGCATCTCGCAGCACGTGTTCATCGTCGGCGGGGCCAATTCCGCGGGCCAGGCGGCGGTGCACTTCGCCAAGTACGCCGCCCGCGTGACGATCCTGGTCCGCGCGGCCTCCCTGGACGCGAGCATGTCCCGCTACCTGATCGACGAGATCGACCGCACCCCGAACATCGAGGTGAAGGTGCGGACGACGGTGGTCCGGCTGGACGGCGAGGAGCACCTCGAACGCCTCACCCTCCACGACGCGGACACGGGCGAGGACACCGAGATCCCGGCCCGCTTCATGTTCACCTTCATCGGCGCCCGCCCGCACACCGACTGGCTCACTGGCGTCGTCGAGCGCGACGAGTACGGCTTCGTCCTCACCGGCTCGGACCTGATCTCGAACGGCGGCGAACTCCCGGCCGAGTGGAGCCTGGAGCGCGCCCCGTACCCCCTGGAGACGAGCGTCCCCGGAGTCTTCGCGGCGGGCGACGTCCGCGCCCACTCGGTGAAACGGGTCGCCTCGGGGGTCGGCGAGGGCGCGATGGCCGTCTCGCTGATCCACCGCTACCGCTCGATGGGCTGAGAGCGAACACCGCGAGCCTTGCGATCAAGGCCACAACGGATGCAACGTTGATTACATGATTACAGCCGAACAGAGCGAACAGCTCCGCGCGTGGTTTGCCGAGCGCCTGCCGGTCGACGTCTACGAGTCCCTGGACTCGGTCACCCTCGACCGCGAGGAGATCACGGTCGTCGGCGTCATACCGGCGACCGAATCGGTCAAGGAGTTCCGCGAACGCACCCGCGAACAGCGCATCGAAGTGGCCCGCGAGGCCGAAGAGCTCTACCGCCGGAAGGTTGCCTGGGGCGTGCGGGTGGGTGAGGAGACGACCCTGTTCACCCACCTCGCCGTCCCGGTGATGACCCGCCTGCGCCAGTCCGAACGCCAGGTCCTCGACACGCTGGTCGCCGGCGGAGTGGCCCGCAGCCGGGCCGACGCCCTCGCCTGGTGCGTCCGGCTCGTCGGCCGCAACACGGACGAGTGGCTGACTGAGCTGCGCGACTCCCTGGACAAGGTCCAGCGGGTCCGCGCCCAGGGCCCCGACGTCTCGGAACCCACCGACTCCATGAAGTCCGAGTCCGAATGACGAATCCGCCCCACGGCGGCGCGTGATCGCGTAAGGCTGGCGACGACCTACACCCAGGGAGAGGCACGCACCCATGACCACCACCGTCGAATACATCCGCTACCGGATCGCATTGGACGACCAGTCGGCCTTCGAGGACGCGTACGCCCGGGCCGCCGAGTCCCTGGCCGCTTCGCCCGAGTGCATCGACTACGAGCTGGCCCGCTGCGACGAGGAGAAGGAGCGCTACATCCTCCGGATCCGCTGGACCTCGATCGAGGACCACCTGGGCGGGTTCCGCAAGGGCGAGCACTTCCCGGCCTTCTTCAACGCGATCCGTCCGTACGTGACGGCCATCGAGGAGATGCAGCACTACCTCGTGACGGGCGTCGTGGGCACGGGAAAGGCCGCCGGATAACGATGAGCACCACACCCACCATCTACGAGTGGATGGGCGGAGCGGAGGCGATGAACCGCCTCACGGACGCCTTCTACACCCACGCCCTGCAGGACGAGATCCTGGCCCCGGTCTTCGCCGGCATGGACTCGGAACACCCGCAGCACGTCGCGGTCTGGCTGTCGGAGGTCTTCGGCGGCCCCGCGGACTACACCGCCCACCACGGCGGCCACCAGCACATGGCCACCAAGCACCTGGGCCGGGCGATCACCGAGCAGCAGCGCCGCCGCTGGGTGGACCTGCTGATGGACACGGCCGACGAGGTCGGCCTCCCGACGGACCCGGAATTCCGGGGGGTGTTCGCCTACTACATCGAGTGGGGCACCCGCATGGCCCTGATCTACTCGGGCTCCAACCCACCCCCGGTCGATGCGGCCAAGATCCCGGTCTGGTCCTGGGGCCAAACCCCACCCTGGATCCCGAACACCCCGCAGGACTGAGCCAACGGGGGGCAGGCCTAGCGCTTGCCCCCCAACCAGGCCGCCCAAGCACCCCAGCCCGGCCGCACAACCCAGCCCCGCCGGCGCCTGAGGCGCTCCTTCAGCCCCGCCCAGCCCCGCCGGCGCCTGAGGCACTCTTTCAGCCCCGCCCAGCCCCGCCAGCGCCTGAGGCACTCCTTCAGCCCCGCCCGGCCCGACCCAGCCTCGCCGGCGCTTGAGGCGCTCTTTCAGCCTCGCCGGCGCTTGAGGCGCTCTTTCAGCCTCGCCGGCGCTTGAGGCGCTCTTTCAGCCTCGCCGGCGTTTGAGGCGCGGGGTCCGGGGCGGAGCCCCGTCAACCGGCCCGGGCCCGGCTTCGGCTTCGGCTTCGGCCAGCACCACCACCAGCTCCGGCCCGCCTCCGCCGCCGCCGCCAGGATCCGGCTCCCGCCAGAAGTCCACGGCCTCCTCCAGCACCTCGACCAGCGTCTCCCACTCGCCCGGCCGGGCACTGGCATACCCACGCCAAGAGCTGATGGCCAACAGCCGCCCCCCGCCCCCGGCACCCGGGAGCCACGACAGGTCCCGCAGCGCGTCGGCCAAGGCGTCCCAGTTCCCGCCGACCCACTCCGGCAGCCGCAAGGCATCCCCGCACCGGCGCATCAGCTCGGCCTTGCCCCGTACCCCGCCCAGGTCCAGCCGTACGGTCGTCCAGCCCGCAGCTTCGGCGGCTTCGAGCGCCGGGGCGAGCGGCTGCGGGTCCAGGCTCATCGGAGAACCGCCTTGAAGGTGTCGTAGTGGTCGTCCGTGTAGAAGAACTCCCCACCCTCACCCGTCACGATCCGCCGGGCTCCGCGATCACGCTCTCCCGGCGTCCGCACGGTGTACTCGTGGTAGTAGCCACGTTTCTGCTGGGGCAGGACCTTCTCGAAGTTCCCGAAGACCGTGCCGTCCTGCCGGTAGGGGTACGGCCCGCCCTTGTCGATCAGCGCGAGCACGTCACGGGCCTGCTGCGGCAGCCCGTCGGCCCGTACGGTGGCCATCCCCTTCGCCCACCCCGGGACGGCGGAGGCACTCGCACTGGCGGCGGCAGGTACGGGTTTCGACCCGCCACAACCCACCGCACCGACCAGCGCGGCACAAAGGAACAGGGCCCCCAGCAAACGCAGCAACGATCGGGGCACGTTCCGAAAGATCATGCACCGATCGTGCCAAATATCCGATTCGCTCGCGAATCGCCCGGTGGCCTCAGAGCGCGGCCATCTTGGTGTAGGGACTCAGGATTCGCTTCTGAACCGAACCGAAGTCGACGAGAACAGCGATCCCCTCCTCGATTCCGACGACACGGCCGAGGCCGTGCTCATCGTGGGTAACCCGGTCGCCGACGTTGAACTGCCGGATGGGCTGCTCCACGGGGGCCTTGAACGGGCTGGACGGCAAATGGCGGCGAGGTACTGCTGACTTTGTCATTGGAACCAGTATGCGCCCCGCAGGCCGCCGCGCGGTCCGCCGTTCGGATCTCAATTCCAGCACCATCCACACCGATGGCGGCAGCAGCGGCCGCCACGGCCCGTCACGCCCGGTCAGACCGCATCAGTCGTCCGGGTCGGCCCGGTCCAACGCCGGCCGCAGTCCTGGGGCCGACTCGGTGAGGAGGTAGTCGGCGACCGCCGTGTCGGTGACGAGACTGGTCACCAGACCCGACCTCAGCACGGCCCCGATCGCGGAGGCCTTGCGCAGCCCGCCCGCGATCGCCACGACCTCGGGAATCCGCCGCAGCCGGTCCGCCTCCACGGTGATGCACCGCTCGCCGAGGTCCCGGCCCACACGACGCCCCTCGGAGTCGAACAGATGCGCGGACATCTCCGCCGCCACACCCAGCGAGGCGTAGTGCTCCCGCTCCTCGTCGGTCAGCATGTCGTGCACCGTCGAGATGCCCGGCTCCCACGAGCCGATCGACACGGCCGCGACCGTCACCTTGTCGAAGTACTCGAAGGCACGCGCGATCCCCGTCTGGCTGCGCAGCGCGGCCGCGGTCGCCGGATCGGGCAGCAGCATCGGCGCGTAGATCGGGTGCGCGTCACCGCCCGAGACCTGGGCGGCCCGGCGTACGGCTTCGACCGAACCGCGCTCGGCGGTCCCCGCGTCGTACACGCCGGTCAGCTGCACCACGGTGCACTGCGGCAGCCGGTGCAGGGAGGCGGCCATGTGAATGGTCGACCGCCCCCACGCCAGGCCCAGTACGTCGCCTTCGTTGACGAGCTCGCCCAGCAGATCGGCGGCGACCGCGCCCAGGTTCTCCGGGTCGGGCGCATCCTCGGTGGCGTCGGCGGGCGACTCCACGACGACGGCGTGCCGGAGCCCGTACCGGGCCCTGAGCGCGTCCGACCGCTCGGCATCGAGCTCGGCCGGTACCCGGATCTCGATCCGTACGAGGTCACGTTCGAGGGCGGTCTCCAGGACCCGGGCCACCTTGAAGCGGCTCACGCCGAACTCCTCGGCGATCTGGATCTTGGACTTGCCCTCCAGGTAGAAGCGGCGCGCCATGGCCGCCGCCTGCACCAGCTCCGCGGGTCCCATCCGCAGGGCTGACCGTCCCGCCGACATTGCAGACACCGCGTTCTCCTCACTGCTGTTCACACTCTCGACTCGCCGTTCATCCTGTCAGATCCGACGGCCGTTGATCAGCCTGGACAGCTCCCGTTCACCGAGCTGTTCATCAACCCTTGGTTCAGTGGTCGCAAGCCCACGGCGCGGCTGCGATCGCCGCACCCGCCTGCTCACGCAGCGTGCGCACGGCGGTGGCGGGATCGACCGCTCCGTAGACCGCACTGCCCGCCACGAAGACGTCCGCGCCGGCCTCGGCACAGCGTTCGATGGTCGAGGCGGAGACCCCGCCGTCGACCTGGAGCCACAGCTCCAGACCGTGCTTGGAGATCAGCTCCCGGGTACGGCGGATCTTCGGGAGCATGATGTCGAGAAAGGGCTGGCCGCCGAAGCCGGGCTCGACCGTCATGATCAGCAGCATGTCGAGCTCGGGAAGGATGTCCTCGTACTGTTCGATCGGCGTCGCGGGCTTGAGCGCCATCGAGGCGCGCGCCCCCTTGGCCCGGATCTCCCGCGCGAGCCGCACGGGCGCGGCGGCGGCCTCGGCGTGGAAGGTGACCGAACCCGCGCCGGCCTCCACGTACTGGGGGGCCCAGCGGTCCGGGTTCTCGATCATCAGGTGAAGGTCCAGCGGGATGTCCGTGGCCCTGCTCAGGGATTCCACGATCGGCATACCGAGGGTCAGGTTCGGGACGAAGTGGTTGTCCATGACATCGACATGCAGCCAGTCGGCCCCCTCGACGGCCTTCGCCTCCTCGGCAAGTCGGGCGAAGTCGGCGGACAGGATGCTGGGATAAATCTGAGCGGCCATGCCCCAAGCCTGCCATGCCCCCACCGGGTTCCGGCCACGACCCCGCAAGTCGCCCCACGCGGGACGGGACGGGACCACCGGGCACGGTACAGCCGGGACCGGGTGGTGCGAGAGCGGCCCCGGGGGGCGGGATCCGGCCGGGCGGAGGCTTCGAGATGCGGGAGCCGGCCGGGCGGCGTCGGGGAGGTGAGGCGGGGGCGCCGGAAGCCGGGGCCTGTCACTGAGCGGTACCCGGCTCGGCTACGCCGTCCGCCTCAGCAGCGCCAGGTACATCGCGTCCGTGCCGTGCAGGTGGGGCCAGAGCTGGACGTCGGGGCCGTCGCCCAGGGCCGGGACGCCCGACATGAAGGGCCGTGCGTCGATCAGTTCCGCGGACACCGGGGACTGGCCCGCGCCGCGGCCCTTCAGGACGTCGTCCACGACGACCCGGGTCTCCGCCAGGTGCGGCGAGCACGTCGCGTAGCCGACGATGCCGCCCACCCGCACCGCCGACAGCGCCTCGCGCAGCAGCCCGCGCTGGAGCGGCGCAAGGCTCTCCAGGTCCTCCGGGCGGCGGCGCCAGCGGGCCTCCGGGCGGCGGCGCAGCGCGCCCAGGCCCGAGCAGGGGACGTCCATCAGGACGCGGTCGAAGGAGCCCGGCAGCCAGGCCGGGCGGGTGCCGTCGGCCGCGATGACCTGGTACGGGCCCGGGTTGCCCGCGAGCGAGCGCTCCACGAGCCGGGCCCGGTGCGGCTGCTTCTCCGAGGCCAGCAGGAACGCCCCGCGCTGTGCCGCGAGCGCCGCGAGCAGCGCCGCCTTGCCGCCCGGGCCCGCACAGCCGTCGAGCCACCGCTCGTCGCGGCCCTCGACCGGTGCGGCCGCCAGGGCCATGGCCACCAGCTGGCTGCCCTCGTCCTGCACACCCGCGCGGCCGTCGCGGACCGCCTCCAGCGCGCCCGGTTCGCCGCCCTCGGCCATCCGGACGGCGTACGGCGACCAGCGGCCCGGCAGTGCCGAGTCCTCGCCGACGGCCTCCAGGAGTTCCGCCGGCGTGGACCGGCCCGGGCGGGCCACCAGGGTCACCTCGGGCCGTTCGTTGTCGGCCTCCAGCAGGTCCTCGATGCCCGCGCGCCCGCCGCCCAGCGAGTCCCACAGGGCGCTGACGACCCACCTGGGGTGCGAGTGGTACACCGCGAGGTGTTCTTCGGCGTCGTCCTCGTAGGGCGGGGCGACGCGCTCCAGCCAGCCGTCGAGGTCGTGCGCGGCGATCTTCCGCAGGACGGCGTTCACGAACTTGGCGCGTCCGTCCCCGAGCACCACCCGGGCCAGTTCCACGCTCGCCGAGACCGCCGCGTGCGTGGGGATGCGGGTGCCGAGCAGCTGGTGGGCGCCGAGCGAGAGCACGTCCAGCACCGGCGGGTCGACCTCGCGCAGCGGGCGGTCGATGCACGCCTTGATGACGGCGTCGTAGGTGCCCTGGCGGCGCAGTGTCCCGTAGACCAGCTCGGTGGCCAGTGCCGCGTCGCGCGCCTGGAAGGTCTCGTCCTGGCGGGCCTTCCTGAGCAGCGGCGGCAGCACGAGGTTGGCGTAGGCGTCGCGCTCGGCCACCGCCCGGAGCACCTCGAAGGCCAGCATCCGGACGGGGTCCTTCTGGGGCCGGCGGTAGGGCTTGGCCTGCTTGCCGCCCGCGCCTGCGGGGGCAGGCTTGCGACGGGGCTGACGGGGCTGTTCGCTCACGTGAAAGGTGCTCCGGGGTTACGAGTGCTACGAGTGCTACAGGTGGTGCGAGTGGTGCCAGTCCTGCGGGTCCTGCGGGCGGGTCCTGCGCGTGGTGCTTGGGGACGTCCGCGCTCGGGCGCCGTCCCCACCGATCAGCCTACGTCGGCTCCGCCGAGCCGCTCGCCGGGTGCGATCCGCACCCCGCGCGCCCAGTCGGCGGCCCGCATCGGCTTCTTGCCCTGCGGCTGCACCCACAGCAGCTCCACGGCGTGCGAGCCGGTGCCGGCGTACACGTTGTTCTTGGCGGGGGCCAGCTCGCCCGGTTCCAGGTCCGTGCGGTCGGGCACCAGGCCCAGCGAGATCAGCTTGAGGCGTTCGCCGCGGAAGACGGTCCACGCACCCGGGGCGGGCGTGCAGCCGCGCACCACGCGGTCGGCGCGCATCGCGGGGGCGGTCCAGTCGATACGGGCGTCCTCCACGGTGATCTTGGGCGCGTGGGAGATCCCGTCGTGGGGCTGTTCGACGGCGCGCAGGGTGCCGTCCTCGATGCCGTCCATGGTGGCGGCGAGCAGTCCGGACCCGGCGAAGGCGAGCCGGGTGAGCAGGTCGCCGCTGGTGTCGGTGGGCCGGATCTCCTCGGTGAGGATGCCGTAGACCGGGCCGGTGTCCAGGCCTTCCTCGATGCGGAAGGTGGAGGCGCCGGTGACCTGGTCCCCCGCGATGATCGACTGCTGGACGGGGGCGGCTCCGCGCCATGCGGGCAGCAGCGAGAAGTGCAGGTTGACCCAGCCGTGCCGGGGGATGTCGAGGGCGCTCTTGGGGATCAGTGCGCCGTAGGCGACGACCGGGCAGCAGTCCGGGTCGATCTCGCGCAGCCGGGTCTGGAAGTCGGGGTCGCGGGGCCGGACGGGCTTGAGCACCTCGATGCCCGCTTCCTCGGCGCGTTCGGCGACCGGGCTGGCGACGAGGCGGCGGCCGCGGCCGGCCGGTGCGTCGGGCCGGGTGATGACGGCGGCGACCTCGTGCCGCCCGGAGGCGATCAGGGCGTCCAGGGCGGGTACGGCGACCTCGGGGGTGCCTGCGAAGACGAGCTTCACTGGGGGACTACCTCGCTATCTCGGCTGTCAGCAGCGCACCAGTCTATGGGGCGCGGGTCGGGCCGCCCACCTGTGGTGTTGAGGGGGCGTACGCACACGCGCGCGCCTCTCGCATATGCCGACACGCCCCCACAGCGTGACCTGGGCGACGGGTGGCGCGTTGTCAAGAGAGATTGACCGAAACGGGCCGCGCGTGAACGGTGTCTGCGGCCCGATCCGCCCTTCAGCACCGGTTCGAGAGGCTTCTTCATGGCCGACCACGCCACCCACGACGCCCAAGCCCGGGCCAGCCTGCACCTCCTGGTACGGGACATCGAGCGGGTTCGCCGGCAGGTGGATGCCCTGCGTACGCTCACCGCCCAGCTCGGCAACGTGTACCGCCCGCGCCGATCGGGTCCCTCCACCGGCTTCGTCGTCTACGGCCGGGCGCCCGCGCCGACCGTCCGCCTCGCGCAGGAGCTTCGGGACAGCGTCGAGACGCTGGTCACCGCTGCGGTGGACTTCGACCGCTCGCTCGGTTTCTCGTGGGACGCGGTCGGTTCGGCGCTCGGTGTCACCAAGCAGGCCGTGCACCGCCGCTACGGGGCCCGGCGGGCGCAGTCCGCCGAGTCCACGGAGCCGCCGGCCGAGGGGACGACCACCCGGACCCTGGGGCCGCTGCCGACCGTCCCGGCGGCCCGCTCGATGCCGCCGCAGCCGGTGCGCGAGGAGGCCCAGGCGGCCGCCGCCGGGGGTGTTCCCGGGCGGGGGCTCGCAGAGGCGCCCCGCTCCCCCGCCTTCCCCGGTCCGCGCAACGGCTGAGGGGCGTCCTGCCGCCGGGACGCCGACACCCGACGGCCGGCCGCGCCGGCTCGCCGCGCCTGAGTCCACCCCCGGTGGGACGACCGTACGGGTCGTCCCACCGGGGGTTTCGACGTTCGGCGACGGCCTTGTGCGCACCGCGTCGGCGCGGCCGCGTCAGCCGATGTCGGGTGGGTCGATCCGGACCCGGACGGCCTCCGCCGCCGGAACCCCCTTCGCCAGCCGGGCCACCTGCGCCGACTTCAGGGCGGCCGCCAGGGCGGCTCCGCTGCCCGGCGGCACCCGGACCAGCGCCCGCTCCCCGGGGGACGGCTCGCCGCGCCGCCCGGGGAGCGGCACCGGCCCCAGGATCTCGGCGTCGGGCGGCAGTCCGGCTCCGGCCAGGAAGGCCTCCACGGCCTCGCCCCGGCCGGCCACCGCCGCCATCCGGGACACCGGGGGGAAGCCGAGCTGGGACCGCTCCGCGAGCTCCCGTACGGCATGGCCCACGGGGTCCCACCGGACGAGCGCCTGGACGGGCCGCAGCGTCGGCTCGGCGACCACCACGACCTGGCCGTCGCCGCGGACCAGGGAGGCGGCCGCGATCCACCGCCGCAGCGCGTCCTCGCCGGCCCGCAGGTCGGGCCGGGTCAGCATGGCCCAGCCGTCGAGCAGCAGCGCGGCCGCGTACCCGGCGCCCGCCGCCACCGGTTCGGCGCCCGGGGTGCACACCACCAGGGCGGGCCGGTCCGGCACCTCGTCGAGGACGTGGTCGCGTCCGGAGGTCCGTACGGCCACGGCGGGGAAGGCGCGTCCCAGTTCCTCGGCGGTGCGCCGTGCGCCGACCACCTGGGCCCGCAGCCGGAACGATCCGCATTCCTCGCAGTGCCAGGACGGCTCGCCCCGCCCGCACCACCCGCACCTCAGGTCCCGCTCGTCGGGGGCCTCCAGCGGTCCCGCGCAGACCGTGCAGCGGGCGGGGGTGCGGCACCGCTCGCACGCCAGCCGGGGCACGTAGCCCCGCCGCGGTACCTGTACGAGTACGGGCCCGGTCTTCAGCCCTTCCCGTACGGTCTCCCAGGCCAGGCTCGGCAGGCGCGCGGCCCGGGCGGCCTCGTCGCGGGCGAGCAGCTCGTCCCCGACGGTCCGGATCCGGGGCGCGCAGGCACGTACGGTCTCGCGGTCGGCGATCAGGGGCCTGGCCCAGCCGGACTCGACCAGCTGGGCGGCCTCCACGGTGCAGCTCGTGCTGCCCGCGAGGAAGCCGCAGCCGTCGCCCACGGCGCGCAGCTCCAGTACCTCCCGGACGTGCGGGAAGGGGGCGTTGTCGTCGCTGTGGCTGGAGTCGCCGTCGTCCCAGACGGCGACCAGCCCGAGGTCCCGTACGGGTGCGAACATCGCGGCCCGGGTGCCGATGACGGCCCGTACGGAGCCCCGGTGGACCGCCAGCCATTGGCGGTAGCGCTTCTCGGGCCCCGACTCGGCGGTCAGCAGCGCGTGCCGGCCCTCGCCGAGCAGCGCGGTCAGGGCGGCGTCGACGCGGGCGGCGGTCCGCCCGTCGGGGAGGACCGCGAGAGCCCCGCGTCCGGAGGCCAGGGTGGCGGCCATGGCGCGGGCGAGTTCGTCGGCCCAGCCGGGGCCGGGCAGGGCGGTCCACACGGCGCGCGGGGCGGCGCCGGTGGCTAGGGCCCGCAGGAAGCCGGGCCCGGCGCCGTACCGCTCCCAGCCCGCGGGCTCGGGGGCGGGGGGCGGCGGCAGGGGTTCCGGGGAGGGCTTGGCCTCGGCCTTGGCGTTGCGCGGGGGCAGGGCGAGCTGGAGCACGTCGGCGAGGCTGCCCGCGTAGCGGTCGGCGACGGCCCGGGCGAGGGCGAGCATGCGGGGGCTGAGGACCACCTCGGGCGAGACCACGTGGGCGAGGGCGGCCAGTGCGCCGTCGTAGTCGGACTCGGCGCGGCGCTCGACGATGAAGCCGTCGATGAGACCGCCGCCCTCGCGGCGGCCGCCGCGCACATGGTGGGAGCCGGCGCCGAACCGGACGCGGACGCGGACGCCGGGCTGGGCGGCCTCGGAGAGCTCCTCGGGGACGGCGTAGTCCCAGAGCTGGTCGAGGTGGAGCACGCCCTTGTTCACGAGGATCCGGGCGACGGGCAGCTCGGCTGCGAGGGCGGCCCCGCGCCAGGTGCGCGGCTTCGCCTTGGGCGCCTTGGCCTTCGCCTCGGCGACCATGTCCCGGATCAGCGCGAGCTGCTCCGGCGGGCCACCCGCCTCGGTTTCGCTCTCGCCGTTGTCCCTGCTCACAGCAGCATTCTTACCAAACGCCACCGACAGTGGGCGCCCTCCCGAGATCAGGGCGGGCGGCGGCGGGTGGAACCGTCCTTCAACGCCGGGCTCGCGCCCGGCTCCAGATGAAGCCGTCACCCCGCGCACCGGGAGGGCAGGAGCAGCATAGGCACCGGGGCGACGGCCGATCAACGCAATACGGCCCCGGACCTGTGGGGGTCCGGGGCCGTACGTGTCCGCAGTGCGGCGGGGCGTGCTTACAGGCCGGCGGCCGTGCGCAGCGCGTCCACGCGGTCGGTGCGCTCCCAGGTGAAGTCCGGCAGCTCACGGCCGAAGTGGCCGTAGGCGGCGGTCTGGGCGTAGATCGGGCGCAGCAGGTCCAGGTCGCGGATGATCGCGGCCGGGCGCAGGTCGAAGACCTCGCCGATCGCGTCCTCGATCTTCTGGACCTCCACCTTGGCGGTGCCGAAGGTCTCGACGAAGAGACCGACGGGCTCGGCCTTGCCGATGGCGTACGCGACCTGCACCTCGCAGCGCGAGGCGAGACCGGCGGCGACCACGTTCTTGGCGACCCAGCGCATGGCGTAGGCGGCGGAGCGGTCGACCTTCGACGGGTCCTTGCCGGAGAAGGCGCCGCCGCCGTGGCGGGCCATGCCGCCGTAGGTGTCGATGATGATCTTGCGGCCGGTGAGGCCGGCGTCGCCCATCGGGCCGCCGATCTCGAAGCGGCCGGTCGGGTTCACCAGGAGGCGGTAGCCCTCGGTGTCGAGCTTGATGCCGTCCTCGACGAGCTGGGCCAGGACGTGCTCGACGACGAACTCGCGGATGTCGGGAGCGAGCAGCGAGTCGAGGTCGATGTCCGAGGCGTGCTGCGAGGAGACCACGACGGTGTCCAGGCGCACGGCCTTGTCACCGTCGTACTCGATGGTGACCTGGGTCTTGCCGTCGGGGCGCAGGTACGGGATGGTCCCGTTCTTGCGGACCTCGGAGAGCCGGCGGGACAGCCGGTGCGCGATGTGGATCGGCAGCGGCATGAGCTCGGGGGTCTCGTCGCAGGCGTAGCCGAACATCAGGCCCTGGTCGCCGGCGCCCTGCTTGTCGAGCTCGTCCTCGTCGCCCTCGACGCGCTTCTCGTAGGCGGTGTCGACGCCCTGCGCGATGTCCGGGGACTGGGCGCCGATGGACACCGAAACGCCGCAGGAGGCGCCGTCGAAGCCCTTCTTCGACGAGTCGTAGCCGATTTCGAGGATCTTGTCCCGGACGAGCTGCGCGATCGGCGCGTAGGCCTTCGTCGTCACCTCTCCCGCGATGTGCACGAGACCCGTGGTGATGAGGGTTTCCACGGCGACGCGCGAGGTCGGGTCCTCGGTGAGGAGCGCGTCGAGGATCGTGTCGCTGATCTGGTCAGCGATCTTGTCGGGGTGGCCCTCGGTGACGGACTCCGAGGTGAACAGACGACGGGACACAACGCTCCCTGGGGTTGCAGCGGCTGCTGGCTGATCATTTGGCGGAACCACATCGGGGGCTGCGCCCGATCACGTTCCGGATGCAGTTTATCGGTCGCCACCGTTTCCTGGGCCACCCGTCTCGCCTTATGGGAGCCGTGTGACCTGCGGCACTCCCATTCTTACCCACGGAAGTGACCTGGAGAAGGGGAAACGGCCCAGGCGCGTCGCGACTAGAGCCGGGCCGCCACCTGGTCCCAAATCACCTCGGCCAGAGCCTCCTTCGGACCATGGGGCACCTGCGCCTCAGAGCCATCGGAGGCCAGGATGACCGCTTCATTCTCCTCGGAACCAAAGGTTCGGGCCTCTCCGACCTCGTTCACGACGAGAAGATCACAGCCCTTCCGGGCGAGCTTGGCGCGGCCGTTCGCGAGGACGTCGTCGGTCTCGGCGGCGAATCCGACGACCACCTGACCGGCCCTGGCACGATCGGCCGAGATCTCCGCGAGAACGTCCGGATTCCTTACGAGCGCCACCGGCGCCGGGTCCTGCCCGTCCTTCTTCTTGATCTTTCCGCCCGCGTATTCGGCGGGCCGGAAGTCGGCCACGGCCGCTGCCATCACCACGGCGTCGGCGTCCGCGGCGGCCTTGAGCACGGCCTCCCGCAGCTGCACGGCCGTCCCCACGCGTACGACGTCCACCCCGGCCGGGTCTGCCAGCGCGGTGTTGGCCGACACCAGGGTGACCCGGGCGCCGCGGGCGACGGCGGTACGGGCGAGGGCGTAGCCCTGCTTGCCGGAGGAGCGGTTGCCGAGGAAGCGGACCGGGTCCAGCGGCTCCCGCGTGCCGCCCGCGCTGATCACCACGTGCCGCCCGGCGAGGTCGGGCTCGGCCACCCCGCGGGCCAACACCCGTCGGCAGACCTCGTAGATCTCCTCGGGGTCGGGCAGCCGGCCCTTGCCGGTGTCCTTGCCGGTCAGCCGGCCGACGGCGGGCTCGATGACGAGGGCGCCGCGCCTGCGCAGCGTGGCCACGTTCTCCTGGGTGGCGGGGTGCTCCCACATCTCGGTGTGCATGGCCGGGGCGAAGACCACCGGGCAGCGGGCGGTGAGCAGGGTGTTCGTGAGCAGGTCGTCGGCGAGCCCGTGGGCGGCCTTGGCCAGCAGGTCGGCCGTGGCGGGGGCGACGACGACGAGGTCGGCGGACTGTCCGATGCGCACGTGGGGCACCTCGTGAACGGATTCCCAGACCTCGGTGGAGGCCGGGTTCCCGGAGAGGGCGGACCAGGTGGCCTCCCCCACGAAGTTCAGGGAGGCCGCGGTGGGCACCACCCGCACGTCGTGGCCGGACTCGGTCAGCCGGCGCAGCAGCTCGCACGCCTTGTAGGCGGCGATCCCGCCGCTGACTCCCAGTACGACCTTCGGCTTGTCCACCACGTACTTCCCTTCGACGGCTGCGACGCGTTCGGCTCTGATCGTCGTCGTACCCACCCATGACACACCACAGGCCCGGCAGATGTTCTGCCGGGCCTGTGGTGAAAGGACTTCTGGTGCCTTACTGGGCCGGGGCCTCGATGGCCTCGGAGGTCAGCAGACCAGCGTTGATCTCGCGCAGCGCGATCGAAAGCGGCTTCTCGTGGACGTGGGTGTCCACCAGCGGGCCGACGTACTCGAGCAGGCCCTCACCGAGCTGCGAGTAGTACGCGTTGATCTGACGCGCACGCTTGGCCGCGTAGATCACGAGGCTGTACTTCGAGTCCGTGGCCTCGAGCAGCTCGTCGATCGGCGGGTTGATGATGCCCTCGGGCGCAGTGATGGAAGAGGACACGCTCTACCTTCCGAAGATGGGTGAAAGATGGGGCCGCCCTGGAATCGATCGAATGAAAAACATCGATCAACGATCAGACAACTGCCATCAAGGCTAGCAGCTCACGGGCCACGTCCTCGACGGAGGTGTTGACCAGGGTGGTGTCGAACTCGGATTCGGCAGCGAGTTCGATCTTGGCGGCCGCGAGCCGGCGCTCGATGACCTCCGCCGATTCGGTGCCCCGGCCGGTCAGCCGGCGGACCAGTTCGTCCCAGCTCGGCGGGGCCAGGAAGACCAGCTGGGCGTCGGGCTTGGACTCGCGGACGAGCCGTGCGCCCTGGAGATCGATCTCCAGCAGTACCGGCTCGCCGTTGTCCAGGCGTTCCAGCACCGCGCCGCGGGGGGTGCCGTAGCGGTTGCCCGCGAACTCGGCCCACTCCAGCAGCTCGCCGTTGGCGATCAGCTTGTCGAACTCGTCGTCATTGACGAAGAAGTAGTGGACTCCGTGTCGCTCACCGGGCCGCGGCTTGCGGGTGGTGGCCGACACCGAGAGCCATACCTCGGGGTGAACCTTGCGCATATGCGCGACGACCGTGCTCTTGCCGACCCCTGAGGGGCCGGAGAGCACGGTCAGCCGCGGACGAACCTCTGCTGCCATAGAGCGATTATCCAGGTTCTCAGGACTGCCTGAGAACGCCGGGAGAACTTCAGGCGACGCCTCAGGCGCCGGTGCTGCCGAACTCGCGCTCCAGAGAGGCGATCTGGTTGGAACCGAGACCTCGGACACGCCGGGACTCGGAGATGCCGAGACGCTCCATGATCTGCTTGGCGCGCACCTTGCCCACGCCAGGCAGAGACTCCAGCAGGGCGGAGACCTTCATCTTGCCGATGACGTCGTTCTCCTGGCCCGTCTTGATGACCTCTTGGAGCGAGGCACCGGAGTGCTTGAGTCGATTCTTGACCTCGGCCCGCTCCCGGCGAGCCGCGGCGGCCTTTTCGAGCGCGGCTGCGCGCTGTTCAGGGGTAAGGGGCGGAAGAGCCACGCCTACGTCACCTCGGATGTCGAACTGTCGGATACGGACCGGTGGGCAGCCCGAAGGCACCACACCTGGCGAGCTCCCGAACAGCGATCGAAACGCGTTCGCTGCACGTTCACTCTGGTCGGAGACTAGCGGCCAACAACGCTCCAGTCAGCGAGAACGGACGAAAAGTCCTGGTCAGCCTCCACCGAACCGTACATCACGGACAAAATACCCCGGTTTTGTCCGATGAAGAGCGTTCGAGTTTCGCCAAGAAATGCGAGAGGCCCTGCCGCGGAGGTGCGGCAGGGCGTCCCGGGTGACCGATTACGCGGTGACGGCCTCGTGGATCTCGTCGGCGAAGCGCCGCGCCGCGTCGCGCAGGGCGCGCACGTCCGGACCGTGCTTCAGGACCCCCCGCGAGACGTTCGGGACCACGTTGCGCACGGCCTTGCCGAAGACGCCCGGCAGGTCCGCCGCCGTCGCGCCCTGCGCGCCGATGCCGGGGGCCAGCAGCGGCCCGTTGATGTCCAGGTCGAAGGAGGACAGATCGCCCAGCGTGGCACCGACCACCGCGCCGAAGGAGCCCATGGGGGTGGCGTCCGCGTTCTCCGCCGCCAGGTGCGCCAGCATCGTCGCGCCGATCGTCCGGCCGTCCTCGCGGACCGCCCGCTGGACCTCGGCACCCTCCGGGTTCGAGGTCAGCGCCAGGACGAACAGGCCCGCGCCCGACTCCCGGGCCAGGTCGACGGCCGGCTTCAGCGAGCCGTAGCCCAGGTAGGGGGAGACCGTCAGCGCGTCCGAGAACAGCGGCGAGGCCGGGTCCAGGAAGGCCGAGGCGTACGCCGCCATGGTCGAGCCGATGTCCCCGCGCTTCGCGTCCATGACGACCAGCGTGCCGGCCGCCCGGGCGTCCGCGACGGCCCGCTCCAGGACGGCCACGCCCTTCGAGCCGAACCGCTCGAAGAAGGCCGCCTGGGGCTTGAAGACCGCCACCGACTCGGCGAGCGCCTCGACGACCGTACGGGAGAACCGCTCCAGGCCCGCGATGTCGTCCTGCAGGCCCCACTGCGCCAGCAGGGCGGCGTGCGGGTCGATGCCGACGCACAGCGGGCCCCGGGAGTCCATCGCCGCGCGCAGGCGGGTGCCGAACGGGGTCACAGTCACTTGGTGGCCTTTCGGGTCTCGGCGCCCACCGCTTCGGCGAGCGTCGCGTACGGGCTGTTGGCCAGGCGCGCGGCAAGGCCCTTGTGGATGGCGCGGGCGTAGAACGGGCCCTCGTAGATGAAGGCGCTGTAGCCCTGGATCAGCGTGGCGCCGGCCAGGATCCGCTGCCAGGCGTCCTCGGCGTTCTCGATGCCGCCGACCCCCACCAGGACCAGGCGGTCCCCCACGCGGGCGTACAGGCGGCGCAGGACCTCCAGCGAGCGCTCCTTGACCGGGGCGCCGGAGAGCCCGCCGGTCTCCTTCACCAGGGACGGGGAGGACTTCAGGCCCAGCCCCTCCCGGGCGATGGTGGTGTTCGTCGCGATGATGCCGTCCAGGCCCAGCTCCAGGGCCAGGTCGGCGACCGCGTCGACGTCCTCGTCCGCCAGGTCGGGGGCGATCTTGACCAGCAGCGGCACCCGGCGGTCGGTCACCGTGCGGTCGGCGGCCTCCCGTACGGCCGTCAGCAGCGGGCGCAGCGACTCGGTGGCCTGGAGGTTGCGCAGGCCCGGGGTGTTCGGGGAGGAGACGTTCACCACGAGGTAGTCGGCGTGCCGGGCGAGGCGCTCGGTCGAGGCGACGTAGTCCCCCACGGCCTCCTCCTCGGGCACGACCTTGGTCTTGCCGATGTTGACGCCCACGACGGTCCTGAAGACCGCCTCACGGGCCGCCAGGCGGGCCGCCACGGCCGCCGAGCCCTCGTTGTTGAAGCCCATGCGGTTGATCAGCGCGCGGTCCGGCACGAGGCGGAAGAGCCGCTTCTTCGGGTTGCCGGGCTGCCCCTCGGCCGTGACCGTGCCGATCTCGATGTGGTCGAAGCCGAGCATCGACATGCCGTCGATGGCGACGGCGTTCTTGTCGAAGCCGGCGGCGAGGCCGAAGGGGCCGTGCATGCGCAGGCCGAGGGCCTCGGTGCGGAGCTCCTCGTAACGCGGGGCCAGGGCGGCCGCGACGAAGGTGCGCAGCACGGGGGTGCGGGCGGCGAGGCGGATCCAGCGGAAGGCCAGGTAGTGGGCCTGCTCCGGGTCCATCCGCTTGAAGACCAGGTTGAAGAAGGTTTTGTACATTGTCGGAAAATCCCTCTGCGCTCGTGAAGAGGGGGACACCCGTCGTGAAACCGGTGTCCCCCTCCCCGTGTCCGGGCTTACGGCCTGCGTCAGTCGCGGGCTGCGGTCAGGTGCTCCGCGTGCTCCTGGAGGGAGCGGACGCCCACGTCGCCGCGGTTGAGCGCGTCGATGCCCTGGACGGCGGCGGCGAGCGCCTGGACCGTGGTCAGGCAGGGGACGCTGCGGGCCACGGCCGCCGTACGGATCTCGTAGCCGTCGAGGCGGCCGCCGGTGCCGTACGGGGTGTTGACGATCAGGTCGACCTGGCCGTCGTGGATCAGCTGGACGATGGTCTTCTCGCCGTTCGGGCCCTCGCCCTCGCTGAGCTTGCGCACCACGGTGGCGTTGATGCCGTTGCGGCGCAGCACCTCGGCGGTGCCGGAGGTGGCCATCAGCTCGAAGCCGTGGGCGACGAGCTCGCGCGCCGGGAAGATCATCGAGCGCTTGTCGCGGTTGGCGACGGAGATGAACGCGCGGCCCTTGGTGGGCAGCGGGCCGTACGCACCGGCCTGCGACTTGGCGTAGGCGGTGCCGAAGACGGCGTCGATGCCCATGACCTCGCCGGTGGAGCGCATCTCCGGGCCGAGGACGGTGTCCACGCCGCGGCCGTGGATGTCGCGGAAGCGCGACCACGGCATGACGGCCTCCTTGACGGAGATCGGCGCGTCGATCGGCAGGGTGCCGCCGTCGCCGGTCTTCGGCAGCAGGCCCTCGGCACGCAGCTCGGCGATGGTGGTGCCGAGCGAGATGCGGGCGGCGGCCTTCGCGAGCGGGACGGCGGTGGCCTTCGAGGTGAAGGGGACGGTCCGGGAGGCGCGCGGGTTGGCCTCCAGGACGTAGAGGATGTCGCCCGCCATCGCGAACTGGATGTTGATCAGGCCGCGGACGCCGACGCCCTTGGCGATGGCCTCGGTGGAGGCGCGCAGGCGCTTGATGTCGTAGCCGCCGAGGGTGATCGGGGGCAGGGCGCAGGCCGAGTCGCCGGAGTGGATGCCGGCTTCCTCGATGTGCTCCATGACGCCGCCGAGGTAGAGCTCGTGGCCGTCGTAGAGGGCGTCGACGTCGATCTCGATCGCGTCGTCGAGGAAGCGGTCGACCAGCACGGGGCGGGTCGGGGAGATCTCGGTGGACTCGGCGATGTACGACTCAAGGCGGGCCTCGTCGTAGACGATCTCCATGCCGCGGCCGCCGAGCACGTAGGACGGGCGGACCAGGACCGGGTAGCCGATCTCGTCGGCGATCGCCTTCGCACCCGTGAAGGTGGTGGCGGTGCCGTGCTTGGGGGCCGGCAGGCCGGCGTCGGCGAGGACCTGGCCGAAGGCTCCGCGGTCCTCGGCGGCGTGGATGGCCTCCGGGGAGGTGCCGACGACGGGGACGCCGTTGTCCTTGAGGGCCTGGGCGAGACCGAGGGGGGTCTGGCCGCCGAGCTGGACGATGACGCCGGCGATGGGGCCGGCCAGCGACTCGGCGTGGACGATCTCCAGCACGTCCTCGAGCGTCAGCGGCTCGAAGTACAGGCGGTCGGAGGTGTCGTAGTCGGTGGAGACGGTCTCCGGGTTGCAGTTGACCATCACGGTCTCGTAGCCGGCGTCGCTGAGGGCGAAGGAGGCGTGGACGCAGGAGTAGTCGAACTCGATGCCCTGGCCGATGCGGTTCGGGCCGGAGCCCAGGATGATCACCGCGGGCTTGGTGCGGGGCGCGACCTCGGACTCCTCGTCGTACGAGGAGTAGAAGTACGGGGTCTTCGCGGCGAACTCGGCGGCGCAGGTGTCGACCGTCTTGTAGACCGGGCGGACCCCGAGGGCGTGCCGGACCTCACGGACGACGTCCTCGCGCAGGCCGCGGATCTCGGCGATCTGGGCGTCGGAGAAGCCGTGGCGCTTGGCTTCGGCGAGCAGCTCGGGGCCGAGCTTCTCGGCGGCGGTCAGCTCGTCCGCGATCTCCTTGATGAGGAAGAGCTGGTCGACGAACCAGGGGTCGATCTTCGTGAACTCGAAGACCTCTTCCTGGGTGGCGCCGGCGCGGATGGCCTGCATGACGGTGTTGATGCGGCCGTCGGTCGGGCGGACCGCGGTGCGCAGCAGCTCGTCCTTGTCGCCGGTGGGGCCGACGAAGGTGAACTGCGAGCCCTTCTTCTCCAGGGAGCGCAGGGCCTTCTGGAGGGCCTCGGTGAAGTTGCGGCCGATGGCCATGGCCTCGCCGACCGACTTCATGGTGGTGGTGAGGGTGGCGTCGGCCAGCGGGAACTTCTCGAAGGCGAAGCGCGGGGCCTTGACGACGACGTAGTCGAGGGACGGCTCGAAGGAGGCCGGGGTCTTCTCGGTGATGTCGTTGGGGACCTCGTCGAGCGTGTAGCCGATGGCCAGCTTGGCGGCGATCTTGGCGATCGGGAAGCCGGTGGCCTTCGACGCGAGCGCCGAGGAGCGGGAGACGCGCGGGTTCATCTCGATGACGATGACGCGGCCGTCGACCGGGTCGATCGCGAACTGGATGTTGCAGCCGCCGGTGTCGACGCCGACCTCGCGGATGATCGCGATGCCGATGTCGCGCAGCCGCTGGTACTCGCGGTCGGTCAGGGTCATCGCCGGGGCGACGGTGATCGAGTCACCGGTGTGGACGCCCATCGGGTCGAAGTTCTCGATGGAGCAGACGACGACCACGTTGTCCTTGGTGTCGCGCATCAGCTCCAGCTCGTACTCCTTCCAGCCGAGGATGGACTCCTCCAGGAGCACCTCGGTGGTCGGGGAGAGCGTGAGGCCCTGGCCGGCGATGCGGCGCAGCTCGTCCTCGTCGTGGGCGAAGCCGGAGCCGGCGCCGCCCATGGTGAAGGAGGGGCGGACGACGACGGGGTAGCCGCCGAGGGTGTCGACGCCCTTGATGACGTCGTCCATCGAGTGGCAGATGACCGAGCGGGCGGACTCGCCGTATCCGATCTTGGCCTTGACGGCTTCGACGACGCCCTTGAAGAGGTCGCGGTCCTCGCCCTTGTTGATGGCCTCGACGTTGGCGCCGATGAGCTCGACGCCGTACTTCTCCAGCACACCCTGCTCGTGCATGGAGATCGCGGTGTTGAGCGCGGTCTGGCCGCCGAGGGTCGGGAGGAGCGCGTCGGGGCGCTCCTTGGCGATGATCTTCTCGACGAACTCGGGGGTGATCGGCTCGACGTACGTGGCGTCGGCGATCTCCGGGTCGGTCATGATCGTCGCGGGGTTGGAGTTCACCAGGATGACCCGCAGGCCCTCGGCCTTGAGGATGCGGCAGGCCTGGGTGCCGGAGTAGTCGAACTCGGCGGCCTGTCCGATGACGATCGGGCCGGAGCCGATGACCAGGACGGACTGGATATCGGTGCGCTTAGGCACGCTCGGCCTCCATCAGGGCGGTTTCCATCAAAGACGTGAAGCGGTCGAAGAGGTACGCGGCGTCGTGCGGGCCGGCGGCCGCCTCGGGGTGGTACTGGACGCTGAAGGCCGGCTGGTCGAGCAGCTGGAGGCCTTCGACGACGTTGTCGTTCAGGCAGACGTGGGAGACCTCGGCGCGGCCGTAGGCGGTCTCGGTGACCTGGTCGAGGGGCGCGTCGACGGCGAAGCCGTGGTTGTGCGCGGTGATCTCGACCTTGCCGGTGGTGCGGTCCTGCACCGGCTGGTTGATGCCGCGGTGGCCGTACTTCAGCTTGTAGGTGCCGAAGCCGAGCGCGCGGCCCAGGATCTGGTTGCCGAAGCAGATGCCGAAGAGCGGGGTCTTGCGCTCCAGCACGCCCTGCATGACGGCGACGGGGCCGTCGGCGGTGGCCGGGTCGCCCGGGCCGTTGGAGAAGAACACGCCGTCCGGCCGGACCGCGTAGACGTCCTCGACGGTGGCGGTGGCGGGCAGCACGTGCACCTCGATGCCGCGCTCGGCCATCCGGTGCGGGGTCATGCCCTTGATGCCGAGGTCGACGGCGGCGACGGTGAAGCGCTTCTCGCCGATCGCGGGGACGACGTACGTCTCCTTGGTGGCGACCTCGGCGGAGAGGTTCGCGCCCTTCATCTGCGGCTGCGCCTGGACCTTGGCCAGCAGGGCCTCGTCGCGGATGCCGACCCAGGCCTCGCCCGAGAAGATGCCGACGCGCATGGCGCCGCGCTCGCGCAGGTGGCGGGTCAGGGCTCGGGTGTCGATGCCGGAGATGCCGACGACGCCCTGCTTGACCAGCTCCTCGTCCAGCGAGCGCCGGGAGCGCCAGTTGGAGGGGACGCGGGCGGGGTCGCGTACGACGTAGCCGGCGACCCAGATGCGGGAGGACTCGGGGTCCTCGTCGTTGACGCCGGTGTTGCCCACGTGCGGGGCGGTCATCACGACGACCTGCCGGTGGTACGACGGGTCGGTGAGGGTCTCCTGGTAGCCGGTCATGCCGGTGGAGAACACGGCCTCGCCGAAGGTCTCCCCCACAGCGCCGTAGGCGCGGCCGCGGAAGATCCGACCGTCCTCCAGGACGAGTACGGCGGGAGCTTTGGCTGCTCCCCTGGTGGAGGTCGTCATCGTTCGGCGCCTTCCGTCGTGATGGATGAGTTCATGAGATTGATGGCTTCGACCCAGGCGGCGTGTTCGGCCGCGCGGTCGGAGCGGAATCCGGAGTCGATCAGCTTGTCGCCGTGCGCCCAGGTGACGACGAGGAGACCGCCCTCGGTGAGTACCTTGCCCGCGATTCCCTTGTCGAGGCGGGCGCCGCGCAGTTGCGCGGCCGGTACGAAGAAGTCGTTGGCCCCCGGTCGGACCACATCGAGGCCCGCGTCGGTGAGCGTGAGCTCGACCCGGCTGCGCAGGCCCAGACCGTGGGCGACGATCCGGTCGAGCCACTGCCCGGCGGTGGTGGACCCGTGGTACCGGCCGGTCAGGGCCAGCCGGTGCTCGGGGAGACCGTCGGGTGCGGCGGGCAGCTCCGGCAGATCGTTCTGCAGGGCGCCGCGCCATTTCCAGCCCTGCCGCATCAGCCAGTAGACGAACGCGACGAAGACGGCCAGGCCGATCACCCACGCCATGCGGGCACCGAAGCTGGTCACCTCCGCCGACTGTCGTTCGGCGGCCTCGGCGGCCAGTTGGATTACTGCAGGTGTCACGCCAGTTTCCCGTCCACGACCGTTGCCCGGCCCCGCAGGAAGGTATGAGTGACGCGCCCCGGCAGCTCACGGCCCTCGTAAGGCGTGTTGCGGCTGCGGGAGGCGAAGTGTGCGGGGTCCACGACACCACGGTACGAGGTATCGACCAAGGTCAGGTTCGCGGGTTCACCTGCCGAGACGGGACGGCCGTGGTTCTCCAGGCTGCCGATGCGCGCCGGAGCGAAGCTCATCCGCTCGGCGACGCCCGCCCAGTCAAGCAGTCCGGTCTCGACCATCGTCTGCTGGACGACGGAGAGCGCGGTCTCCAGGCCGACCATGCCCATGGCGGCGGCGGCCCACTCGCAGTCCTTGTCCTCGTGCGGGTGCGGGGCGTGGTCGGTGGCGACGATGTCGATCGTGCCGTCGGCGAGCGCCTCGCGCAGGGCCAGCACGTCGCGCTCGGTGCGCAGCGGCGGGTTGACCTTGTAGACCGCGTTGTACGAGCGCACGAGCTCCTCGGTGAGGAGGAGGTGGTGCGGGGTGACCTCGGCGGTGACGTCGATGCCGCGGGACTTGGCCCAGCGGACGATCTCGACGGATCCGGCGGTGGAGAGGTGGCAGATGTGGACGCGGGAGCCGACGTGCTCGGCGAGCAGGACGTCGCGGGCGATGATCGACTCCTCGGCGACGGCCGGCCAGCCGCCGAGACCGAGTTCCGCGGAGACGATGCCCTCGTTCATCTGGGCGCCCTCGGTGAGGCGGGGCTCCTGGGCGTGCTGGGCGACGACTCCGCCGAAAGCCTTCACGTACTCCAGCGCGCGGCGCATGATCACGGCGTCGTCCACGCACTTGCCGTCGTCGGAGAAGACGGTGACGCGGGCGGCGGACTCGTGCATGGCGCCCAGCTCGGAGAGCTGCTTGCCCTCCAGTCCGACGGTGACGGCGCCGATGGGCTGCACGTCGCAGTAGCCGGACTCCTTGCCCAGGCGCCAGACCTGCTCGACGACGCCGGCGGTGTCGGCGACCGGGAAGGTGTTCGCCATGGCGAACACGGCGGTGTAGCCGCCGGAGGCGGCGGCGCGGGTGCCGGTGAGGACGGTCTCGGAGTCCTCACGGCCGGGCTCGCGCAGGTGGGTGTGCAGGTCGACGAGGCCGGGGAGGAGGATCTGGCCCTCGGCCTCGATGACGGTCGCGCCCTCGGCGGACAGGTTCTGGCCGACCTCGGCGATGGTCTCGCCGTCGATCAGGACGTCCTGCGCCTCGCCGCCGAGTACCTTCGCACCACGGATAAGGATCTTGCTCATGGTTACTTGCTCTCCTCGGCATCAGAGGGACGGCGCGAAGCGCCTCCGTCAAGGGTGGTGGTGGGCGACGGGCGGGAGGCTGCGGGGGTGGTGGTGACGGCGGGCTCGGAACCTCCGAGCAGCAGGTACAGGACGGCCATCCGGGTGGAGACGCCGTTGGCGACCTGCTCGACGGCCGTGCAGCGGTCGGAGTCGGCGACCTGGGCGGTGATCTCCATGCCGCGGTTCATCGGGCCGGGGTGCATCACGATGGCGTGCTCGGGCATCTTCGCCATGCGGTCGCCGTCGAGGCCGTACCGGCGGGAGTACTCGCGCTCGGTCGGGAAGAAGGCGGCGTTCATGCGTTCGCGCTGCACACGCAGCATCATCACCGCATCGGACTTCGGCAGCACCTCGTCGAGGTTGTACGAGACCTCGCAGGGCCAGGTCTCGACGCCGATCGGGACGAGCGTGGGCGGGGCCACCAGGGTGACCTCGGCGCCGAGGGTGTGCAGCAGGTGGACGTTGGAGCGGGCCACGCGGCTGTGCAGGATGTCGCCGACGATGGTGATCCGGCGGCCGTTCAGGTCCTTGCCGAGGCCGGCGTCGCGGCCGACCAGGCGGCGGCGCATGGTGAAGGCGTCCAGCAGGGCCTGGGTGGGGTGCTCGTGGGTGCCGTCGCCGGCGTTGACGACGGCGGAGTCGATCCAGCCGGAGGTCGCGAGCCGGTAGGGGGCGCCGGAGGCGTGGTGGCGGATGACGACCGCGTCGGCGCCCATGGCCTCCAGGGTCAGGGCGGTGTCCTTCAGGGATTCGCCCTTGGAAACGGAGGAACCCTTCGCGGAGAAGTTGATGACGTCGGCCGAAAGCCGCTTGGCGGCCGCTTCGAAGGAGATCCGGGTGCGGGTCGAGTCCTCGAAGAAGAGGTTGACGACGGTGAGGCCGCGCAGGGTGGGCAGCTTCTTGATCGGCCGGTCCGCGACACGGGCCATCTCCTCGGCGGTGTCGAGGATCAGGACGGCGTCGTCGCGCGTGAGGTCGGCGGCCGAGATGAGGTGGCGCTTCATCTGGATGGCTCCGTAGGTCGGGAGGGCAGGCGGACTGACTGCAGGGGTGCGAGCGGGCAGGGCAGGGCTCGGCGCGGGCCCGGTCGGGGCCCGTCACTCGGACGGTCTACTGGCCTGCTGCCTGGGCGGTCCGCTGGCCGAGCAGCACGGCGTCACGGCCGTCCTCCTCCTGGAGCTGGACCTTGACGGTCTCCCGCAGCGACGTGGGGAGGTTCTTGCCGACGTAGTCGGCGCGGATCGGCAGTTCGCGGTGGCCTCTGTCGACGAGGACCGCGAGCTGCACGGCGCGGGGGCGGCCGAGGTCGCCGAGGGCGTCGAGAGCGGCGCGGATGGTGCGGCCGGAGAAGAGCACGTCGTCGACGAGGACGACGAGGCGGCCGTCGAGGTCGTCGCCGGGGATCTCGGTGCGACCGATCGCGCGGGCGGGCTTCATCCGCAGGTCGTCGCGGTACATGGTGATGTCGAGGGAGCCGACCGGGATCTTCGTGCCGGTGATCTCTTCGAGCTTGGCGGCCAGCCGGCGGGCGAGGTAGACACCGCGGGTGGGGATGCCGAGGAGCACCACGTCGTCGGCACCCTTGGCGCGTTCGACGATCTCGTGGGCGATGCGGGTCAGGACCCGCGCGATGTCCTGCGCTTCGAGTACGGGGCGCATGGAATCGGTGTTCTGCTGGGTGTCCATGAAAAGGACCTCCTTCTCCGCCTCACGGGACGGACCTTAAAGGACGTCTGATGTACGCCTCACACGGTACCAGGGAGAGGCCGGTGACTCGGACCGGGCCGGTACGGAATGACCCTCTCCGGGCTGCTGGGACGAACACTCAGGGGGGCGACGAAGACCATTCGGCTTGACGCATCCAAGTAACGCTGCGTAACCTCACAGTGAGTTACCAGCCGCGCGGCGGAGCCGCACGTAGTTACGTAGTTACGTAGTCGCAGTGTGTCCACCAGTCACAGCGTCACAGCGTCCGGGAGCGTTATGTCCAGCGAATACGCCAAACAGCTCGGGGCCAAGCTCCGCGCCATCCGCACCCAGCAGGGCCTTTCCCTCCACGGTGTCGAGGAGAAGTCCCAGGGCCGGTGGAAGGCCGTCGTGGTCGGTTCCTACGAGCGCGGGGACCGCGCCGTGACCGTCCAGCGTCTTGCCGAGCTGGCGGACTTCTACGGGGTTCCGGTGCAGGAACTGCTGCCGGGGACGACGCCCGGCGGGGCTGCCGAGCCGCCGCCGAAGCTGCGTCTCGACCTGGAGCGCCTGGCGGGCGTCCCCGCCGAGAAGGCCGGCCCGCTGCAGCGTTACGCGGCGACGATCCAGAGCCAGCGGGGCGACTACAACGGCAAGGTGCTGTCGATCCGCCAGGACGACCTGCGCACCCTGGCCGTCATCTACGACCAGTCCCCCTCGGTCCTGACCGAGCAGCTGATCAGCTGGGGCGTGCTGGACGCGGACGCCCGTCGCGCGGTGGCGCACGAGGAACTCTGAGTCCCGGTCTCCGGACCAGCAGAAACGTTTACCGGTGGGCGCCGGACCCTTGCGGGGTCCGGCGCCCGCCGGTTTTTGCGTTCCCCGCCCCGCGCCGCATACGGAAGGGCCCGCAACGCGTACGTTGCGGGCCCTTCCGTATGGCGGTGCCGGCGCCGGTCCGTGCGGTCAGCTCTCGCTGCGCCGCAGGCTCGGCTTCAGGTCCTTGAAGCGGGCCAGCAGCCCGTTCACGAACGAGGGGGACTCGTCCGTCGAGAACTCCTTGGCCAGCTGGACGGCCTCGTCGATGGCCACGGCGTCCGGGGTGTCGTCCACCCAGATCAGCTCGTAGGCACCGAGCCGCAGGATGTTCCGGTCCGCGACCGGCATGCGGTCGAGTTCCCAGTCCACGGCGTAGGTGATGATCAGATCGTCGATGCGGTTCACCTTGTCGGCGTAACCCTCGACGAGATCCATCGTGAAGGCGCTGACCGGCGGCTGCCGGTCGTCCGACCGCGCGTGGCGGATCCAGTCCGCGAGGACCTCGCGGACGGGCACGTCGCGCTGGTCCGCCTCGAAGAGGATCTGGAAGGCGCGCTTGCGCGCATTGCTCCGAGCAGCCACGGGTTAGTTGCTCTTCCGGCCGAGGTAGTCGCTGGTGCGGGTGTCGACCTTGACCGTCTCGCCGGTGGTGACGAAGAGCGGGACCTGGATCTCGTAGCCGGTCTCCAGGGTGGCGGGCTTGGTGCCACCGGTGGAGCGGTCGCCCTGGACACCCGGGTCGGTGTGCTCGATCTTGAGCTCGACCGCGGCCGGGAGCTCGACGTAGAGCACCTCGCCCTCGTGCTGGGCGACAGAGGCGGTGAAGCCCTCGATCAGGAAGTTGGCGGCGTCGCCGACAGCCTTCTTGTCCACCATCAGCTGGTCGAAGGTGGTCATGTCCATGAAGACGAAGTACTCGCCGTCCATGTAAGAGAACTGCATGTCACGGCGGTCGATGGTGGCCGTCTCGACCTTCGTGCCGGCGTTGAACGTCTTGTCGACGACCTTGCCGGAGAGCACGTGCTTGAGCTTGGTGCGCACGAAGGCCGGGCCCTTGCCGGGCTTGACGTGCTGGAACTCGACGACGGACCAGAGCTGGTCACCGTCGAGCTTGAGCACCATGCCGTTCTTGAGGTCGTTCGTGGAAGCCACGGTTGCGGAATCTCCTGCACTGGAAGACCACGGGTGCGCGCACAGCCCGGCAGAGCCGGCTAGAGCGCGAGCAGCTCCTTGGTCGTAATGGTGAGTAGCTCGGGACCGCCGTCCGCCTCGGGGCGTACGACGAGCGTGTCATCGATCCGGACACCTCCCCGGCCCGGGAGGTGAACCCCCGGTTCGACGGTGACCGGCACGCAAGCGTCCAGTTTACCCATTGCCGTAGGTGCAAGCTGCGGGTCCTCGTCGATTTCGAGGCCCACGCCGTGTCCGGTCCACGGAGCGAGGGCTTCCGCGTGGCCCGCGGAGTCCAGGACGGAGCGTGCGGCATGGTCCACGTCCCGGTACGCGGCCCCGGGCAGCAGGGCCTCGCGCCCGGCCCGCTGGGCGGTGAAGACGAGGTCGTACAGCTCGATCTGCCAGTCGGCGGGGCTGGTGCCGATCACGAAGGTCCGGCCGATCTCGCACCGGTAGCCACGGTAGTTGGCGCCCAGGCAGACCGTGAGGAAGTCGCCCTCCTCCACCCTGCGGTCGGAGGGCCGGTGCCGGGAGCGGCCGGAGTGCGGGCCGGTGCCGACGGAGGTCGGGAAGGCGGGGCCGTCCGCTCCGTGGTCGACGAGCCGCCGCTCCAGCTCCAGGGCGAGGTGCCGTTCGGTGCGCCCGACGAGGATGGACTCCAGCAGCTCCCCGAGAGCCTGGTCGGCGATCTCGGCGGCGATCCGCAGGCAGGCGATCTCCTCCTCGTCCTTGACGAGGCGCTGCTGCTCGACGGCGGTGCCGAGGTCGGCGAGGCGCAGTTTGGGCGCGACGGAGCGCAGGGCCCGGTGCCGGCTGACGGTGAGGTGGTGTTCCTCCACCGCGAGCGAGTCGGCCCGGACGGAGGCGGCCAGATCGGCGGCCGCGACGGCCGGGTCCCCGCCGGGGCTCCCCAGGACGGAGACGTGCAGGTGCTCGTCGAGACGGCCCTCGTCGGCCTCGCCGGTGGGCGCGCCGGAGCAGAACAGCATGTCCTCGGTGGGGCCGACGAGCAGCACCGCGCCGAGCGGGGACGCCCCGGAGAGGTAGCGGACGTTCGCCGGACGCGTGATCAGTGCGGCGGCGTTCCCCGCGGCGGCACATCGGTCGCGAAGCAGGTCCCGGCGGGCGGCGTACACGTCTGACATGTCTTCGAGCGTACGAGCGCCCCGCCGATCCGGCCCGGCGAGCGCGTCCGGACGGGCCTGGGACGGCCTGGGGCGATGCCGTGCCGATCGGCGGGAGCCCGGCCTGAGCGGCAGCACGCCCCCTGCTACCCGGGCCAGCCGCCGGGGGCGGACAGGGCGCGGGCCAGGGCCTCGTCGAGGGCGCGGGCGGTGCCCTCGACGTCGAGGTGGGAGTTGTCGATGATCGGCAGTCCGGAGCCGTACCAGCCGGCCATCCGGCCGTGGATCCGCGCGACTTCCTCGTCGGAGAGCCGGCGGTTGCCGGAGCGGGCCGCGTTGCGCTCCAGGACGATCTCCAGGCCGGGCAGCAGCACCACCGGCAGCAGCGTGGGGCCCACGTGCCGCTTCCAGCCGCCCAGCCCGACCACGGGCCGGTCCGGGAAGACGGCGTCGTCCAGGATGCAGGAGATGCCGTTCGCCAGGTAGTTGCGGGCGGCGAAGCCGCAGGTGCGGCGGGCGAGCCGGTACTGGGCCTCGGAGTGCTCGTTCCAGCCCGCCTGGGGGTCGGCGAAGCCGGAGCAGACCCACTCGCGGACGTCGTCCAGGCTGACGTGGGCGGTCGGCACGGGCCGGGTGCTGGCCCAGTGCCGGGCGACGGTGGTCTTGCCGGCGCCGGCCGGGCCGATCAGCAGTACGGCGAGGACGGCCCCGCCGGTGCCCGGCACTGCGGGAGGCAGCGGGATGTGCCCGGTGGCCTCCGGCACGGCGGGCACCGGCTGCGACTGATGGTGCTGGTGAGGCGGCTGGTGGGGCTGGTGGGGCGGCTGGGGCGGAGACTGCGGCGGGGGCGAACCCGGCCAGCCCTGTGCCGGGGGTATCGGCGGCTGCGGGGGCGCCGACGAATGCGGTCCCGGCTGCCCCCAGCCCGCGCCCCCGCCCCCCACTCCGTGCTGCATCCGCTGCCACTCCGTCTCGTTCCGGCGACTGATGCGAGAACGTTATATGACTGCCGGGGCCCGGCCGTCCACCAGCACCGTCAGGCAGCGTGTCAGGCGGAGATCTCGTCCGCCAGTGCGCGCAGCGCAAGCCGGTACGAACCGATACCGAAGCCCGCCACCGTTCCGGTCGCCACGGCTGCGATGACCGAGGTGTGACGGAACTCCTCGCGGGCGTACGGGTTCGAGATGTGCACCTCGATCAGCGGCGCCGTGCGCTGCGCGGCCGCGTCCCGCATGCCGTACGAGTAGTGGGTGAAGGCCCCCGGGTTGATGACCACGGGGATCTTCCCGTCCGCCG
Source organism: Streptomyces sp. NPDC030021 (assembly GCF_055574035.1). Taxonomy (NCBI): domain Bacteria; kingdom Bacillati; phylum Actinomycetota; class Actinomycetes; order Kitasatosporales; family Streptomycetaceae; genus Streptomyces; species Streptomyces sp. NPDC030021. Next base: position 156,630 of record NZ_JBVIAH010000006.1, read on the forward strand.
CCTCGTGCAGCCAGCGGATCAGCTCGCCCTCGTCGTTGGTCTCCCGGACCTCGACGTCGAAGCCGAGCTCCTCTCCCAGCGAGCGGCAGCTCTCCACCAGTCCCGTGTACGAGGTGGCCCCGTACACATCGGGTTCGCGCGAGCCGAGCCGGCCCAGGTTCGGGCCGTTCAGCACGAGGACGCGGCGGCTCACGCCGACACCTCTCCGTAGGCCGCGACCAGGTGCGCCGGGTCGGGACCCTCCAGGACGGTCGGCTTGGCCAGCCCGTCGAGGACGATGAAGCGCAGCAGGTTGCCGCGGGACTTCTTGTCGACCTGCATGGTCTGGAGCAGCTTGGACCACTGGTCGCCGCGGTAGGTCAGCGGCAGCCCGACCGAGGCGAGGACCGCCTTGTGCCGGTCGGCCGTCGCGTCGTCGAGCCGGCCCGCGAGCCGGCCGAGCTCGGCGGCGAAGACCATGCCGACGGACACGGCCGCGCCGTGCCGCCACTTGTAGCGCTCGTTCTTCTCGATGGCGTGCGCGAGGGTGTGGCCGTAGTTGAGGATCTCGCGCAGTCCCGACTCCTTGAGGTCGCTGGAGACCACGTCGGCCTTGACCTGGATGGAGCGCACGATGAGCTCGGCGGTGTGCGGGCCCTCGGGCGTACGCGCCGCGGCCGGGTCCTCCTCGATCAGGTCGAGGATCACCGGGTCGGAGATGAACCCGGCCTTGATGATCTCGGCGAGGCCGCTGACGTAGTCGTTGACCGGCAGCGAGTCCAGGGCCGCCAGGTCGCAGAGCACACCGGCCGGCGGGTGGAAGGCACCCACGAGGTTCTTGCCCTCGGCGGTGTTGATGCCGGTCTTGCCGCCGACCGCCGCGTCCACCATCGCGAGGACGGTGGTCGGTACGGCGACCCAGCGCACCCCGCGCAGCCAGCTGGCCGCGACGAAGCCCGCGAGATCGGTGGTGGCTCCCCCGCCGACGCCGACGATCACGTCGGTGCGGGTGAAGCCGGACTGGCCGAGGGCCTTCCAGCAGTAGGCGGCGACCTCGACCGTCTTGGCCTCCTCGGCGTTCGGCACCTGGATGGCGACCGCCTCGTAGCCCTGCTCGGCCAGGTCGTCGCGCAGCGCCTCACCGGTCGAGGCCAGCGCCTCGGGGTGGATCACGGCGACCCGCTGGGCCTTCGTACCGATCAGGGAGCCGAGCTCGCCGAGCAGCTGCCGCCCGACGAGCACGTCGTACGCGTCGTGTCCGGCGCTGGCGCCGACCTGGATCCGCGTCACCTGGTCTGTCATACGTCCTTCAACTCCAGAGCGTCGAGGACCGCCTGGGCGACCTCTTCGGGGGTGCGGTCGTCGGTGGCCACGACGACGCGCGCGACTTCGGTGTACAGGGGGCGCCGGGCGTCCATCAGCTCGCGCCACTGGCGCCGCGGGTTGACGGCGAGCAGCGGGCGGGCGGCGCCGAGGCCCACGCGCCGTACGGCTTCCTCGACGTCCATCGACAGGTAGGCGACGGGCAGGCCGGCCAGCAGCGCGCGGGTGCCCTCGTCGAGGACGGCGCCGCCGCCGAGGGCGAGGACTCCGGTGTGCCCGGCGACGGCGGCGGAGACCGCCTGCCGCTCCAGCTCACGGAAGTACGGCTCGCCCTCGTCGACGAAGATGTCGGAGATCTCCCGGCCCTGGGCCAGGGCGATGTCGGCGTCGGTGTCCCGGTAGGGGACGCCGAGCCGCTCGGCGAGCAGCGCCCCCACCGTGGACTTGCCGGACCCCATGGGGCCGACGAGGACGACCAGCGGTCCGGCCGTCACCGGATCTGCAGGTTGTCGAGGTACGACCGGACGTTGCGGCGGGTCTCCGGGACGGAGTCCCCGCCGAACTTCTCGACGACCGCGTCGGCCAGGACGAGGGCGACCATGGCCTCCGCGACGATGCCGGCGGCTGGCACGGCGCACACGTCGGAGCGCTGGTGGTGGGCCACCGTCGCCTCTCCGGTGGCCACGTCGACGGTCGCCAGCGCGCGCGGGACGGTCGCGATGGGCTTCATCGCGGCGCGTACGCGCAGCAGTTCGCCGGTGGTCAGTCCGCCCTCGGTGCCGCCGGAGCGGCCGGAGGTGCGCCTCAGGCCCTCGGGGGTGGAGACGATCTCGTCGTGCGCCTTCGAGCCGGGCACGCGGGCGAGCTCGAAGCCGTCGCCGACCTCGACCCCCTTGATGGCCTGGATGCCCATGAGGGCGGCGGCGAGGCGGGCGTCGAGACGGCGGTCCCAGTGGACGTGCGAGCCGAGGCCGACCGGGACTCCGTACGCCAGCACCTCGACGACACCGCCGAGGGTGTCGCCGTCCTTGTGGGCCTGGTCGATCTCCGCGACCATCGCCTTGCTGGCGTCCGCGTCGAGGCAGCGCACCGGGTCGGCGTCGAGCTTGTCGACGTCGGCGGGGGTCGGGTAGACGCCGTACGGGGCCTTGGCCGCGGCCAGTTCCACCACGTGCGAGACGATCTCGATGCCGGCGACCTCCTTGATGAAGGAGCGGGCGACGGCGCCGAGGGCGACGCGGGCGGCGGTCTCCCGGGCGCTGGCGCGCTCCAGGATCGGCCGGGCCTCGTCGAAGCCGTACTTCTGCATGCCGGCGAGGTCGGCGTGGCCGGGGCGCGGACGGGTCAACGGCGCGTTGCGGCCGGTGTCCTTGAGCAGCGAGGGGTCGACGGGGTCGGCCGACATGACCGTCTCCCACTTGGGCCACTCGGTGTTGCCGATCATGACCGCGATCGGGGAGCCCTGGGACAGGCCGTGGCGGACGCCGCCGAGGAAGGTGATCTCGTCCTGCTCGAACTTCATCCGGGCACCGCGGCCATAGCCGAGCCGGCGCCGGGCCAGGTGATCGGCCACCAGCTCGGTGGTGACCGGGACGCCGGCGGGAAGACCCTCCAGCGTCGCGACCAGTGCCGGTCCGTGCGACTCTCCTGCGGTCAGCCAACGCAACCTGCTCAACGATGCTCCTCATGCTCGCGCCTGGTACAGCGACGGCGCGATCGGGTGCGCGGCCCGGACCCGCCTCACCCGATCCTCCCACGTCCGGAGGGGTTTATCGGGCCCCGGTCCAGCTATCGGACGCCTGGGGCGTCAGCGGGCCCGCCGGCCGCGCTCGCGCTGCCAGGTGATCCCGTACCAGAGGACGACGGAACCGAAGAGTCCGAGAATGAGCGCCTTGGCCCACAGGGGCAGGGTCCCGAACGCCACCCTGACCATGCTGAAGACGACGAAGGGGAGGTCCCACTTCGACGCGAGTACCTCGTCCGTGCTGTTCCCGTCCATGCCGCCCCCCGTGAATACGCAGGTGGAAAGCCTAACGGGCGGCGAGCGCCCGCTCTCCGGCGGCCCTCATGGCGGCGAGCGGACCCGGGGTCCGGCCCGTCATCAGCTCGACTTGGAGCACGGCCTGGTGGACGAGGAGGTCGAGTCCGCCGACGACCTGGCCGCCCTGCCGGGACCAGGCCGCGGCCAGCGCGGTCGGCCAGGGGTCGTAGAGGACGTCGAAGAGGGTGCCCGCCCCTTCGGGTACGGACGCCGCCAGGGCGTCGGTCGTACCGGCCGGAGTGGTGGCGATCACCAGGGGCGCGGACAGCGCGGCGGCCGCCTCGGACCAGTCGGCCGTGCGGACGGGCACGCCGAGCCGCTCGCCCCACTGCCGCATCTCGTCCGCGCGGGCCGCCGAGCGGACGTACGCCGTGACCTCGCCGGAGCAGATCCGCGAGAGCGCGGCGAGCGCCGAGGAGGCCGTGGCGCCGGCGCCGAGGATGGCGGCGGACGGCACCTTCTCGACGCCGCGCTCGTGGAGCGCGGCGACGATGCCGGGGATGTCGGTGTTGTCGCCGAGGCGTCGGCCGTCCTCGGTGAGGACGACGGTGTTGACCGCCTCGACGGAGGCGGCCGTGTCACTGATGCCGTCCAGCAGCGGCATGATCGCCCGCTTGAGCGGCATGGTCAGGGACAGCCCGGCCCACTCGGGGCCGAGTCCTGTCACGAACTCCGGGAGCGCGGCCTCGTCGATCTCGAAGCGGTCGTACGACCAGTCGTCGAGGCCGAGCTCCTGATAAGCGGCGCGGTGCAGCACCGGTGAGAGGGAGTGCTCGATGGGCGAACCCAACACCGCGGCCCTTATGCGTGACATGTCCTGCTATCCGCCGTTCTTCTGCTTCTGCCGTTCCTGGAACTCGTTGGCCAGCTTGGTGTGCTCTTCGTAGGTCTTGGTGAAGGTCGTGGTCTTGCCGTCGACCGACACGAAGAACATCCAGCCACCGTGGTCCGGGTTGAGCGTAGCGGTCAGCGCGTCCAGGCCCGGGTTGTTGATCGGACCTGTGGGCAGTCCCCTGACGAAGTGCGTGTTGTAGGGGTGGTCGAAGGCCTGGGCTTCCTTCAGGTTGAAGTTGATCTCGCTCTGGTTCTTGACGTAGTTGTACGTCGAGTCGAACTGGAGCTTCTGGTTGGTGACGTCGTTGGTCTTCTTGAGGCGGTTGTAGACCACCTCGGCCATCTTCCGGAAGTCGTCGTGGTTCTTGCCCTCGGCGTTGACGAGGCTGGCGACCGTGACCACCTGGAGCGGATTCTCCAGGCCCAGCTCCTTGGCCTTGCCCTCAAGGCCCAGCTCCGCGTACTTGTCCGTCGCGTTCTTGACCATCTGCTTGAGCAGGGAATCGGGGGTGCTGTCCTTGCTGAGGTCGTAGCGCGCCGGGTACAGGAAGCCTTCGAGCGGGTCGATCAGCTTCGGGTTGTTGTTCGCCCAGGCCGGCAGGCCGAGGTTCTTGACCTCGCGCTTGGCGATCTCGGCGGTGGTGCCCTCCTGCTGGCCCAGCTTCTTGTCGATCGCCGCGTACACCGCGGTGTTGCGCATGCCTTCGGTGACCGTGATGACGTTCAGCTTCGAGGGGTCGCTCATGACATCGACCGCGGACGCGGCCGACATCTTCTTCCTGAGCGGGTAGACACCGGCCTGGATGGCCTTGCCCGGAGGGAGCTTGGACGCGGCGTCGACGAACGCCTGGCCGCTGGCGACGACGCCCGCCTTCTTGAGGATCAGGCCCATCTGCAGGAGACCCGAGCCCTTGGGGATCTCGACCTCGACGATCTCGCCGGTGCCCTCGCCCGCGAAGTCCTCGGCCGAGGCGAACCGGGCCTTGATGTAGTTGTAGCCGTAGTAGCCGCCACCGCCGACCACGCCGAGGATGACGACCGCGGCGACCAGGCAGGCCGCGCCTCTGCGCTTCTTGGGCTTGCCGCCCTTGGAGCGGCCGCCCCGGCGGCCGTCACCGTCGTCGCCGTCGTCCCCGTCGTCACGGCCTCCACCGTCGGTGAGCAGGCCCTTCTCCGGCTCCTCCGCCGGTTCCGGCTCCTCCACGGGTTCCGGCTCCAGGTGCCGCCGGCCCGGGGGCTTCGGCGGCTCGTAGGCGTCTTCCGTGCTGTAGAGATCGGGGGCCTCACCCGGGTAGCCCGCCACGGGCTGCTGGGTGTAGGGGTCCACGCCCGCGTACGGGTCGGTCTGCACCGCCGCCGTGTACTGGCCCTGGCCGGTGTCCCAGCCCTGGCTGTCGTACACCGGCTGCTGCGGCTGGGGCCGCTGCGCCTGCTGCTGCGGGGCATAGGCCTGCTGCTGCCCCGCGTACTGCTGCTGCGGGTACTGGCCCTGCATGTACTGCTGCGGCTGCTGCGGCTGTTGCGGCTGTTGCGGCTGTTGCGGCTGCTGCGGTTGTTGCTGCTGCGCCTGCTGCGGGTACTGCCCCTGCGGGTACTGCTGCTGCTGGTATTGCTGCTGCTGGTACTCCGGGTACTGCTCGTACTGCGGATGCTGGGGGTACTGCTGCTGGTACTGCGGCTCCTGTGGGTACTCCTGCTGCTGCGGGGCACCGCCGTAAGGCACCTGGCCCTGCTGGGTCTGGTGCCCGGTCCACCCCTGGTCCCCGTAAAGGGGGTCCTCAGGGTGCCAGGGTTCGGGGCCACGGCCCCGGCCATACTCAGTCATCGGTCCCCTAGAGCCGCGAGACGGAGGCCACGGACTCCGTCGTCCGTGGCACCCGGTTCCGCCTCTTTGACGGTGGGCGACGGCTGTTCGAATGCCGTCTCATCGCGCGGAACGTTACCGTATCGCGATCAGACAACCACTTCGACGCACTCACCGGGAGGATTACCTGATACCCGTTCGGTCTCAAGAGCGTTCTGAAGGATCACCACAGCGGCTGCCTGATCGATGACCGACCGGCCCTTCTTGGCGTTCTTCCCGGAGGCCCGCAGACCCTGGGCGGCGGTGACCGTGGTCATCCGCTCGTCCACCAGACGGACCGTCACCGGCTTGATGCCCTTGGCGAGTTCGTTCGCGAAGGCGCGCACCTTGACCGCGGCCGGCCCCTCCCGTCCGCTGAGCGAGCGGGGAAGGCCGACCACGACTTCGAGGGGCTCGTACTCCTCGACGAGCTGCCGCAGCCGCCGGTGCGCGAAGGGGATGTCCCGGCCCGGCACGGTCTCCACCGGTGTGGCCAGCACCCCGTCGGGGTCGCACGAGGCGACCCCGATACGGGCGTCACCGACATCGATGGCGAGCCGGCGGCCGCGGCGCAGCGTCATCGTCAGACCGTCTCGACGACGAGGCGCTCGACGGCGCTGATGGCCTCCGGCACGGCGGCCGGGTTCTGGCCGCCGCCCTGGGCGACGTCCGGCTTGCCGCCACCGCCGCCACCGAGGGTCTTGGCGGCCGTACGGACCAGGTCGCCGGCCTTGAGGCCGCGCTCGCGGGCAGCCTCGTTGGTGGCGATGACGGTCAGCGGGCGGTCGTTCGCCACGGTGAAGAGGGCCACGACGGCCGGGCGGTCGCCCGGGATGCGGCCGCGGACGTCGAGGACCAGCTTGCGCAGGTCGTCGGCGCCGATGCCGTCCGCCACCTGGCCGACGACGAGGGCGACGCCCTTGATGTCCTGGGCGTTCTGGGCGAGCCCGGCGGCGGCCTGGAGGACCTTCTCCGCACGGAACTTCTCGATCTCCTTCTCGGCGTCCTTCAGCTTGCCGAGCATGGAGGCGATCTTCTCCGGCAGCTCCTCCGGACGGCCCTTGACCAGCTCCTGGAGCTGGGCGACGACCGTGTGCTCCTTGGCGAGGAAGTTGTACGCGTCCACGCCGACGAGGGCCTCGACGCGGCGCACGCCGGAGCCGATGGAGGACTCGCCGAGCAGCTTCACCAGACCCAGCTGGGAGGTGTTGCCGACGTGCGTGCCGCCGCACAGCTCCTTGGAGAAGTCGCCGATGGTCACGACGCGCACGCGCTCGCCGTACTTCTCGCCGAACTCGGCGATGGCGCCCTGCTTCTTCGCCTCGTCGATGCTCATGATCTCGGCCGTGACGTCGAGCTCGCGCGACAGCACGTCGTTGATCTTCTGCTCGACGTCGGTCAGGACCGAGCCGGGAACGGCGTTCGGCGAACCGAAGTCGAAGCGGAAGCGGCCGGGGCTGTTCTCGGAACCGGCCTGGGCGGCCGTCGGGCCGAGGGCGTCGCGCAGCGCCTGGTGGGTCAGGTGCGTGGCCGAGTGGGCGCGGGCGATGGCCCGGCGGCGGCTGACGTCGATGGCGGCGTAGGCGGAGGCGCCGACCGTCACCTCGCCGACCTGGACGGAGCCCTTGTGCACGGAGACGCCCGGAACCGGCTGCTGCACGTCGCGGACGACGATGACGGCGCCGGAGTCGAGCTTGATGCGGCCCTGGTCGGCGAGCTGGCCGCCGCCCTCGGCGTAGAAGGGGGTGCGGTCGAGGACGACCTCGACCTCGTCGCCCTCGGAGGCGGCGGGCGCGGAGACGCCGTTGACCAGGAGGCCGACGATGGTGGACTCGCCCTGGTTGGTGGCGTAGCCGGTGAACTCGGTGGCGCCGGCGCCGTCGGCGATCTCCCGGTAGGCGGACATGTCCGCGTGGCCGGTCTTCTTGGCCTTGGCGTCGGCCTTGGCCCGGTCGCGCTGCTCCTGCATCAGGCGGCGGAAGCCGGGCTCGTCCACGGAGAGGCCCTGCTCGGCGGCCATCTCCAGGGTGAGGTCGATCGGGAAGCCCCAGGTGTCGTGGAGCAGGAACGCCTTGTCGCCGGAGAGCACCGTGCCGCCGGCGGCCTTGGTCTCGGTCACGGCGGTGTCGAGGATGTTGGTGCCACCCTTGACGGCCTTGAGGAAGGCGGCCTCCTCGGCGAGCGCGACGGTCTCGATGCGCTTGCGGTCGGTGATGAGCTCCGGGTACTGCTGGCCCATCGTGTTGATCACGACGTCCACGAGGTCCTGGACGACCGGACCGGTGGCGCCCATGAGGCGCATGTTGCGGATGGCACGGCGCATGATGCGGCGCAGCACGTAGCCGCGGCCCTCGTTGCCAGGGGTGACGCCGTCGCCGATGAGCATGACGGAGGTGCGGATGTGGTCGGAGACCACGCGCATCGACACGTCGGTGCCCTGGGCGGCGCCGTACCGCACGCCGGTCAGCTCGGTGGCCTTGTCCATGACCACGCGCAGGGTGTCGGTCTCGAACAGGTTCTGCACGCCCTGCAGGATCATCGCGAGGCGTTCGAGACCCAGACCGGTGTCGATGTTCTTCGACGGCAGGTCGCCGAGGATCGGGAAGTCTTCCTTCCCGTCGCCGGCGCCGCGCTCGTACTGCATGAAGACCAGGTTCCAGATCTCCACGTAGCGCTCGTCGTTGACGGCCGGGCCGCCCTCGACGCCGAACTCCGGACCGCGGTCGTAGTTGATCTCCGAGCACGGGCCGCAGGGGCCGGGGACGCCCATGGACCAGAAGTTGTCCTTCTTGCCCAGGCGCTGGATGCGCTCGGCGGGGACGCCGATCTTCTCGCGCCAGATCGTCTCGGCCTCGTCGTCGTCGAGGTAGACGGTGATCCAGAGCTTCTCCGGCTCCAGGCCGTAGCCGCCGTCCGCCACGGAGCTGGTGAGCAGCTCCCAGGCGTACTTGATGGCGCCTTCCTTGAAGTAGTCCCCGAAGGAGAAGTTGCCGCACATCTGGAAGAACGTGCCGTGCCGGGTGGTCTTGCCGACCTCTTCGATGTCCGGCGTACGGACGCACTTCTGCACGCTGGTGGCCCGCGGGGCCGGGGGCTTGGTCTCGCCGAGGAAGTACGGCTTGAACGGGACCATGCCCGCGTTGACCAGCAGCAGAGTCGGGTCGTCCGCGATGAGCGACGCCGAAGGGACAACGGCGTGACCGCGCTCCTCGAAGAAGCTCAGCCAGCGGCGGCGAATCTCAGCCGACTCCATCAGTGGTCCTCATTCCGGTCGTACGAAAACTTAGGTCGGTAGGTGGTCTTGCTGTTCTCTAGGGCCCGCAGCCGCCGCGGCCCGGGGAGGGCCGTGACGTTGTCGGGCCGGTCGGGATCCTGGTGGAGTCCCAGTGCGTCGTTCAGCTCGTCCTCGCGCTGCGTCATTCCCGCTTTGACGTCGAGGGCGAAGTCCTTGAGGCGGTGTCCCGCCTCCACGGCCTTGTCGGCCGCCTGGGCGGCGAGACTCTCCGGCGTCAGCTTCTTCAGCTGGCGGTTGACCTTGGTGGTGGCCCACACGCCGGCGGCTGCGCCGGCGGTGAACCAGAAAGCTCGGCGGAACATCGGCGGTCTCAGCCCTTCTGCTTCCGGCGCCGGGCGGCCGGCACCGTACGTCCAACGATCACGGTTCGTCGGGATGCCTTCGCCGGCGTGCCGCCCGACGTCGCGGCATCCCCCTTGCCCAGCGCCTTGCGGACGCCATAGCCGAAGGCCGCGACCTTCACCAGCGGCCCGCCGAAGGCGGTGGCCACGGTGGAGGACAGCGCGGACGCGTTGGAGGTGACCTCCTGCACGTCGCTCGCGATGGCGTCGACCCGGTCGAGCTGGGTGCGCGCGGAGCGGACGGTGGTGGAGGCGTCGGCGAGCAGCGGGACGGCCTGGTCGGTCACGTCGGCCACCAGCTTGGTGGCCGCCCTGAGCACCTGGGCCAGCCTCACCAGGGCCACCGCGAGGAAGGAGATCAGGATGGCCCAGAAGACGGCCACGATGATCCCGGCCACCTCTACACCGGACACGTCACACCGCTCTCTGTCTGTACCTGAACCGCAGGACTATTCGCCCTCCGACCCTATCGCGCCGGAGATCCCCGGCCGTACCGGAAATCCGGGAGGGCCGGACCCGCCTTGAACGCAGCGCATCCGGACCAGTACCCTCCGTGTCCCATGCGACAGAGACCCCTTCGAAGTACCGCCGGGGGCAATCTTCCCTCGGAGCTCGGCCGGTTCGTCGGGCGGGGTGGCGAACTCGCCGAGCTGGGGCGGCTCCTGGAGTCCTCGCGGCTCGTGACGGTGACCGGCGTGGGCGGGGTGGGGAAGTCCCGGCTCGCGCTCGTGGCCGCCCGGGCCGCCGCCGAGGGATCGCAGGAACGCTACTGCGACGGGGTCTGGCTGGCCGAGCTGGCCACCGTACGGGATCCCGCCCTGCTGGAGCTGGCCCTCGCCGAGGCCCTGGAGCTGACCGACCACACCACCCGGCCGCCGCGGACGGTCCTGGCCGAGCACCTGGCCGGGCGCCGGCTGCTGCTGGTCCTGGACGGCTTCGAGCAGCTGGTCGACGAGTGCGCCGACCTGGTGCGGGAGCTGCTGCGGCGCTGCCCCGGCCTGCGCGTCCTCGCGGCCGGCCGGCGCCCGCTGGCCCTGGACGGGGAGCTGGCCTTCCCGCTGGCCCCGCCGGCCGCGGAGGAGGCGCTGGCCCTGCTGGCGGCGCGGGCGTCGGCGGCCGACCCGGCCTTCGCGGTGACCGCGGAGAACCGGGCGATGCTGGTCGAGCTGTGCGCCCGCCTCGACGGGATCCCGCTGGCGCTGGAGCTGGCGGCGGGCCGGCTGCGGACGCTGTCCCCCGCGCAGGTGCTGGCCCGGCTGGAGGACCGCTTCGCGCTGCTGACGGGCGGTGCGCGCGGCGGGCTCGCCCGGCACCGGGCGCTGCGGACGGCGATCGGCTGGAGTCACGAGCTGTGCACGTCGGCGGAGCGGCTGCTGTGGGCGCGGCTGTCGGTGTTCGCGGGGCAGTTCGACCTCGACGCCGTCGAATACGTGTGCGCGGGTCCGGATCTGCCGGTGGAGGACGTGCTGGACCTGGTCGGGGAGCTCCTGGCCCAGTCCCTGCTGGTCCGGGAGGAGACGCCCGCCGGGGTGCGTTTCCGCATGCTGGAGACCGTACGGGCGTACGGGGCCGGGTGGCTGGAGTCGCTGGGCGACGCGGGGCGCCTGCGGCGGCGCCATCGGGACTGGTACGTGGGGCTGGCGACGTGGTGCGAGCTGGACTGGTTCAGCCCGCGCCAGCAGGAGGTGGCCGCACTGGTGGAGGCGGAGCTGCCGAACATCCGGCTCGCCCTGGAGTGCTGCCTGGACGAGCCGGACGAGGCGCATCTGGGTCACTACCTGGCGGGGACGCTGTGGTTCTACTGGGCGGGCTGCGGGCGCCTGACCGAGGGGCGGCACTGGCTGGACCGGACCCTGGAACCGGCGGACCGGGCGGTGGAGTACGAGAGCTCGCGGCTGAAGGCCCTGTGGGTGTTGGGCTATGTCGCGGCCCTGCAGGGGGACGCGACGGCCTCGATGAGCGCCCTGTACGAGTGCCGGGACGGGGCGGAGCAGAGCGGGAACCCGGTCGCGGCGGCCTACGCGGTGCACCGGATGGGCTGCCTGGCGCTGGTCTCGGACGACATGGCGCGGGCCCGGGAGCTGCTGGGCGCGGCGCTGGAGCAGTACCGGGCGGCCGGCGAGCTGAACAGCAACGTGCTGATGTGCCAGGTGGAGCTGGGGATGGCGCTGGCCTTCCTCGGTGACCTGCCGGGCGCGCTCGCGCTGTGCGGGGAGGTCCGGGAGATCTGCGAGGAGCGCGGGGAGCGCTGGACGAAGGCGTACGCCCTGTACGTCCTCGCGTACGCGGCCCTCGACGCGGGGCGCACGCAGGAGGCGCGGCAGCTGCTGACCGAGTGCGTGGCCGTCAACCACGTCTTCCACGATCTGGTCGGGCTGGTGCTCGCGCTGGAGCTGCTCGCGCTGGTCACGGTCGCGGAGGGGGACGCGGCCGAGGCGGCGGTGCTCCAGGGCGCGGCGGAGCCGATGTGGGGCGGGGTGGGGCTGCAGCTGTTCGGCTCGGGGTACTTCAACGCCCCGCGGCTGATGTGCCGGGAGCAGGCGGGCGAGCTGCTGGGCGCCGAGCGCTATGCGGCGTACGAGGCCGAGGGGCGGGAGCTGAGCCGTGAGGCGCTGGTCGGGCGGGCGCTGAGCGATCCGCAGGAGCGCGGCGGCGGGGTGCCACGGCAGGCGGGGCGGCCGCGCGGCTCCCGTGTGCCGACGGGCGCGGCGGCGGAGCAGCCACAGCCCTGACGCCGGTCCGGGAAACGGAAAACCCGCCGCCCCCCGGAGGGGACGGCGGGCTGACCAGTCGGTGAGACTAGGCCTGCATCAGCGGGCGTAGTACTCGACGACGAGCTGCTCGTCGCAGATGACCGGGATTTCCTTGCGGTTCGGGTCGCGGTCCAGGCGGAAGGCCAGGGCCTTCAGGTTGACCTGCAGGTAGCGCGGGGTCTCGCCCTCACCTGCGTAGCCACCCTCACGGGCAACCTGGAACGGAACCTTCTCGCGGCTGCGCTCGCGCACGGTGATGACGTCGTCCGGACGGACACGGAACGACGGCTTGTCGACCTTGTCACCGTTGACCTCGATGTGGCCGTGAACGACCATCTGGCGGGCCTGGTAGATGGTGCGGGCGATGCCCGAACGCAGGACCAGGGCGTCGAGGCGACGCTCGAGCTCGACGACAAGCGCCTCGCCCGTCTTGCCTTCGGCCTTCTTGGCGCGGTCGTACGCGCGGGCCATCTGACGCTCAGAGATGTCGTACTGAGCGCGCAGACGCTGCTTCTCCAGCAGACGAACCTTGTAGTCCGAGTTCTGCTTGCGGCCACGGCCGTGCTCGCCCGGCGGGTAGGGGCGGGCCTCGAAGTACTTGACGGCCTTCGGGGTCAGCGCAATGCCGAGGGCACGCGACTTCTTGACCTTGGGTCGCTTCTGGTTCACGGGGAACCTACCTCCATGTAAGTTAGGTGAGGCTTACCTTAGCGAGGAGGACGTAATGTCTCGACCACATGGGATCCCCCTGCCCAGTGCGCAACGCAGTTCGGATTCAGACGAAACAGAATCCGCTTGCGCCGACGATAAGCAAGGTCAGCCGCGTCCCAGGGAAGGCGTTCGGCAGCTCACCGGAGCCGAACGCGTACGAACCCTCGTAGAGTCCAACGCCTCAGTATCCCTCACGCTGATCGGTGCTCGTGACAGTCACGAGACCGAGGAGTTCGGGACAGGGCTGCCGGTCGCACGGACCGTCACCCCGGACGGGGACGTGATTCTCCTTGTTTCCGGGGAATCCACGGCTGCCAGGGCAGCCGCTCACGCCCAGGACGACGACCTCACCGCCGTGATCGAGATCACGGATGTGGCGCCGGTGTCCGTGCCACATCGTATCCGAGGTCGCGCCTGGCTGGCCGGGTGGCTGACGCCGGTGCGCGGGGACGACCGCGCGGCCTGCGCGGCGCTGCTCGCGGAGCGGCAGCCGGTGGGCGAGCTGCTGGGCATGAGGGAGTCCCTCGACGCCCCCCACGCCGGGCGTCCGGCCTGGATGATGCTGCGCCTGGAGGTCGGCGAGATCTCGGTGGACGACCTGTGGGGCGCCGAGCACGTGGACCCGGACGACCTGGCCGCGGCGGAGCCGGACCCGATGGTCGCGCACGAGTCGGAGCTGCTGCAGCACCTGCACTCCGCCCACGGCGACCGGCTCGGCGAGCTGGGCGGCCTGCTCGGCGCCCGCGAGGCCGGCGGGATGAGCGCCGTGCCGCTCTCCCTGGACCGCCTGGGCCTGCGCGTCCGCTTCACCGGCGGCCCGGCCGGCTCCTTCGACGCCCGCTTCGACTTCCCGGAGCCGGTCGCGGACATCTGCGGCCTGCGCCGGGCGATGCACTCCCTGTTCTCGGCGGCCTCGCACTAGACCACGGGGGCGCCTCACGGAGCGCAGGTGGCCGGCATGTCCTGGAGGGCGAGCTTCTCCGGCGCCGTCACGGACAGCCCGTACTTGGACTTGATGCCGGTGTAGCGGCGCGCGTACTCGCACCAGTACGCACGCCGGGGCGGCCGCCATTTGTCGGCCGTCCTGCTGCCCTTGTCGTAGTTGGTCTGTTTGTCCACCGCGAGCAGTACGTCGAGGTCGTTGGCGTACTCCAGCCTGCGCCGCGGGGTCCACGCGTACGCGCCGCCCCGCCAGGCGGCGCCGAGCGCGACCACGTGGTCGGTCTGGATCTGCGAGGCGCGCCGGTAGGTGTAGGGCAGCACCTTGCCGTTGTAGGGATCGTGCAGCGTGCCGGACAGCACGACGCACGGGTTCCGGTCCCCTTCGCGGAGCTCCCCCAGGTCCCGGCGCAGCACGTCGTCGCGGGTTATCTGTACTTCCTCCCTGCTCTCGATGCACATGAGAGACAGGCGTAACCCTTACTGCGCGCGCTCGACGCGGTACGCGGCCTTCTCAGGGCGGGCAGGCGGATCACCATCGCCCAGGTGGCCCGAGACGCGTCGGTGTCCACATGGTTCGTCTACAACCAGCCCCAAGTACGCGACGCCGTTCATGCCGGCATGGCCACCCAGCCCGAACAGGGTCTGCAGAGACCTCCTGCTCCGGGCAGGCACCAGGTGTCACCCGCTGGTCTGCAAACGGAGCTCGCTCTGGCACGGGACGAGATCAGGGACCTCAGGAAGGAACGGGACCGACTCCGAGAACGTGTCCGGCTGCCCTTGGGAGCGGAAATCGAGGAGGTCGACCGCAACCGGCTGGTGGAACGCGTCCAGCAGCTGGAGCGTGACGACGCATCCCTGAGCGCCCAATTGACAAGCACCCGGGACCGACTGGCGGCCATGGAGGGACGTCTGCTGGAGACCGAGGACGACCTCACAGCCGCCAGAGCGGGACTCCGGCGCGCCATCCGCTCCGTGCCGCCGCGTTGAGGGGAGCCCATCCACGCCGCTGGGTGGCCGCGTACCGGAGAAATGCGGCAGGGTTCGCGGAGGACATTGCCTCGGAGGATGACTGTGGCCTCCCCCACACGGGGGAAGTCATCGCCCCACTCTCGTCCACGGGGCCGTCTAAGTCGGTCGCGCAGGCGGATGAAGCCTTGTTGGCGGCACGTGACGATGAGTGGCATGAGCATTCAAACGAGCGACTCGACCGTCATCTCCGCAGCGGCGCCGCCTCGCTGGGCTGTCTGGGCTGCGCATCTGACGACATGGGTAGTCCTGCCGAGCGGGCTGTGGCGCATTGCCCTGGTGCTCGGATACCCCGCCGGGTACACCGACGTTGACTTCGAGAGCTTCCAGACGATCGGTGCGAAGGTATGGATGCTGTCACTCAGCGTGCTCTGCGAGCTCGCAGCCTTCCTCACGATCGGTCTGGTACGGCCGTGGGGCGAGGTCGTGCCCCACTGGATACCGCTGATCGGAGGACGAAGAGTCCGCCCCATGGCCGCCGTGGTTCCTGCCGCCCTCGGCGCGGCGGTCCTGACCCTGCTCTGGGCCTTCGTTCCATGGTGGTGGACCTTTCCTCACGATGACATGACGCACACCGGAAACCTCGTCGTCGGCATCCTTTACCAGCCGCTGTTCCTCTGGGGCCCGCTCCTCGCCGCAGTCACTGTGTCCTACCACCGCCGCCATCGTGCCCCGCGTCGCCAAACAGAGATCGCCGAGTGAGCACCCGCCCAGAGGTGGTTCAGTGACAGACGGGCCGACGGTCAGCGCGAGGATGCGCTGTGTGACACCGGCTACGACACCGCGGGGATGCCGCCCGCGGCCAGCTGCTGTTTCGAAGCCGCGGCCGACGATGCTGTGACTCACGTGCCTCTCAGTGCGCACAGTCCGCTACACCCCGCATACGCTGTGAGAGCGCCCCCATCACCGCGCGAAGCATAGAGATAACGGGGGTGTCACAGCCGTTGCGCCCGCCGACGGCATCGGTCTCGTCGGACCAGTACCTGCCGAAGTTCTCGCGCTTGTACGTCTGCCTGTTGCGGCCCCGCTCGACCTTCAGCCTGGCCAGCTGCGCCTTGGCGGCGTCCGCGCCCGGTGGGAAGCCGGCCCGGGTGAGCGGCACCCGGTCCAGGGAACGCCAGATCCGCTGGGCCCAGGCCAGGTCGGCGGGGTCCTCGTAGCTGCAGAAGAGCCCGGCGGCGGTTCCGGCGGTGACGGCCATGCCGTAGAACGCGTGCCGCGGCCGGCCGTGGTCCTGCGGGGTCAGCCAGAACGCGTGCCGCACGCCCTCCCCCAGCGGCTCGCGCGCCCGCTGGGCCGGCCGTGTGTCGGGGGCGCCGGACAGCAGGGCGTCCAGGAAGTCCGCGGGAGCCCGGCCCGGGACGTCGTCCCCCTTCAGGCTGACGGCGGCGCTGCGGTCCGGGGCGGTGAAATGGTCCGTGCCGTCGGCGAAGGACGCGGTGAGACCGGAGGGGCGCAGGACCGACCAGTGGTCGCCGAGGTCGGTACGCACGTCCACGGGCAGCGGGAACGGGAAGCGGCTGAGGACGTCGTCCCGGTCCCAGGTCCGGGTCAGGACGCGGGCCGCCACGGGGTGGCGCACCTCGACGACGCAGGACACCTCAGCCGCGGTCGGCGCCCCGGAGCCGCTCGCGGACCTTCTCCACCACGTCCGCGTAGCGGGCTTCGGCGCCGTAGCGCGTCGGCTCGTAGTACCGCTTGCCCTGGATCTCGTCCGGCGCGTACTGCTGCGCCGCGATCGCGCCCGGCACGTCGTGCGGGTACACGTACCCCTGCGCGTGCCCCAGCTTCGCCGCGCCCTTGTAGTGCCCGTCCCTCAGGTGCGGCGGGACCGATCCCGCAAGGCCCGCCCGTACGTCGGCCAGCGCCGCGCCGATCGCGGTCGTGGCGGTGTTCGACTTCGGGGCCAGGGCCAGCGCGATCGTGGCGTGCGAGAGGGTCAGCGCCGCCTCCGGGAAGCCGATCATCGCCACCGCCTGGGCCGCGGCCACCGCGATCGGCAGGGCCGTCGGGTCCGCCAGGCCGATGTCCTCGCTCGCGGAGATCATCAGGCGGCGCGCGATGAACCGGGGGTCCTCCCCGGCCTCGATCATCCGGGCCAGGTAGTGCAGGGCGGCGTCGACGTCCGAGCCGCGGATCGACTTGATCAGCGCGCTCGCCACGTCGTAGTGCTGGTCGCCGTCCTTGTCGTACCGGACGGCCGCCCGGTCGACGGCCTCCTCCAGGGTCTGGAGGGTGATCTCGTCCTCGCCCTTGGCGATGGCCGACCCGGCGCCGGCCTCCAGCGCCGTCAGCGCCCGCCGGGCGTCGCCGCCCGCGATCCGCAGCAGGTGCGCCTCCGCGTCCGCCGGGAGGGTGACGGCCCCGCCCAGGCCCCGTTCCTCGGTGAGCGCGCGCCGCATCAGGGCGCTCAGGTCCTCGTCGGTCAGCGGTTCCAGCGTCAGCAGCAGCGAGCGCGACAGCAGCGGGGAGATGATCGAGAAGTACGGGTTCTCGGTGGTGGCCGCGATCAGCGTCACCCAGCGGTTCTCGACGGCCGGGAGCAGCGAGTCCTGCTGCGCCTTGCTGAAACGGTGGATCTCGTCGAGGAAGAGGACGGTCTCCTTGCCGTAGCCACCGGCCGCACGCTTGGCGCCCTCGATGACGGCCCGTACCTCTTTGACGCCCGCGGTGATGGCGGAGAGCTCCACGAAACGCTTCTGCGTGGCCTGGCTGACCACGTACGCCAGCGTCGTCTTCCCGATGCCGGGCGGGCCCCAGAGGATCACCGACGAGGCACCGGCCGGGCCGCCGGCCCCTTCCCCGACCAGCCGCCGCAGCGGTGATCCGGGCTTCAGCAGGTGCTGCTGGCCGACGACCTCGTCCAGGGTGCGCGGGCGCATCCGGACGGCGAGCGGGGAGCTCGCGGGGTCCTTCTCCTGGCGGTCTTCGGCAGCGGCGGTGAACAGGTCTGGTTCCACACAGGAAGCCTATGCGAGCCCACCGACAGGGCCGCCCGCGCTCAGGAGGTCCAGAAGGCCCACCAGCGGGTCAGGATCAGCATCCCGATGATCCCGACGTGGAGAACGGGCAGCACCCAGGTGAACTCGTCGAGGAAGGACTTGAGCCAGCCCGGGGCGGGCAGCAGCCCCTCGCGGACGTTGTGCGCGGTGACGTACCAGAACATGAAGATCGTGGCGACCCAGGCCAGGCAGCACCACAGGCAGAGCGAGTTGATGTTGTACAGCGACTGGTACATGAGCCAGGTGCAGAAGGCGACGCCGAAGAGGGTGCCGGCGTTGAAGGTCAGCCAGTACCAGCGGCGGAACGAGGCCCCGGCCAGCATGCTCATGCCGACGCAGATCACGATCCCGTAGGCGACGAGTCCGAGCATCGGGTTCGGGAAGCCGAAGGCCGACGCCTGATCGCTCGTCATGATGTTGCCGCAGGAGACGATCGGGTTGAGGCTGCAGGCGGGCTTGAAGGTCGGGTCCTCCAGCAGCTTGAACTTGTCGATCGTGATCACCCACGCGGCGAGCAGACCCGCCGCTCCGGTGATCACCAGCAGCAGGGCCAGGGCCCGGCTTCCCCCGACGGTCCTGCCCCGGGCGGTGTCCGCGTCCGCGCTTCGTGTCGTCATACCGCCCGCTCCACATCTGCCAGGTGATCAAGCACGGGCCATTGTGCCGTACGAGCCTGTGAACGGACGGGGGCCGGGGAAAGATCCCCGGCCCCCGTCGCGTGTACTCCCGTGCCGCCGCGGCCGGTTGCCGTCAGGCGAGGCGGGCGCGGACCGTGTCGACCAGCTCGGTGACGGGGACGGGCGACTGCTCGCCGGACTCCATGTCCTTCAGCTGGACGACGCCCTCGGCGAGGTCCCGCTCGCCGGCCACGATCGCGAAGCGCGCACCGCTGCGGTTGGCGTCCTTCATGGCGCCCTTGAGGCCCTTGCCGCCGTACGACATGTCCGCCGCGACGCCGGCCTTGCGCAGCTGTGTCACCAGCCCGAACACGGCCGGCTTGGCCTCGCCCAGCGCCACCGCGAAGACCGTCGTCGTCGCCGGGATGTCCAGCTCGATGCCCTCGGCCTCCAGGGCCAGGACGGTGCGGTCCACGCCGAGCGCCCAGCCCACCGACGGCAGTGCCGGTCCGCCGATCATCTCGGACAGGCCGTCGTAGCGGCCGCCGCCGCCCACCGCGGACTGCGCGCCCAGACCGTCGTGGACGAACTCGAAGGTGGTCCGGGTGTAGTAGTCCAGCCCGCGCACCAGCTTCTCGTCGTCCTCGAAGACGACGCCGGCGGCCGTGATCAGCGCCCGCACCTCCTCGTGGTACGCCTTGCACGCGTCGCACAGGTAGTCCCGCAGCACCGGCGCGCCGACCAGTTGCTTCTGCACCTCGGGCCGCTTGTCGTCGAGGACGCGCAGCGGGTTGATCTCGGCCCGGCGGACGGTCTCCTCGTCGAGGTCGAGGTCGCGCAGGAAGGTCTGCAGCGCCTCGCGGTAGACGGGGCGGCACTCCTTGTCGCCGAGCGAGTTCAGCAGGATGCGGAAGTTCGACAGGCCGAGGGTGCGGTAGGCCTCGTCGGCCAGGATGATCAGCTCGGCGTCGAGCGCCGGGTCCTCGGAGCCGATGGCCTCGGCACCGACCTGCGAGAAGTGGCGGTAGCGACCCTTCTGCGGGCGCTCGTAGCGGTAGTACGAGCCGGAGTACCAGAGCTTGGCCGGGAGGTTGCCCTGCTTGTGCAGGCTGGCCTCCAGGGCCGCGCGCAGCACGGAGGCGGTGCCTTCCGGGCGCAGGGCGAGATTGGTGCCACCCTTGGTGGTGAGGGTGAACATCTCCTTGGTGACGATGTCGGTGGACTCGCCGACACCGCGGGCGAAGAGGTTCACGTCTTCAAAGCCCGGCGTCTCGATGTAGCCGTACCCGGCCTTGCGCAGCGGGGCGGAGATGGCGTCACGGACCGCCAGGTACTTGGCCGAGTACGGCGGGATCAGGTCGTACGTGCCCTTGGGGGCCTTGAAAGTGGTCACGAAACTCTCGTCACATTCCTCGTCGTGGAGCGGCGGTGCCGTCTCCGAGCCCGGCGGCGACTTCCCGCAGGTAGGGGTTGGTCGCGCGCTCGCGGCCGATGGTGGTCTGGGGACCGTGGCCGGACAGCACCACGGTCGAGTCGTCGAGCGGCAGGCACACGCGGCCCAGCGATTCGAGGATCTCGGCGTGGGAGCCGCCGGGCAGGTCGGTGCGTCCGATGGAGCCGGCGAAGAGCAGATCGCCCGAGAAGAAGACCGGCGGGATGTCGGCCAGCTCGGGCATCCGGAAGGTCACCGACCCCTTGGTATGCCCCGGCGCGTGCGCCACGGAGAATTCCATTCCGGCCAATTTCAGGGTGGCGCCGTCGGACAGCTCGCGGACGTCGTCCGGCTCCCCCACGGTCAGCTCGCCCATGAGCGGCATCCCGATGGAGCGGCCGAGGGCCTTCTCCGGGTCGCTCATCATGTAGCGGTCCTCGGGGTGGATCCAGGCCGGTACGTCGTGTGCTCCGCACACCGGGACCACCGAGGCCACATGATCGATGTGGCCGTGGGTCAGAACGACCGCGACGGGCTTGAGCCGATGCTTCTTCAGCGTCTCCTCGACACCCTGGGCGGCCTGATGGCCCGGGTCGATGATGACGCACTCCTCACCGGCGGCGGGGGCGACCACGTAGCAGTTGGTGCCCCAAGCGCCTGCGGGGAACCCGGCAATCAGCACGTTCGTCCTCAATCGTCGTCCGGCGGGAGGCTGCAGACAGGAATGCTGCTGCTCAGAGCCTACCGGCGCCGCTCATTACACAGCGAACCCATATACGGTACGGCCTATCCCAGCCCGGACAGCAGTAGCAGACACGTACAAGGAGACGACCCGGTGGTCACGAGCGATCAGCGACGGCGACAGCTCGCCAAGGAGAAGTACGAGCGCCAGCAGAAGCGCCGGGCCGAGGCCCGGAAGAAGTCGCGGCAGCGCGCGGCCGTGATCGGCGCGGCCGTGGCCGTGGTGATCGCGACGCTGGTGGGCCTGATCGTCGGCGGGGTCTTCGACAAGGACAAGAAGGACTCGGCCGCGGACCCGTCCGCGAGCCCGTCGGCCTCGGCGAGCGAGCCCGCGCCCAAGCAGTCCCCCTCCCCGGAGATGGCGATCGACCAGAAGGCGAAGTACACCTTCGCGCTGAAGACGAGCGCGGGTGACATCAACTTCGCGATGGACGCGGCGAAGACCCCGCAGACCGTGAACTCCTTCAAGTCGCTCGCCGACAAGGGCTACTTCGACAACACCAAGTGCCACCGGCTGACGTCCGGCGGGATCTTCGTGCTCCAGTGCGGCGACCCCGAGGGCACCGGCCGCGGCGGCCCGGGCTACAACATCCCGGACGAGAACCTGGACTCGCTGGGCAAGGCCAACGAGCAGGGTCAGGTCGTCTACCCGGCCGGCACCGTGGCCATGGCCAACACGGGCCAGCCCGGCTCGGGCGGCAGCCAGTTCTTCCTGGTCTACAAGGACAGCCCGCTGACGCCGACGTACACGCCGTTCGGCAAGATCGACGCGGCCGGCCTGAAGGTCCTGGAGGAGATCGCGAAGGCCGGTACGGTCGACGGCGGCCAGGACGGCGCGCCCAAGACCGAGGTGAAGATCGAGAAGGGCACGGTCACGCAGAACTGACGTGAGGTGCCGACCCCGGGCGCGGCCGGCCCGCCGCCCGTACGCCGATATTCCGTCGTGCGGGATGCGGACAGCCGGCCCGGCGGTCGCCTATGTTGGCGTTGTGCAGGGCGGGCGCTGCCCGCCCCAGGAAACTGTGGACGATGCCCAGGGGGTGAACCCCTCGCAAGGCATCAGGTGGAGGAGGCGCTGTGAGCAGCGACCCGTGGGGCCGAGTCGACGAGACGGGCACCGTGTACGTGCGTACTTCCGAGGGCGAGCAGGTCGTCGGATCGTGGCAGGCCGGCACCCCTGAGGAGGCCCTGGCCTATTTCGAGCGCAAGTACGAGGGCCTGGTGGTCGAGATCGGTCTCCTCGAAAAGCGGGTGCGGACCACTGATCTGTCCGCCAAGGACGCCCAGACGGCGATCGACCACCTGCGCACGCAGGTCGACGAGCACCATGCCGTGGGTGACCTGGAGGCCCTGCGCGTGCGGCTGGACAAGCTGGTCACGACCGTGGAGTCCCGGCGCGAAGAGCGCAAGGTGGCGAAGGCCAAGCAGACGGACGAGGCCCGTGCGGCCAAGGACGCGCTGGTCGTCGAGGCCGAGCAGCTGGCCCAGAGCGACCAGTGGCGCAGTGCCGGTGAGCGGCTGCGCGCCCTGGTGGACATCTGGAAGGGCCTGCCGCGGCTGGACCGCAAGTCGGACGACGAGCTGTGGCACCGGTTCTCCCACGCGCGTTCCGCCTTCTCCAAGCGCCGCAAGGCGCACTTCGCCTCGCTGGACGCGCAGCGCGAGGATGCCCGCAAGGTCAAGGAGAAGCTGGTCGCGGAGGCCGAGTCGCTGTCGAAGTCGACCGACTGGGGTCCGACGGCTGCCCGCTACCGCGAGCTGATGGCCGACTGGAAGGCGGCGGGCCGGGCGCAGCGCGAGTCCGAGGACGACCTGTGGAACCGTTTCCGCGGTGCGCAGGACGTGTTCTTCGCGGCCCGCAGCGAGGTCTTCGCGGAGCGTGACGCCGAGCAGATCGAGAACCTGAAGCTCAAGGAGGAGCTGGCCGACGAGGCCGAGAAGCTCGTCCCGATCACGGACCTGAAGGCGGCTCGTGCCGGGTTCCGCTCCCTCAACGAGCGCTGGGAGGCCATCGGCCACGTGCCGCGGGACGCCCGGCCGAAGGTCGAGGGCCGTATGCACGCGGTCGAGCGGGCGATCCAGGAGGCCGAGGAGGGCGAGTGGCGTCGTACGAACCCGGAGGCGCGGGCCCGTGCGGCCGGTCTGACGGGCCAGCTCCAGGCGGCCGTCGACAAGCTGCGTGAGCAGATCGACGCGGCGCGCGCGGCGGGCAACAACGCCAAGGCCGACAAGCTCTCGCGCGAGCTGGAGGGCCGCCAGGCCCTGCTGGACCAGGCGCTGAAGGGCCTGGAGGAGTTCGGCGGCTGATTTCCGCCCTTTGCGCCTAAACCGGCGTCGCTCTCGCGGAGGTGGTTGCTCGCCGTGGGAGTTGCTCAATTGATGGCTTAGGCGGCCTTCGCGAAAAAGGCGGCCCCGGTACGCGGGATGCGTACCGGGGCCGCCTTTCGTGTGGCGTGCCTACGGCCGCCTGGCCGAGGTCACGCGGTAGACGTCGTAGACGCCCTCGACGCCCCGGACGGCCTTCAGGACGTGCCCCAGGTGCTTGGGGTCGCCCATCTCGAAGGTGAACCGGGAGGTGGCCACCCGGTCGCGGGAGGTCTGGACGGCCGCCGAGAGGATGTTGACGTGCTGGTCCGACAGGACCCGGGTGACGTCCGACAGCAGCCGGGACCGGTCCAGCGCCTCGACCTGGATGGCGACCAGGAAGACCGAGGACTGGGTGGGCGCCCACTCGACCTCCAGCATCCGCTCGGGCTGCTGGGAGAGCGAGTCGACGTTGACGCAGTCCGCGCGGTGAACCGATACGCCGCTGCCGCGCGTGACGAACCCGATGATCGGGTCGCCCGGCACCGGGGTGCAGCAGCGGGCCAGCTTGACCCACACGTCGTCGACGCCCTTGACGACGACGCCCGGGTCGGCGTTGCTGCGCCGCTTGCTGCGGGCGCGCGCCGGCGGGATCGACTCCTCGATGTCCTCGTTGGCCGCCTCCTCGCCGCCGAGGGCCGCCACCAGCTTCTGCACGACGCCCTGCGCGGCCACGTGGCCCTCGCCGATCGCCGCGTACAGGGAGGAGATGTCGGGGTAGCGCATCTCGTGCGCGAGGGTGACGAGCGAGTCGCCGGTGAGGATGCGCTGGATGGGCAGGTTCTGCTTGCGCATGGCCCGCGCGAGGGCGTCCTTGCCGTGCTCGATCGCCTCGTCGCGGCGCTCCTTGGAGAACCAGCCGCGGATCTTGTTGCGGGCCCGCGGGGACTTGACGAAGCCCAGCCAGTCCCGGGACGGGCCCGCGCCCTCGGCCTTCGAGGTGAAGACCTCGACCAGGTCGCCGTTGTCGAGCGTGGACTCCAGCGGCACCAGCCGGCCGTTGACCCTGGCGCCTATGGTCCGGTGGCCGACCTCGGTGTGGACGGCGTACGCGAAGTCCACGGGGGTGGCGCCGGCGGGCAGCGCGATGACGTCGCCCTTGGGGGTGAAGACGAAGACCTCGTTGCGGGAGAGGTCGAAGCGCAGCGAGTCGAGGAACTCGCCCGGGTCCTCGGTCTCCTTCTGCCAGTCCAGCAGCTGGCGCAGCCAGGCCATGTCGTTGACCGTGTCCTGGCCGGCGCTGCCCTTGGCGGCCTGCGGGACGTCGGTACGGACCTTGGAGGTGCCGGCGACGGTCTGCTGCTTGTACTTCCAGTGCGCGGCGATGCCGTACTCGGCGCGGCGGTGCATGTCGAAGGTGCGGATCTGCAGTTCGACGGGCTTTCCGCTGGGCCCGATGACCGTCGTGTGGAGCGACTGGTACATGTTGAACTTGGGCATCGCGATGTAGTCCTTGAACCGGCCGGGGACCGGGTTCCAGCGCGCGTGCACGGTGCCGAGGGCCGCGTAGCAGTCCCGGACGGTGTCGACGAGGACGCGGATGCCCACCAGGTCGTAGATCTCCGCGAAGTCTCGGCCGCGGACGATCATCTTCTGGTAGACGCTGTAGTAGTGCTTCGGCCGGCCCGTGACGGTGGCCTTGATCCGGGCGGCTCTGAGGTCGACCATCACCTCGTCGGTGACGACGGCGAGGTACTCGTCGCGCTTGGGCGCCCGCTCGGCGACCAGGCGGACGATCTCGTCGTACATCTTCGGGTAGAGGATCGCGAAGGAGAGGTCCTCCAGCTCCCACTTGATCGTGTTCATGCCCAGCCGGTGCGCCAGCGGGGCGTAGATCTCGATCGTCTCGCGGGCCTTCTTCTCCTGCTTCTCCCGCTTGAGGTAGCGCATGGTGCGCATGTTGTGCAGCCGGTCGGCGAGCTTGATGACGAGGACGCGCGGGTCCTTGGCCATCGCCACGACCATCTTGCGGACCGTCTCGGCCTGGGCGGCCTCGCCGAACTTCACCCGGTCCAGCTTGGTGACGCCGTCGACGAGGAGGGCCACGGCGTCGCCGAAGTCGCGGCGCAGGTCTTCGAGGCCGTACTCGGTGTCCTCGACGGTGTCGTGCAGCAGACCGGCCATCAGGGTGGCCGGGTCCATGCCGAGCTCGGCGAGGATGGTGGTCACCGCGAGCGGGTGGGTGATGTACGGGTCGCCGCTCTTGCGCTTCTGGCCGCGGTGCCAGCGCTCCGCCACCTGGTAGGCCTGCTCCAGCTGGCGCAGCGTCGCCGTCTCGATCTTCGGGTCGTTGCTGCGGACTATGCGGAGCAGCGGCTCCAGAACCGGGTTGTACGGGTTCGAGCGCTGCACGCCGAGCCGGGCGAGACGGGCGCGCACCCGGTTGGAGGACCCGGCGGACTTCGACGGCGCGGGTTTGACCGGCGGCACCGGCGGGGCCGGCGGGGGCGTGGCGGGGGCCGCCGTGGTCTGCTCGGCCTGCGGGTCGGGCTGCGCGGCGGAGATTGGCTGGACCTCGTCTGGCAAGAGCGCTCCTCACGGGGGTCCCCCCGGACGGAGTCTGGGGGTGGATCCGGTGCCCGTGTCCGGTCCGGACAACCCATGGTAGCGAGGGTTCGGCCCCCTCGTTCCGCGAGCCCGGTCCCCTGCCGGTCCGCTGCGGGGGCCAGCCCCCGAGCCCTCGCTCCTCAAACGCCGGAGGGGCTGGAAAACCAGCCCCTCCGGCGTTTAGGAGCGGGGTCCGGGGCGGAGCCCCAGCAGCGGCGCCGCACACGAAAGCGGCGGGCACCCGGAGGAACCGGATGCCCGCCGCTTCGGCACAGCAGTGTCAGACCACGATCAGCGCGTCCAGCGGAGCCCCGCCCAGCGCCGGGCCCAGCTTGGCCCGGCCCGGGAGGAACGACAGCTCCATCAGGACCGCCACGCCCGCGACCTCCGCGCCGGCCCGCCGGATCAGCGAGAGCGAGGCCTCGGCGGTACCGCCGGTGGCCAGCACGTCGTCGATGACCATGACCCGGTCACCCGCCGCCAGATCCTCCGCGTGGACCTCGATCTCCGCGGTGCCGTACTCCAGCTCGTACGACTGCGCGAGCGTCGCGCTCGGCAGCTTTCCGGCCTTGCGCACCGGCACGAAACCGATCCCGGCCTGCACGGCGACCGGAGCCGCGAGGATGAACCCGCGCGCCTCCAGGCCGACGATCTTCGTCGCGCCGTACCGCCCGGCCAGCTCCACCAGCGCGTCCGTCAGCGCGGCGAACGCCTTGGGGTCCGCCAGCAGCGGGGTGATGTCCTTGAACATCACGCCCGGCTTCGGGTAGTCCGCCACGTCCTTGATCCGGCTGAGGAGCAGGTCCCGGACGTCCTCGGACAGCGGCGCGGTCAACGCCGCCGCCCCGGCCGGCCCTGCGCCACGACCTGCGGCTCGTCCTCGGCCTCGTAGGCCTCGTCCGGGGACTCGCCCTTGGCCGACGCGGCCGCCCGCTTGGCGAGCACCCGCTTCTTGAGCGCCTTCATCGCCGGCTCGCGCTCCTTGAGGTCCACGACCAGCGGGGTCGCGATGAAGATCGAGGAGTACGCACCGGCCGCGAGGCCGACGAACAGCGACAGCGAGATGTCGTTCAGCATGCCGGCGCCCAGGAAGCCGCCGCCGATGAACAGCAGCGCGGCGACCGGGAGGAGCGCCACGACCGTGGTGTTGATCGAGCGGACCAGGGTGCCGTTGATGCTGCGGTTGGCGACCTCGCTGTACGTCCAGCGGGTCTGCTTGGTGATGTCCTTCGAGCCCTCCTTGAGACCGTCGAAGACGACGACGGTGTCGTAGAGGGAGTAACCGAGGATCGTCAGCAGACCGATGACCGTGCCCGGGGTGACCTCGAAGCCGACGAGCGCGTACACGCCCACGGTGATGGTGAGGTCGTGGATCAGCGCGATCAGCGCCGCGACCGCCATCCGCCACTCGAAGGCGATGGCCAGGTAGATCACCACGAGGACCATGAAGACGCCGAGACCGGTCCAGGCCTTGTTCGCGATCTGCTCGCCCCAGCTGGGGCCGACCAGGTCGGCGTTGACGTCGGCCTCGCTGACCTTGAGGTCGGCGGCGAGGACCTTCTTGACGTCGGTCGCGGAGGCGGTGTCCAGACCGGAGATCTGGATCCGCAGGCCGCCGGTGCCGAGCTCCTGGACGATCGCGTCGTGGCCCGAGGCCTTCTCGGCGGCTTCCGTCGCCTTGGCCACGGAGACGGTCGACTTCGGGGTGGTGAAGACGGCACCGCCCTTGAACTCGATGCCCATGTTGAGGCCCTGGACGGCCAGGGCGACGATCGCCGTGATGGTGATCAGGATGGAAACGCCGTACCAGAGAAAGCGCTTGCCGACGAAGTCGTAGCCGACCTCACCGCGGTACAGCCTGGCGCCGAGATCTCCCAGCTTCGACATCTCTCACGCCTCCTTTGCGTCGACGGGGGCGGGGGCGGAACCGGTACGGCGGGACCGGCGCAGCGGAGGCTTGGCGCCCAGCCGCTTCGGGTCCAGCCCGGACCACGGATGACCGCTGGCGAAGAACTTCGTACGCGCCACCAGTGTCATGACGGGCTTGGTGAAGAGGAACACCACGACCACGTCGAGCAGGGTCGTAAGACCCAGTGTGAAGGCGAAGCCCTGGACCTTGCCCACCGTGACGATGAACAGCACCGCCGCGGCCAGGAACGACACGAAGTCGGAGACCAGGATCGTGCGACGGGCACGCGGCCAGGCGCGCTCGACGGCCGGACGCAGGGTGCGGCCCTCGCGGATCTCGTCCCGGATGCGCTCGAAGTACACGATGAACGAGTCCGCCGTGATGCCGATCGCCACGATCGCGCCGCAGACGGCCGGCAGGTTCAGCGCGAAGCCGATGCCCTTTCCGAGCAGCGACATGATCGTGTAGGTCAGGATCGCGGAGACCAGGAGGCTGACGATGGCGATGAACGCCAGGCCCCGGTAGTACATGAGCAGGTAGATCACCACGAGGGCGAGGCCGATGGCGCCGGCGATCAGGCCGGCCTTCAGCTGCTCGCCGCCGAGCGCGGCGGTGACGGTGGTGACGCTGTCCTCGCTGAAGGAGAGCGGCAGGGCGCCGTACGAGAGCATGTTGCCCAGGTCCTGCGCGGACTGCTGGGTGAAGCCGCCCGAGATCTCGGCGTTGCCACCGGTCAGCGCCTGGCTCACGGACGGGTCGGAGATGACCCGGCCGTCGAGCACGATCGCGAACTGGTTCTGCGGCATCTGCTTGGTGGCCAGCTCACCGGTGATCTTGGCGAACTTGTCGGCGCCCTTGTCGGTGAACTGCATGGTGACGATCCACTGGCCGCGCTGGGGGTCGATGACTCCCTTGGCTTCCTTCACGTCCTGGCCGTTGACCTGGGCCGGGCCGAGCACCCACTTGCCCCAGGCGTCGCCGCGCTGACCGCAGGCGATCATCGGCTCCTCGGGCTTGGCGCCCTGGCCGGCGGCGGCGCGCTGCGCCTCGTTGTTGCAGTCCAGCGCCGCGAACTTGGCCTGGAGGGCCGCGGCGGCGGCCTCGTCGCCGGTCGGCGGCGTGGAGGCGGAGGCGGACGGCGACGGAGCCTTGGTGTCGTCTGCCTTCTTCGACTCACTCGCCGAGGGCGAGGGAGTGGGCGCGGCCGGGGCCTTGAGGGCCTCACTGAGCGCGCGGCCCTGGGAAGTGGCGCTGGACGACGGGGTGGCGGAGGGGCTGGTCTTGCCGTCTCCGGCCTTGGGAGCCCCGGAGCCGCTCGCGGAGGGGCTCGGGCTCGCGGTGCCCTCGGGAGCGGCCGGGGAGCCGTCCGCAAAGGCGATGACCGGGCGGAAGTACAGCTGGGCGGTGGTACCGACCTGCTCGCGCGCCTGCTGCTCGTTCGTCCCCTTGGGGATGTTCACGATGATGTGGTCGCGGCCCTGGGTCTGGACCTCTGCCTCGGACACGCCGAGACCGTTGACGCGGCGGTCGATGATGCCGACCGCCGTGTTCATGTTGGTCTCGTTGATGGCGCTCTCTTTGCCGGGCTCGCTCTTGGCCTTGAGCGTGATGCTCGTGCCGCCGGCGAGGTCGATGCCCAGCCTGGGAGTCGTCTGCTTGGAGAGGAACATCCCCGCGGTGAGCGCCACCATCGCGATCAGGATGATCGCCAGGGCGCGCCCCGGCCTCCCCTGAGCCCCCGTGGGCCGCCGGCCCTTCTTCGGTGCTGCCACCTTGTCGTTTCTCCCTGTCCAACCGTCCCGCGCCGGGTCAGCGCGGGGACGGCCACGAAATGTGTGGTGGGGACCCCTGCCCCCCGCAGAAGTGTCACAGACGGGGACCGTGCCGGTCGCCGGTCGGGCGCCTCCACGGTCCCCCGCCGAGCGTTACTTCGCGCCGGCCTCGCCGTCGGACTTGCCGTCCTTGGGCTCGTCGTCGCCCTTGGGCGCGTCCTCGTCCTTCTTGCCCAGGTCGAGCTTGGGAGCCTCGTCCTCGTCCTTGGTGAGGTCCGCCTTCGGCGCCTCGGTCAGCGAGGAGGCGTCGTCCGGGACGACCGGCGTGTCGGTCTCCTCGTCGTCGGCGATGCCGTGGACGATGCGGTTGTACTCCGCGTCCTCCAGGACGGCACCGATGGAGTTCTTCGCGAAGATCGCGTGGACGCCGGGAGCCAGCTCGAGAGTGACCGTGTCGTCACCGATCTCCTT
The DNA here is from genome assembly GCF_055574035.1 of Streptomyces sp. NPDC030021. NCBI lineage: Bacteria > Bacillati > Actinomycetota > Actinomycetes > Kitasatosporales > Streptomycetaceae > Streptomyces > Streptomyces sp. NPDC030021. The sequence continues at coordinate 186,573 of NZ_JBVIAH010000006.1, forward strand.
CACCGTGGCGTACATGCCGCCGATGGTGCGGACCCCGGTGCCGGGCGTCATGTGGTCGCGCATCTGCGCGGCTGCCTGCTGCTTCTTCTTCGCGGAGCGGGTCATCAGGAACATCGCCCCGATGAGCACGATGAACGGGAGGAGTGTCACGAGATTCACGGGACGGAGATCCTTCGCACGACCGCACGCGGACGGCGGCCTTTTCTACGGGGGTGGGCACACCGACCCGAAGGGTCGGCATCGGCGGAGTCTAGGCGAGTCCGCACCGATGGAACAACGCCCAGCATGGCACCGCAGTTCCTGAGGGGTCGAACCTCCGCGCCGTCAGGCCCCGAACAAGCCCTGTTGTCCGCTTGATCCACTCCCGCCGTGCTGCGGCGGTACGAGTCCCAGGTGAGCCCATGCGGCGGGCGTCGCCACCCGTCCCCGGGGGGTGCGCGCGAGCAGCCCCTCGCGGACCAGGAACGGCTCCGCGACCTCCTCCACGGTCTCCCGCTCCTCGCCGACGGCCACGGCGAGGGTGGACAGGCCCACGGGTCCGCCGCCGAACAGCTTGAGCAGGGCTTCGAGAACGGCGCGATCCAGTCGGTCGAGGCCGCGCCCGTCCACCTCGTACACCTGGAGGGCGGTACCGGCCACCTCGCGGTTGATCACGCCGTCCGCCCGGACCTGGGCGTAGTCGCGGACGCGGCGCAGCAGGCGGTTGGCGATGCGCGGGGTGCCGCGGGAGCGTCCGGCGATCTCGGCGGCGCCGGCGGTGTCGATCTCCACGTCGAGGAGGCGGGCGGAGCGGTGGATGACGCGCTCCAGCTCCTCGGGGGCGTAGAACTCCATGTGCCCGGTGAAGCCGAAGCGGTCCCGCAGCGGCGGGGGCAGCAGTCCGGCCCTGGTGGTGGCGCCGACCAGGGTGAAGGGCGGCAGCTCCAGCGGGATGGCGGTGGCCCCGGGTCCCTTGCCGACGATCACGTCGACGCGGAAGTCCTCCATGGCCATGTAGAGCATCTCCTCGGCGGGCCGGGACATGCGGTGGATCTCGTCGAGGAAGAGGACCTCGCCTTCCTGGAGGGAGGAGAGGATCGCGGCGAGGTCGCCGGCGTGCTGGATGGCGGGGCCGGAGGTGATGCGGATGGGCGCGCCCATCTCGGCCGCGATGATCATGGACAGGGTGGTCTTGCCGAGGCCGGGCGCGCCGGAGAGCAGGACGTGGTCGGCGGTGGCTCCGCGCTGGCGGGCCGCCTTGAGGACGAGGTCCAGCTGCTGGCGGACCTTCTCCTGGCCGACGAACTCGCCGAGGTCCTTGGGGCGCAGCGCCGCCTCGACGGCGGTGTCCTCGCCGTCGGCCGAGGCCGCGACGAGTCGCTCGCTCTCGTCTGCGTTGGTCTCGTCGTCCCAGTTCACGCTGTCAGTCTGCCTTCTCGGTTCGTACGGTGGTCGGTCGCCTGCGGGCCGGTCCCTGCGGGGCTTTCCCCACTCCGCCCCTTCGCCGCTTCCCGGGCGCTGCCCGGACCCGCTCCTCAATCGCCGGAGGGGCTGCGAGTGGCGGAGGGCGGCTAGCGGGCCCGGTTCAGGGACTGGAGGGCGGCTCGCAGGAGCTGCGGAACCGGGGCCGAACCGCCGGCGGCGATGGCGGCCTCGGCCTGCGGGGTGACGGCCGCGACCGCGTCCTCCGCGTCGCGCGAGGCGTAGCCGAGGCCGATCAGGGCGGCGGAGAGCTGCTCGGTCCAGGGGGCGGGCCCGGAGGCCGCGGCGCGCTGGGCGCCCACGAGGCCGCTGCTGCCCAGCGGAGCCCCCAGCTTGCCCTTCAGTTCGAGGAGTAGTTTCTGGGCGCCCTTCTTGCCGATGCCCGGCACAGCCACCAGCGCCTTCTCGTCGCCGGTGGAGACGGCCAGGCGCAGGGCGTCGGGGCTGTGCACGCCGAGCATCGCCTGGGCGAGCCTCGGCCCGACCCCGCTGGCGGTCTGCAGGATCTCGAAGACCTGGCGCTCGTCGTCGTCGGCGAAGCCGTACAGGGTCAGCGAGTCCTCGCGTACGACCAGGGAGGTGGCCAGCCGGGCCTGCTCCCCCATCCGCAGGCCGGAGATGGTGGTGGGCGTGCACTGCACGGCCATGCCCACTCCCCCGACCTCGATCACGGCAAGGGTGGGGGCGAGTGCGGCGACCGGGCCGCTGACGAAGGCGATCATCGGGTACGGCCTTTCGAGGCGTGCAGGGCGACCGCCTGCTGGAGGCGGTTCTGGGCGGGGGCTCGCCAGATGTGGCAGATGGCGAGGGCGAGGGCGTCGGCGGCGTCCGCCGGCTTGGGTGGCGCGTCCAGCCTCAGCAGCCGGGTGACCATGACGCCGACCTGGGCCTTGTCGGCCCGGCCGCTGCCGGTGACGGCGGCCTTGACCTCGCTGGGGGTGTGCAGGGCTACCGGTATGCCGCGGCGGGCGGCGCACAGCATCGCGACGGCGCTCGCCTGGGCGGTGCCCATCACTGTGCTGACGTTGTGCTGGCTGAACACCCGCTCCACGGCGACGACTTCGGGCCGGTGCGTGTCGAGCCATTCCTCGATGCCCTGCTCGATGGCGACGAGCCGGTGGCCCAACTCGGCGTCCGCGGGCGTCCGTACGACCCCCACGCCGATCATGGTCAGCGGCCGTCCGGCCACGCCCTCGACGACGCCGACACCGCACCGCGTCAGCCCGGGGTCAACACCCAGTACTCGCACCACCGCCACCTCCTTCTTCGCGCAGGTGTGCAGGCTACCGGCCGCCTGTGACAGTGCACCGACAGCAGGGACCGACCCGCCGGGCGGAGGGACGCGCCGGAAGTGGCGGGGACGGAAACGACGGTGGGCCGACGGGGTGTCCCCGTCGGCCCACCGTTGACGTCCGGTCAGGCGTCGACCTTCTCCATGACCTCGTCCGAGACGTCGAAGTTGGCGAAGACGTTCTGCACGTCGTCGCTGTCCTCCAGCGCGTCGATCAGCTTGAAGATCTTGCGCGCGCCCTCTTCGTCCAGCTCGACCTGCATGGTCGGCAGGAAGTTGGAGTCGGCCGAGTCGTAGTCGATGCCGGCCGCCTGGAGCGCGGTACGGACCGCGACCATGTCGGTGGCCTCGCTGATGATCTCGAAGCTGTCGCCGAGGTCGTTGACCTCTTCGGCACCCGCGTCGAGCACCGTCTCCAGGACGTCGTCCTCGGAGAGCTCACCCTTGGGCAGCAGGACGACGCCCTTGCGGTTGAACAAGTACGAGACCGAGCCCGGGTCGGCCATCGAACCGCCGTTGCGGGTCATGGCGACACGCACGTCGGACGCGGCACGGTTGCGGTTGTCGGTGAGGCACTCGATGAGCACCGCGACACCGTTCGGACCGTAGCCTTCGTACATGATCGTCTCGTAGTCGGCGCCGCCGGCCTCAAGACCACCGCCGCGCTTGACCGCGGAGTCGATGTTCTTGTTCGGGACCGAGCTCTTCTTGGCCTTCTGGATGGCGTCGAAGAGCGTCGGGTTGCCATCGATGTCGGCGCCGCCCATACGGGCCGCGACCTCGATGTTCTTGATCAGCTTCGCGAAGAGCTTGCCGCGCTTGGCGTCAACCACGGCCTTCTTGTGCTTCGTCGTAGCCCATTTAGAGTGGCCGGACATCTGCCTGTCTCCTTCGCGTCACCAACAATGTTCGCCTCAGATCCTACCGGGACGCCGTTACAGCCCCGCGCGCACCATGTCGACGAAGTACGCGTGAACGCGGTCGTCTCCGGTCAGCTCGGGGTGGAACGAGGTCGCCAGGACGTTGCCCTGGCGCACGGCGACCGTGTGGCCGTCGTACGTGGCGAGCACCTCGGCGGAGGCACCGACGGACTCGACCCAGGGGGCGCGGATGAAGACGCCCTCGACCGGGCCGCCCGCTATGCCCGCAAAGTCGATCTTCGCTTCGAAGGACTCGTTCTGGCGGCCGAACGCGTTGCGGCGGACGATCATGTCGATGCCGCCCAGGGTCTCCTGGTCCTCACGGCCGTCCAGGAGCTTGTCCGCCAGCATGATCATGCCGGCGCAGGTGCCGTACACGGGCATGCCGGCGGCCACGCGCTCGCGCAGCGGCTCCAGCATGCCGAACAGCACGGCGAGCTTCGACATGGTGGTGGACTCGCCGCCGGGGATCACCAGGGCGTCGACCTCGGCGAGCTCCTCGGGACGCCTGATCGGCCTGGCCACGGCGTCCGCCGCGGCCAGGGCGATCAGGTGTTCCCGGACGTCGCCCTGGAGTGCCAGGACACCGATCACGGGGGTGTTCGTCATGACCGATTACCAGCCGCGGTTGGCGTAGCGCTCGGACTCGGGGAGGGTGTCGCAGTTGATGCCGACCATGGCCTCGCCCAGGTTGCGGGAGGCGTCCGCGATGATCTTCGGGTCGTCGTAGAAGGTGGTGGCCTTCACGATGGCGGCGGCGCGCTTGGCCGGGTCGCCCGACTTGAAGATGCCGGAGCCGACGAAGACGCCCTCGGCGCCGAGCTGGCGCATGAGCGCGGCGTCGGCCGGGGTGGCGACGCCACCGGCGGAGAACAGCACGACCGGGAGCTTGCCGAGCTCGGCAACTTCCTTGACGAGCTCGTACGGGGCGCGCAGCTCCTTGGCGGCGGCGAACAGCTCGTTGTTGTCGTAGCCGCGCAGGCGGGCGATCTCGTTCTTGATCTGGCGCAGGTGGCGGACGGCCTCGACCACGTTGCCGGTGCCGGCCTCGCCCTTCGAGCGGATCATGGCCGCGCCCTCGGCGATGCGGCGCAGGGCCTCGCCCAGGTTGGTGGCACCACAGACGAAGGGGGTGGTGAACGCCCACTTGTCGGAGTGGTTGACCTCGTCGGCCGGGGTCAGGACCTCGGACTCGTCGATGTAGTCGACGCCGAGGGACTGCAGGACCTGGGCCTCGACGAAGTGGCCGATGCGGGACTTGGCCATGACCGGGATCGAGACGGCCTCGATGATCTCTTCGATCATGTTCGGGTCGGACATGCGTGCGACGCCGCCGTCCTTGCGGATGTCGGCCGGGACCCGCTCCAGGGCCATGACGGCCACGGCGCCGGCGTCCTCGGCGATCTTCGCCTGCTCGGCGTTGACCACGTCCATGATCACGCCGCCCTTCAGCTGCTCGGCCATGCCGCGCTTGACACGCGAGGTGCCGATCGCCGACTCGGCGGACTGGGGGGAGGTGGGAAGCGTGCTCACGGATTGACCTCACTCGAAAGGAAGACGGGGTACTGCTCTTACTACTCGGCTGAGCAAACCCCAGGGGATCAGTCCACTACAAGGGCCAATGTGGAGCCTGTGGCTCCTTGATTTGTCCCTCGCGGCCCTTGGAAGCCCTAAGTCGGCCGATCCGCAAGATCCACCGGAGGCTCGTCGTCCATTTCGAAGGCGAGCGGGAACGGCGCGTGCCCCGCCAGTCTGAACCAGCGGACCTTGCGATGCCTGCGCAGCGCGCGGGCGGCCCGTACCGAGTCGTTGAGGAAGCGCCGCGCCATCGGTACCCGGCGGACGGCCGCCGCCAGTTCCTCGGTGGCCTCCGCCCCGCCGGGGGCCGCCTTGAGCACGTCGACCTGGTCGGCATCGGCGAAGACCGCCCGCAGCGCCTGGCTCAGCTCGCTCTCGGCCACCTCACGGTGGTCCTCCTCGGCCTGCCGGGCGGCGTGCGCGGCCTCGTAGAGCACCAGCGAGGAGGCGGGGTCGAGCACCCCGGAGGTGGCCACCTCCAGCACGACGGAGGCCCGGCGCACGAGCTGCGCGTCGAGCGCGGCCCGCGCGGCGTCCATCCGCGAGTGCAGCCGGTCGAGCCGACCGGCGGTCCAGCTGAGGTAGACCCCGATGACTCCGAGAGCCAGGGCGATCCAGACAAGGGTTTCGATCACGCTGCGCGACCCTACCGCTCCACGCGCCCCCGGCCCCCATCGGCCCTGGCCCGGGCCGCTCCCGGACCCGTAGGGTTCATGATCCATAGCTATTGGGGGGACACGACCTATGAGATCGCGCCGCAGAACGTCGGCACTGACACTTCTGGCGATGGCCGCCGCCCTTGTGGCCGGCGCCTTGGTGGCGGGCGTCCTGGCCGCTTGCCTCTGGGGCGGTTCGGACGGCGGTCTCGTCGTCCTTGGCAAGGTGCGCGGCCACTTCGTCACGATGGGCTGGGTGACGCTGGTCGCCCTGATCGGGGCGGTCCTGCTGGGAGCACGGAAACCGGCGACGCGCCTCGCCGTCGGCCTTCCGTTGGTCGTGATCGGCGTCCCGGTCCTGAGCATCGCCACCTTGTTGGCCATGCTGACGGGCGGGGACGCACGGACGCGGGACCTGGCGTCCCCCGGCCGGGACGACCGACGACTGGTCATCGAACAGGGGCTGGCCGGGATCGACCCGGTGTGGACGGTGTACGTCCACCAGGGCAGCGGGCTCCTGGAGCGCCGCTGGACCGTCGGCTCCTTCAACGGCGACGCGCCCCACTACGCACTGCGCGAGACCGTGTGGACGGCCCCCGACCGGATCCGCATGACCACCGGGGGCGGGGAGGTCCACGAAGTGACCGTCGCCCCCGGCGGGCGGCCCGACCGGACTGTCTCCGCCGGGTGGTGAACCCTCAGGACGAGGTGGTGTCCTTCGAGAAGCCCAGGCGGGTGCGGAGCGGGACGCGTTCGTCCGCGGCCACCGCCGCCGCGCCGTCCGTCACCGTTTCGTAGACGGCCAGGATGTCCGCCCCGACCGTGGACCAGTCGAAGCGGCGGACGTGCGCCGAGCCGCGGGTGCTGAGCTCGGCCCGGCGCTCCGGGTCCCGCAGCAGGGTGATCGCCGCCGTCGCCAGCGCGTCGGCGTTCTCGTTCGCGAAGAGGTCGCCCGCCCCGCCCTGGTCCAGGACCTGCGCGAAGGCGTCCAGGTCCGACGCGAGCACGGCCGCGCCCGCCGACAGGGCCTCCACCAGGATGATGCCGAAGCTCTCGCCGCCGGTGTTCGGGGCGACGTACACGTCCACGCTGCGCAGCAGCCGCGCCTTGTCCTCGTCCGAGACCATGCCGAGGAACTCGACGCGGGAGCGGAGGTCCGCCGGGAGGGAGGCCACCGCCTCCTCCTCGTCACCGCGGCCCGCCACCAGCAGGCGTACGTCCGGGCAGGCCTCCGCGATCTTCGGGAAGGCCGCCATCAGCACCGGCAGGCCCTTGCGGGGCTCGTCGATCCGGCCGATGAAGCCCAGGGTCTGCCCCGACCAGTCGGGGTTGGCCTCGGCCTTGGCGAAGAAGTCCACGTCGACGCCGTTGGGAATGACGACCGCGTCGCCGCCCAGGTGCTCCACCAGCGTGCGGCGCGCGTACTCGCTCACCGCGATCCGCGCGTTGATCTTCTCCAGGGCCGGCTGCAGGATCGGGTACGCCGCGATCATCGCCCGGGACCGGGGGTTCGAGGTGTGGAAGGTCGCCACGATCGGCCCCTGCGCCGCCCAGCAGGACAGCAGCCCCAGCGAGGGCGAGGCCGGCTCGTGGATGTGGATCACGTCGAAGGTGCCGTCGTGGAGCCAGCGCCGGACCCGGGCCGCCGACAGGAAGCCGAAGTTCAGCCGGGCCACCGAGCCGTTGTACGGAACCGGCACCGCCCGCCCGGCCGAGACCACGTACGGCGGCAGCGGGGTCTCGTCGTCCGCCGGGGCGAGCACCGACACCTCGTGGCCGAGGCGGATCAGGTGCTCCGCCAGGTCCCGGATGTGGAACTGGACGCCACCGGGCACGTCCCACGAGTACGGGCACACGATGCCGATCTTCACTACGGGCGCTCCTCCAGGTCGTCCAGCCACAGCCGCTGCAGCATGTGCCAGTCCTCCGGGTGCTCGGCGATGCCCCACGCGAAGGTGTCCGCCACCGCCTGGGTCATGTGGGTGGTCTTCTCGGTCCGGGTCCCGGTCTTCGGCACCTTCACCTCGGGGTGGATCCGGCCGTACAGCTTCGGCGTGTCGCCGTAGTGCAGGGTCGCCGGGAGCAGCACCGCGCCGGTCTGCTGGGCCAGCAGCGCCGGTCCGGCCGGCATGCGCGCCGTGGCGCCGAAGAAGTCCACCTCGACCCCGGAGGCCGACAGGTCCCGGTCCGCGACCAGGCAGACCATGCCGCCGGAGCGCAGCCGCCGGGCGAGGGTGCCGAAGGCGGCGCCGCCGCTGTGCGGCAGGACTTCCATGCCCAGGCTCTCCCGGTAGGCCACGAAACGGTCGTAGAGGGTCTCGGGCTTCAGCCGCTCGGCGACCGTGGTGAAGGGCGCCTTCATGTGGCCGATGGCCCAGGCCCCGGCGAGGTCCCAGTTGGCGAGGTGCGGCAGGGCCACGATCACGCCGCGCCCGGAGTCGAGGGCCTCGCGCAGCAGGTGCTCGTCCGTGAACTGGACGTCGGTGCTGAAGCGCTCCGGGTCCATGGTCGGCAGCCGGAAGGACTCCATCCAGTACCGCATGTACGAGCGCATGCCCGCCTGCGACAGCTCGCGCAGCCGCTCCGGACCGGCGTCCGGCACCACCCGGGCCAGGTTCGACTCCAGCCGCAGCACGCTCTTGCCGCGCCGCTTCCACGCGAAGTCGGCGATGCGCCGGCCCAGGGCCACGGCGGCCGGTTCGGGCAGCTTCTTGACTCCGGCCCAGCCGAGTCCGTACAGCGAGTCGACCAGCTTGTCCTGTAGGGCGCCCATCAGGCCGCGCCGCCCTCGGCGGCCGCCGCCGCGGCGTCGGCCTCGGCCGACTCGCGGCGTACGGTGACCACCCGCTGGATCAGGGTGACGAGCGAGCCCACCGCCACGATCCACAGCGCGATCGGCAGCAGCACACCGATCCAGGACGGCACACCGAAGGTCTGCAGCCCGGACAGGCCGGCCGCGACCAGCGAGATCACCAGTCGCTCGGCCCGCTCGATGAGCCCGTTGACGGCCACCGGAAGTCCGATCGACTCGCCGCGCGCCTTGGTGTACGAGACCACCTGGCCGCTGGCCAGGCAGAAGATCGCCACCGCGCACAGCGCGTTGTCGTTCCCGTTGCCCGCGTACCAGAGCGCGAGGCCGCCGAAGATCGCCGCGTCCGCCACCCGGTCGAGGGTGGAGTCGAGGAAGGCTCCCCATCTGCTGGAGATACCGGCCTGGCGGGCCATGTTCCCGTCCACCAGGTCGGAGAAGACGAAGAGGGTGATGGTGATCGTGCCCCAGAAGAACTCGCCGCGGGGGAAGAACCACAGCGCTCCGGCCACCACTCCGGCCGTGCCGATCAGGGTGACCGCGTCCGGGCTCACCCCCCGCCGGAGCAGAAAAGCGGCGAATGGCGTGAGAACACGCGTGAAGAATGCACGCGCGTACTTGTTCAGCATGGCCTTCCCGGAGGGTCGCTGGGCCGCACGGCCACCACGGCCACCGGCTGGCCCATCGTAGCCAGCACGCCACCGCGCGGACGCCGCGCACCCACCGGTTCGTGCCACGTAAGACGTACTTCACGCCGTGGACCGCCTCCGGTGGGCCCCGGGTACGTCCCCGGTACGACGTATGGACGGGATGTGACACCAGTGCAAAGCTCGAAGAATCCCGCATTCCTCCTCCGCGGAGGCGGCCGGGACACCGATCCGGACACCGATCCCCTCACCACCCGCCCCTCCTCACCGTCACCACCGGGAGGCATGAGCATCATGGGAGCCACATCACACCAAGCCGGAGCCGCCGGCAGGGCACTGACGGCCGACCGCCCCTCTTCCATCCGGAATGTCGTGCTGGTCGGCCACAGCGGATCCGGTAAGACCACGCTGGTCGAAGCCCTCGCCCTGACCGCGGGCGCGGTCAACCGGGCCGGCCGGGTCGAGGACGGCGCCACCGTCTCCGACTACGACGAGATCGAGCACCGCAGGCAGCGCTCCGTCCAGCTGTCCCTCGTTCCCGTCGAATGGGGCGGAATCAAGATCAATATCCTGGACACCCCCGGATACGCCGACTTCGTCGGGGAACTCAGGGCCGGTCTGCGCGCCGCGGACGCGGCCCTTTTCGTCGTCTCGGCCTCGGACGGGATCGACGGCGCCACCCGCATGGTCTGGGACGAGTGCGAGGCCGTCGGCATGCCCCGCGCCATCGTCGTGACCCATCTGGAGGCCGCCCGCTCCGACTACACGCAGATGACCGCCGTCTGCGGCGAGATCTTCGGCGCCGACGACCCCGACGCGGTCATCCCCCTCTACCTCCCCCTGCACGGCCCGCCCGGCCCCGACGGGCACGCCCCCGTCACCGGCCTGCTCGGCCTGCTCTCCCGGCGCGTCTACGAGTACGCCTCCGGCGAGCGCGTGGAGCGCGACCCGGACCCGGCCGAGCTCGCCCTCATCACCGACGCCCGCGCCCGGCTCATCGAGGGGATCATCGCCGAGAGCGAGGACGAGAGCCTCATGGACCGCTACCTGGGCGGCGAGGAGATCGACCTCAAGACCCTCGTCGACGACCTGGAGCGGGCGGTGGCGCGGGGCACCTTCCACCCCGTCCTGATGGCCGCCCCCGCCACCGACGGCGCCCGCCAGGGCCTGGGCACCGTGGAACTCCTCGAACTGGTCACCGGCGGCTTCCCCACCCCCCTGGAGCGCTCCGCCGTCGCCGTCACCCGCCCCGACGGTTCCGCCCGCCCGGACGTCACCTGCGATCCCGACGGCTCCCTCGTCGCCGAGGTCGTCAAGACCTCCTCCGACCCCTACGTCGGCCGGGTCTCCCTCGTGCGCGTCTTCTCCGGCACCCTGAAGGCCGAGGAGACCGTCCACGTCAGCGGGCACGGCCTGGCCGACCGCGGGCACGAGGACCACGATATCGACGAGCGGGTCGGCGCCCTCTCCTCCCCCTTCGGCAAACAGCAGCGCGTCCTCACCCGGTGCATCGCGGGCGACCTGGCCTGCGTGGCCAAACTCACCCGCGCGGAGACCGGCGACACCCTCTCCGCCAAGGACGACCCGCTCCTGATGGCGCCGTGGACCATGCCCGACCCCCTGCTCCCCCTCGCCATCGAGGCCCACAGCAAGGCCGACGAGGACAAGCTGTCCCAGGGCCTGGCCCGGCTCGTCGCCGAGGACCCGACCATGCGGCTGGAGCAGAACCCGCACACCCACCAGGTCGTCCTGTGGTGCCTCGGCGAGGCCCACCAGGACGTCGCCCTGGAGCGGCTGCGCACCCGCTACGGCGTCCAGGTCGACCCCGTCCCGCACAAGGTGAGCCTGCGCGAGACCTTCGGCGCCAAGGCCGCCGGGCGCGGCCGGCACGTCAAACAGTCCGGCGGCCACGGCCAGTTCGCCATCTGCGAGATCGAGGTGGAGCCGCTCCCGCCCGGCAGCGGCATCGAGTTCGTCGACAAGGTCGTCGGAGGCTCCGTGCCCCGCCAGTTCATCCCGTCCGTGGAGAAGGGCGTACGCACCCAGGCCGCCCGCGGGGTCGCCGCCGGCTACCCGCTGGTCGACGTGCGCATCACCCTCCTCGACGGCAAGGCGCACTCGGTGGACTCCTCCGACGCCGCCTTCCAGACGGCCGGCGCCCTCGCCCTGCGCGAAGCCGCCGCCGAGGCCCGGATCGACCTCCTCGAACCGGTCGCCGAGCTCGCCGTCGTCGTCCCCGACGAATACGTGGGCCCGGTCATGAGCGACCTCGCCGGCCGCCGCGGCCGCGTCGTCGGCACCGACCAGGCCGCGCCGGGGCGCACCCGGGTCCGCGCCGAGATCCCGGAGATCGAGATCGGCCGCTACGCCGTCGAGCTGCGCTCCGTCTCGCACGGCACCGGCCGCTTCGCGCGGGCGTACGCACGCCACGAACCGATGCCGCCGCAGATCGCGGAAAAGGTGCGGGAACAGACCGAGAAGGGAAGCTGATTGATGTAGCACCGGGTCGGCCGCCCACCCAACCAGCTTGCGGTGGGCGGCATTTCCCTGTCCCATGACCATGGGGTGAGATCCGCCGATAGGCTCGTCGGCGCATCAAAAGAGCACGAACGCACAGCGATGGGGGCAGCGGTGGCGGACGACGGATTCGACTTCAGGCCCGGAGCACAGGTTCCGCTGCAGGGAGGCGGCGGTCAGACGGCGGCGACCAACGCCCTCGCCTCCGCCGCGTACCGGGACGGCGGCAAGGACAGCAAGCTGGAGAAGATACTCACCGCCAACGGCGAGAACCACCCGGCGACGGTCAAACCACCGAAGATCTCCCTCTTCGAGCCCAGCCTCGGCGAGGCCTTCTGCCGGGCCGTGGAGGCCCGCACCCTCGGTCCGGGCCGCAAGCCCCTCATCCAGTCCTTCGGCGCCGATCCGCAGACGGTGGTGGAGCACTGCCTGGCCGCCTCGCACATCCGCAAGGAGCGCGACCGCAGGCTCCGGCTGATCATGCTGGTCTGCGGTGTGCTGTTCCTGCCCGGCCTGCTGCTGTGGCTGGGGCTCTTCCAGCTCCGCAAGAGCCTGAGCGCCAAGGAGGGCAAGCACAGCTCCTGGATCGGCACCGCGGTCCTGGTCGGCATCGGCGCCGTGGCGGCCCTCCTGATGTTCAAGCTGCCGCTGACCGGCTTCCTCGGCCTCTACGCCCGCGGCATGATCATCGCCCCGGCCCTGGGCTGGCTGCTCGCCCGCCGCACCTGCGAGGCCACCGCCCGGGACCTGCGCGCCCGCTGGGACGGGCTGCTGTCGGGCGGCGGGGTCGGCGCCAAGATCCCCGAGGCCGTGCCCGGCAACCCCGACGAGAAGGCGCGCGAGGACCTGCGCCACCAGCTCGCCAAGCTGACCGCCGAGGACCGCAGCAACCAGGTCTTCTACGCGGGCCCGAAGGGGATCCTGGGCATGGGCACCCGGTGGGGCAGCTGGCAGATGGCCGAGGAGCTGACCCCCAAGAGCGAGGGCATGGAGATCCACCCCTTCCGCAGCTGGGACGTCATACGCGGGATCGACGCCCAGCTCCGCAAGCTGGAGCGGGGGCCCCTGCACACCGGCGGCTTCCCGCCCGCCGCGATCCAGCACTGGATCGTCACCCCGATCGGTGAGGGCGCCGCCGAGGTGGCCCGCCCCACCGGTGAGAACGTGGACGCCTTCCTCATCAAGCCGCACGAGATCACCCGGATCTGCAACGAGCAGCAGTTCAGTGCCGGCAACCGGCACTACCTGGGCATCCAGTACCCACTCTGGGACGGCCAGCTGGTCATCAACATGCTGGTCACGGTCACCGTGCTCTACAAGACGCTGCGCGTGGACGTCACCGCGCACGCCCTGGGCCCCGTGCACGGGCTGTTCACCAGCAAGTCCGCGGCCCCGACCGTGGAGGTGCCCAAGAGCATCCGCTTCTGGGAGACCGTGGAGCGCCCGCTGCCGCTGGTGGACGCGCAGGAGGTGGTACGCCTCGCCGTGCGGGCCCCGCTGACCTGGTACCCGCCGATCCTGGAGTTCTTCGGCGGCAAGCTGGTCCTGCCCGAGCCCTTCGGCCTGCGCCACGTCTGGGCGAGCTCGATGTGGCGGCACCGGTTCATGGCGGACGACGCCCTGCGTACGGTGGCGCCGGTCCTGCGGTCGATCCACGCGGCGACCTTCAAGGTGCTGGAGGAGAACGGCGTCGACACCGACCGCTTCACCAACCGTTCCTCGATCATGAGCGGGCTCATCCAGGAGCCGTCCCCGCGCAAGGCCGACGTCTACGACGCGTGACGCGCAGGCACGCCCGGCGACGCCCGGCGACGCGCAGGGACGCGTGGGTAGGCTGGAACGACGGCCGAGGAGGGACTATGACCGAGCGCAAACCACCGGGTGTCGGCGTCGAGTCCTGGGTGGACCGGCAGATCCGGGAGGCCACCGAGCGGGGCGAGTTCGAGAATCTGCCGGGCTGGGGGAAACCGCTGGCCTCGCTGGACGCGCCCTACGACGAGCTGTGGTGGATCAGGGGCAAGATGCACCGCGAGGGCTTCGCCGTCCTGCCGCCGGCGCTCGCGCTGCGCAAGGAGGCCGAGGAGGCCGTGGAGAAGGTCCGTGCGGCCCGCTCCGAACGCCAGGTACGGGACGTCCTCACGGAGATCAACAAGAAGATCGCCGCGGCCCTGCGCATGCCCCCGCCGGGCCCGCCCCTGGGCCTGACGGAGTTCGACGTGGAGGCCGAGGTGGAAACGTGGCGCCGGGGCCGCTCTGGCCGGACCTGACCAGGCCTGCGGCCCGGATCAGGCAAGATCCGGAAGAGACGGCCTAGTCGACGGGCCAGGCGTCGGCGAGCATCTGGCGGGTGTCCGCCAGGAGTTGGGGCAGCACCTTGGTGTGGCCCACGACCGGCATGAAGTTCGTGTCCCCGCCCCAGCGGGGCACGATGTGCTGGTGCAGGTGCGCGGCGATGCCGGCGCCGGCCGCCGCGCCCTGGTTCATGCCGATGTTGAACCCGTGCGCGCCCGAGGCCTTGCGCAGCGCGACCATCGCCCGCTTGGTGAGGTCGGCGAGCTCGGCCGTCTCCGGCCCGTCCAGCTCGGTGTAGTCGGCGACGTGCCGGTACGGGACGACCATCAGGTGGCCGCCGTTGTACGGGTAGAGGTTCAGCACCGCGTACACGTGCCGGCCCCGCGCGACGACCAGGCCGTCCTGGTCGGACATGTCCGGAATCCCGCAGAAGGGACAGCCGTCTCCGGCCTCCGGGCCGGTCGGCTTGTTCTCCCCCTGGATGTAGGCCATCCGGTGGGGCGTCCACAGTCGCTGGAAGGCGTCCTGCGTGCCCACACCGATCTGCTGCTCCGGCTGAGTCGTCATGGCGGCAAGCATATGACCTTGGCCTGGCGTACGAGGAAGGCCCCCGGAAAGTGATCACTTTCCGGGGGCCTCCGGGTGCTCCGGGTGCCGGATCGGACGATCAGACCTGGACGCGGTCCGCGACGACCTTGGCCAGCTTGGCCAGCGCCTCGTCCTTGGCGATGCCGTTCTCCTGCGAACCGTCGCGGTAGCGGAAGGAGACGGTGCCCGCGGCCATGTCCTCGTCACCGACGATGATCATGAACGGGACCTTGAGCTTCTGGTGGTTGCGGATCTTCTTCTGCATGCGGTCCGAGGAGGCGTCCACCTCGACCCGCAGGCCCTGCTTCTTCGCCGCCGCGGCGAACTCCTGCAGGTACTCGACGTGCCCGTCACCGATCGGGATGCCGACCGCCTGGACCGGGGCCAGCCACGGCGGCATGGCGCCCGCGTAGTGCTCCAGCAGCACGGCGAAGAACCGCTCGATCGAACCGAACAGCGCGCGGTGGATCATGACCGGCCGCTGGCGGGAGCCGTCGGGGGCGGTGTACTCCAGGTTGAACCGCTCCGGCAGGTTGAAGTCGAGCTGCACGGTCGACATCTGCCAGGTGCGGCCGATGGCGTCCTTGCACTGCACCGAGATCTTCGGACCGTAGAAGGCGGCGCCGCCCGGGTCCGGGACCAGCGGGAGACCCTGCTTCTCGGCGACCTGCGCGAGGACGGCGGTCGCCTCCTCCCAGGCCTCGTCCGAGCCGACGAACTTCTCCGGGTCCTTGGTGGACAGCTCCAGGTAGAAGTCGGTCAGGCCGTAGTCGCGCAGCAGGTTGAGCACGAAGGTGAGGGTCGTGTCGAGCTCCTCCGCCATCTGCTCGCGGGTGCAGTAGATGTGCGCGTCGTCCTGGGTGAAGCCGCGGGCGCGGGTCAGGCCGTGGACGACACCCGACTTCTCGTACCGGTACACGGTGCCGAACTCGAACAGGCGCAGCGGCAGTTCGCGGTAGGAGCGGCCGCGCGCGTCGAAGATCAGGTTGTGCATCGGGCAGTTCATGGGCTTGAGGTAGTAGTCGGTACCACCGTCGAGCTGCATGGGGGGGTACATGCCCTCCGCGTACCAGTCCAGGTGGCCGCTCTTCTCGAAGAGGGCGCCCTTGGTGGCGTGCGGGGAGTAGACGAACTCGTAGCCCTCCTCCTCGTGCCGCTTGCGCGAGTAGTCCTCCATCACCCGGCGGATGATGCCGCCGCGCGGGTGGAAGACGGCGAGGCCGGAGCCGATCTCGTCCGGGATGGAGAAGAGGTCGAGCTCGTTGCCGAGCTTGCGGTGGTCGCGCTTCTCGGCCTCGGCGAGGAAGTCGAGGTGGGCCTTCAGCTCTTCCTTCGACGGCCACGCGGTGCCGTAGATGCGCTGGAGCATCGGGTTCTTCTCGCTGCCGCGCCAGTAGGCGGCCGCGTTGCGCATGAGCTTGAACGCCGGGATGTTCCGGGTGGTGGGCAGGTGGGGACCGCGGCAGAGGTCCTTCCAGCACAGGTCGCCGGTCTTCGCGTCCAGGTTGTCGTAGATGGTCAGCTCGCCGCCGCCCACCTCGACGTTCGCGCCGTCGTCGGTCGACGCGGAGCCCTTGATGCCGATGAGCTCCAGCTTGTACGGCTCGTCGGCGAGCTCCTCGCGGGCCGCCTCGTCGGTGACCACGCGGCGGGAGAACCGCTGGCCGCGCTTCTGGATCTCCTGCATCTTCTTCTCGATGGCCTTCAGGTCCTCCGGGGTGAAGGGCCGGGCCACGTCGAAGTCGTAGTAGAAGCCGTTCTGGACCGGCGGGCCGATGCCCAGCTTGGCCTCGGGGAAGAGCTCCTGCACGGCCTGGGCCATGACGTGCGCGGTCGAGTGGCGCAGGATGTTCAGGCCGTCCTCGGAGGAGATCTCCACCGGCTCGACGGTCTCGCCGTCCTTCACCTCGTACGCGAGGTCCTTGAGCTCGCCCGCGATGCGCGCGGCGACGATGGTGCGCTCGCCGGCGAAGAGCTCCGCCGCCGTAGTGCCCGTGGCCACCACGCGCTCGTCCCGCTCGGAATCGCGTTGGATGATCACACGGACGTCTGACACCGGTCTCTCCTGACTCAGGGGGTGCGCGGGCGAACGCCGCGCGCCTGAATCGTACCGAGCGGAGTGGCTGCGCCGCTAAACGGTTACCGCCCGGGCCTGCTCAGCGGGTCCCCCGCACGCCGGAGCCGACGCGGGCGGGCCCGGGGGCCGGGCCCCCGGGGCGTCTCCTCGGCCCCGTGGGGCGCTGCCCCACCGCGAAGCGGAGCCGTGGCTCCGGCCGGGCCGGCGCAGGCGGGCCCGTGGGGCGGGGGCCCGCCGGGGCGTCTCCTCGGCTCGCGAACCGTTCGCCGGACCGGCCCGTGCCCCGGCGGTGGGTTCGCTCGGCCTGCGGGGACGCCCCGGTGTGCCCCCGCCCCACCCGAAATTCCGGGCCTGTGGGCGCGAGCCGCGGGTAGCGTGGCCCGCATGCCGCAGATACGTCCGCTGGACCTGACCGACGATGCCGCCGCGACGGCCGTACACCGGATCGGGCGGGCCGCCTACGCGGTGGAGGCGGAGCTGATCGGCTTCGACGGCATACCGGCGCTCGGCGAGAGCCTCGCCGAGATGAGGGCCCGGCCTCTGAACTGGATCGGCGCGGTCTCGGGGGACGGCTCGCTCGACGGCTTCCTCGCCTGGGAGGAAGAGGGCGAGGGGATCTCCATCGACCGGCTGTGCGTGGAACCCGGGCAGTTCCGGCGGGGCGTCGCCTCCCTGCTGCTGCGCCACGTCCTGACCGAGCTGTTCCCGGGCCGCCTGGTCGAGGTCACCACGGGCGCGGCGAACGCCCCCGCGGTGACCCTCTACGAACGTCTCGGCTTCACCCGCGGCCCTGACTTCTCCCCCGTGCCGGGGCTGACCATGGCCTCCTTCGGCCGGGCCGCCGGAGGCACCCCGTGCGATGGTGGAAGGGGATCTTCCGACCTGGCATGAGGTGACACCCATGAGAGTGACCAGGAAGACGGCTGCCCTGGGCGCCGCGACGGCCCTGCTTGCGGGCGGACTGCTCGCCGGCACCCCCGCCACGGCGGCGGCGCCGGCCGCGGCGTGTACCGGGGACCAGCTATCCGCCACCGGTGCGGAGCGGCCCGACACCACGCACGTGCGGTTCACGGTGGTCAACAACGGCCCGGCCTGTCAGCTGCGGGGCTTCCCGACGGTCGCTCTCGCGGGCCAGGGTTCTCCGGATCAGAACAAGCCGCTGCGCGTCGTCCCCCGGGGGCAGGCCCGGCCCGTGCTGCTGTCCCAGGGCGCGAGTGCCTCGACGGTACTGACCTTCACCCCGGTCCTCGGCGAGGCGGACGGCTACTGCGCCTCCGGCGCCGATCCGACCGTCGCCCCCTCGCTCGTGGTGGGCGTCGCGGGCACCGGTTTCCAGGTGGCCCCCGACGACGGCGGCCAGTTCGCCCTGTGCGGCGACACCGTCCGCGCCACCGCCTTCCGCTGACCCCTCGCACCGCCTTCGCCGGCGCCGCGCCCCTGAACCCGCGGCCCGGGTCCCGCAGCCCGGGTCCCGGAGCGGCGCCTCGCCCCGGAACGCGTCCGGTCGGGATGTCCTGTACCGGGCCGACTTCGCCGCTCCGGGTGCCCAGCCGGTGAAGATCGCCGAGCTGGAGGTGCCCATGGACGGCGCCGACAAGCACCAGCTCTCGCTGGTCGCCTGGAACTGACCGGCCTAGTCGTCGGACGGCAGCGCGTCCTCGGGGTCGAAGGCCGCGTCCAGGGACTTCATCAGCCGGTCCCGCTCGACCTCGTCCATCGGTACCGGCGTCACGTCCGCCGCGTCGGACAGCCGCCGGAAGCCGCCGCGGCGTTGCAGCCGGCCGGTGACCCGGACCGGCAGGCCCACCAGGTGGGCGTGGCCCGCGATGCGGTACGCCTCCTCGTCGAGGGCGGCCCGGACGTACGGGACCTCCGCTCCGGCCAGCACCCGCAGCCGTACGGTCCCTCCGCCCCCGGCGGCCTTGCGCCGCATCCGCACCACGGCCCCGGCGAGCCGGACCGGTACGGCGGGTTCCGCGCGGGTGTAACGGGCGGCGGCCTCGCGCAGCACGGGCAGGTCCCCCGGGGAGAACTCCACCGGTTCGGGGCGGGCCGCGCAGCCCGCCGGGACCCCGGCGGCCGGCGCCCACGCCAGGGCGATCCGGGCGCCCTCCGAGCCCCGGACCAGGGCGATGAGCGCCTCGGCGAGTTCCCGGCTGACCCCAGCGGCCACCGCCGCGTCGAAGGCCTCCATGCCGCCGGTGGCCCGCTGGTAGTCCGCCGCCTCGCGGGCCGCGTGCAGGGCGTGGTGCAGCCGGGTCACGGGTCCCCGGCCGCCGTCCACGGGGACGTACGCGGTCAGCCGGCGCCCGCCCGGGGAGGGCCCCACCAGGACCCCGTCCAGGGTGCGCTCGGCCTGCGCCTGGTGGCGGGCCCCGTAATACCCGGCCCGGGCCCGGTCCGCGAGGGCCCCCGCGATCAGGAGCCGGCGGGCGGCCGAGCGCAGCTGTTCCTGCACGGGCCAGGAGGCCTCGCCCTGGTACCCGTAGGGCCCCTCCGGGATCTCCCGCTCCCAGCGGATCTCGTCGCTGGGCACGCTCAGCCCGAGGAGCACCTCGCGCGCCGAGGGGAGTCCGCCGTGCGCGAGGGCGGTGAGCGCCTCCTCCAGCAGGTCCGCGCAGTCGGGGAAGGCGCGGCTCTCCGGGACGAGCAGGCTGGTGCCCGAGCGGCCGGGCGGGGTCCAGCGGCCGTACCGGCCTGCCGCGCCGCCGCGCCGCAGCCATCCGTGCCGGTGCAGCAGCGCTCCCAGCACCTGCGGGTCGACCTGCGCGGGATCGGGACCTCCGGGGGTGTACCGCGGGGACGGGAGCGGTTCGAGGTGCGGTGAGTGCAGGTTCATCAGGGTGTCCCTCCCGACCCGACCCGGGTCATGATCTCGCACAGCGCACGGTCGTCGAAGATCCGCGTGGTCGGGATCCGTACGGTGGTGCGGCGCCGGCCGGTCACGGGGTGTCCGGCGAGGTTGGTCCAGTAGCAGCAGTGCCTCAGGTCGAGCCGGTCGTGTCCGGCGGCGAGCCACTGCTCGCGCTCCCTCGGTACGAGCATCACGACGAGGATCTTGTGGACGGCGACGGGCGTCCGGGCCAGCTTCACCAGGTGCTCGTTGTCGAGGGTGAAGGCGAACGTGGCCCCGGCCGGCCGGGGCGGTATCTGGTAGGTCGCCTTGAGCTGCACCTTGATGGTGACCTCGTCGTCGACGACGTGTTCGGGCGCTCCGTGGGAGACGTGCCAGTCGATGCCGTTGTCCGGGAAGGGCTGGGAGAGCGAGCACCCGGCGGCGGCCGCGACGGCGTGCAGGTATCCCACCTGGAGGGTCTCCATGCAGGCGGTGGTGGCGAGCGTGCCGCGCAGGGCGCCGGTCCGCGGACCTGTCCCCTCGTGCAGCACCCCGCCCGGTTCGGGCTGTGTGAGCGCCATGGCCGGCTCCCCCATGCCTTGCGGGCTCTGCCGCGAGCGGTGCTGGGTGACGACCGGTCATACGTACGGTCCCCCAAGGAAGTTGTCTCCGCACCCGACTGCCCGCAAACGGCGTACGGGGCAAACAGCCCGGGTATCACCGATGCGGCGGGGGTCGTGTGTTCAGGAAGCTCCACCCGCCGCTCGGGGACGAGGAGTTCGCCATGACACGCTGGTACGAGGGCCCGCTGGCCGCATTCGACACGGAGACCACCGGGGTGGACGTCGAGCAGGACCGGATCGTGTCCGCCGCGCTCATCGTCCAGGAGTGTGCGGGCGGCCGGGTCCGCACCACGCGCTGGCTGGTCAATCCCGGTGTTCCGGTGCCCCCGGGCGCTACGGAAGTGCACGGGCTGACCGACGAGCACCTGCAGCGTCACGGGCGCTGGCCCGCGCCGGTGGTGGAGGAGATAGCCCGGGCGCTCGGGGAACAGCAGGTGGCGGGCCGGCCGGTGGTGGTGATGAACGCGCCGTTCGATCTGACGCTGCTGGACCGGGAGTTGCGCCGGCACCGGGCGTCGTCGCTGTCGCGGTACCTGGACAACCGGCCGCTGACGGTGCTGGACCCGCGGGTGCTGGACAAGCACCTGGACCGGTACCGCAAGGGCCGCCGGACGCTGACGGACCTGTGCGCGCACTACGGGATCGAGCTGGAGGGCGCGCACGACGCGGCGGCGGACGCGATGGCCTCGCTGGAACTGGTCCGGGCGGTGGGGCGGCGGTTCGCGGCCCGGCTGGAGCGGCTGACGCCGGCCGAGCTGCACACGCTGCAGGCGGTGTGGCACGCGGCGCAGGCGCGAGGCCTGCAGGCGTGGTTCGCGCGTCAGGGGACGCCGGAGCCGGTGGATCCGCACTGGCCGCTGCGGCCGGACCTGTCGACGGCGGCGTAGGGCGGAGGCACAGGACGGGGGCGGTGCCCGAACATGCGGAAGGCCGGTCCGTCAGTGACGGACCGGCCTGTCCCGGTGGGCGATACTGGGATCGAACCAGTGACCCCTTCGGTGTGAACGAAGTGCTCTCCCGCTGAGCTAATCGCCCGGGAACGGAGTGAACAATACAGAAGGCTCGGGGCTGGTTCAAACCGCTTCTCCCGGGCGGGCCCCCGGGCCGCACGTCAGGTACCTACTCAGGGCGCATCTGAGTACGCACGCCCATGTCCTGACTGCGTGACCGCCGCCACACTCCGGATATGAACACGCCTCTGCCGCCCGCCGAAGAGCTGGCGCTCATCGACCGCGAGCTGGCCCAACTCGATGCCCGGCGGCTGTATTTGCTGGGCCGCCGGGACTGGCTGCTGCGTCTGCTGCTCCAGCCCGGGTCCGGTCCCGCTCCCGTCCGCTGGGGGTCCGCGGTGTCCGCCGGGCCCGCCGGGTCCGCCGGGTCCGCGAAGGAGGCCTCCGCCCCGAGCGCGCAGAACGTGCTGCTCACCCTGGGCGCGGTGCTGCTGGCGGTCGCCGCGCTCGCGTTCACGCTGGTCAGCTGGGGGTCCATGGGGATCGCCGGGCGCTCGGCGGTGCTCGCCGCGGTGACGGCGGCGGCGCTGGGCGCGCCCGTGCTCCTGCTGCGCCGCGGGCTGCGGTCGACGGCGGAGTCGGTCGCGGCGGTCGGCCTGCTGCTGACGGTGCTCGACGCGTACGCGCTGTACGCGGTCGGCATGCCGGACACGAACGGCACCGGTTACGCGGCGGGGGCGGCAGCCGTGCTGGCGGCGGCGTGGGCCGGCTACGGCTCGGGGCTGCGGAAGCTGCGGAGCCCGCTGCCGGCCGCGGTGCTGGCGGCGCAGTTCGCGCTGCCGCTGGCGGCGCTGGCCGCGCGGCCGGGCCCGCAGGCGCTCGGCTGGGCGCTGCTCGCGACGGCGGCGCTGGACGCGGCGCTCGCCCTGCGGGTCAGGGCGGCGGCGATCCCGGCGGCCGTGACGGGCGCGGGCGCGCTGCTGATCGGGGTGGCCCAGTCGTGGTCGGCCGGGTCGGCGGCGCAGGCCGTGGCCCCGGCGGCGCTGCTGCTGGCGGGCGCGGCCCTCGGCGTGGCGGCGGCCTGGCGGGAGCCGCGCGCCTCGGCCGCGGCGCTGGTGGGCGCCCTGGCGGCGGTGGCCGGCCTGGGCGGGGTGGCCCGGCCGGACCTGGACCCGGCGTGGACGGTGCTGGTGCACCTGCTGCTGGCGCTGCCGCTGCTGGCGGCGGTACGGGTCTCCGCGCTCCCGGCGGCGGTCCGACGCGGGTCGGCCCGGGCCGGGGCCGCGGTGGCGTCCCTGGCGGCGCTGTCGGCGGGTGCCGTGGTGGCCACGGCCCTGGTGGCCCGGTTCCGGGTGCTGGGTGAGGTGTGGGCGGCGACGGCCCCGGACCTGGACCCGTACGGGTCGGGGGCCGCGGCCGCGGCGACCCTGCTGATCGCGGCCGGGGCGGCCCGGTGGCTCGCACGGGCGCTGTCCCGGCCGGAGCCGTTGGTGGTGGCGGTGGCCCTGGCCTGGGCAGGGCTGTTCGCGGCCCCGGTGCTGCTCGGGTTCCCGGTGGCGGCGGTGTTCGCGGCGCAGCTCGCGGTGACGGGCGCGGCGGGCGTGCTCGCCCTGCGCTCCCCGGCGCGCGGGGCCCGGATCGCGGCCGCCGTGTGCGCGCTGACGGGGGCCGCGAACGTGTCCCTGGGCGCGCTGGACGGCCGGACGGCGACGTTCGCAGTCTGGGGGCTGCTGGGCGCGGGCTGCGCGGCGGCAGCGGCCTACGGGGCGGCTTCGCGCCCGCTCCGGTCGGGGGCGGCCGTGTGCGCCGTCGGGTACGCCACGGGCCTCCTGGTGGCGGCGGGAGCGGTGTCGGACCTGGCGGTGGTCTGGTGGGCGCTGCCGGTGCTGGCGGTCCCGGCGCTGGCAGCCGCCCTCGGGCCGCGGCTGGGCGGGGTCCGGCTTCCCGTCGAGATCGCGGCGGGCGTGGCGGGCGTACTGGCGGTGGGCCTGTCGGCCGGGCGGGCCGGAACCCTGGCGCTGGTCCTGGCGCTGGCCGGGGTGGTCTGCGCGGGCGCCGCGGTGCGGCCGGACCGGCGGGTGCTGGGCTGGGCGGCGGGGGCGCTGTTCGCGGCGGCGACCTGGGTGCGGCTGGCGGAGGCCGGGGTGAGCGCGCCGGAGGCCTACACGCTGCCGGTGACGGTGCCCGCCCTCGTGGTGGGACTGCTGCGGCGGCGCCGGGACCCGCAGGCCTCGTCCTGGACGGCGTACGGCCCGGGCCTGGCGGCGACGCTGGTGCCGAGCCTGCTGGCGGCCTGGGGGGACCCTGGCTGGATGCGCCCGCTGCTGCTGGGGGCGGCCGCGCTGGTGGTGACCCTGCTGGGCGCCCGGGGGCGGCTCCAGGCTCCGCTCCTGCTCGGCGGGGCCGTGCTGGCGGCGGTGGCGGTGCACGAGCTGGCCCCGTACGTGGTGCAGGTCGCGGGTGCGCTCCCGCGCTGGGTGCCGCCGGCCCTGGCGGGCCTGCTGCTGCTGGCGGTGGGGGCGACGTACGAGCGGCGGCTGCGTGACGCCCGCCGGCTGCGGGCCGCGATCGGCCGGCTCCGGTGAAAACGCCTGAGGCCCGGAGACTGTGAAAGTCTCCGGGCCTCAGGTCCGGGTGGGCGATACTGGGTTCGAACCAGTGACCCCTTCGGTGTGAACGAAGTGCTCTCCCACTGAGCTAATCGCCCGGACGCACCGCAAACATTACCGCATGTCAGCGGTGCTCCTTGACCATCACTGGTCCTTGAGGTTCCAGGGCAGGACGAGCCCGTACTTCCACAGGTAGAAACCGATCAGCGCGCCCGCGATGACGAGGCCCACGCTGGTCAGGATGATGTTGCGGCGGCGGACCTTCGGGTCGAGCGCCTTCTGTGCGGCCTCGGTGACCTTCCGCTTGGTCCAGCGCAGCACGAGGTGGGCCCAGGCGAACTCGGTGGCCCAGATCGCCAGGCCCGCGAAGATCGCGACCCAGCCGGGGCCGGGCAGCACGAGCATCGCGACGCCGGCGGCGATCACCGCGAGGCCGACGATGAAGACGCCGACCTGCCAGCTCAGGTGCAGGCTCTTGTTCGACTTGATGAAGGCCGGGGCCTTCGATACGTGCGGCGCCTCGGCGGCGGCTTCCGCGGTGGCATCCGCGGCGGCATCCGCCGCCGGTTCGGTGGTGGCTTCGGTGGCGGCTTCGTCAGCGGCGGACCCTTGGGTTCCGCGGTCACTCCCCGTATTCATGGAGCCGAATCTACCGGAGCTCGATGCACACGGGAATGTGGGTTTGGATCCGCCGTCCGAGGGACCCAGAGGTCCGCAAAACGGTCAGAGGGGTTTACAACGGCACCGTAGGTGGCATGTCGATTTCGCCGACGTGCGAATCCCCGAGCGCACACTGAGCGAAAGGCCCTGGCGCTTATGAACACCACGGTCAGCTGCGAGCTGCACCTGCGCCTCGTTGTGTCGAGCGAGTCCTCACTGCCTGTTCCCGCGGGCCTGCGGTATGACACGGCCGACCCCTACGCCGTGCACGCCACCTTCCACACCGGCGCCGAGGAAACGGTCGAATGGGTATTCGCCCGCGACCTCCTCGCGGAGGGCCTCCACCGGCCCACCGGTACCGGCGACGTCCGCGTCTGGCCGTCCCGCAGCCACGGTCAGGGCGTCGTCTGCATCGCCCTGAGCTCACCGGAGGGAGAAGCGCTGCTCGAAGCACCCGCCCGAGCACTCGAGTCGTTCCTCAAGCGGACGGACGCCGCGGTTCCACCCGGGACCGAGCACCGGCACTTCGACCTCGACAAGGAGCTCTCCCACATCCTGGCCGAAAGCTGAGCCAGGCCCACAGCCGCTCGACACCGTCCGACTCGGGGCGACGGTGCGTGGCGGACAACCACATACGGCAATGCCGGCGCTGTTCCCGCGGAAGCCACCCGCGAGAACGGCGCCGGTGTGCTCTGCGGGACCCGCTATTGTCGGGCGGCAGCGGCGACGGCCCCCGTCGTCGCAGGCCCGGCCCCTGAGGGAGACCCCGTGCAGATCCCCCACGACACCCGTCGCGCGCTCGACGTCGTCGTCGCGCTGGTGAACACCGCGGCCGAGGCCGACCAGCCCGACGGGCTCTCGGACATCGGCGCCCTGCGCGGATTCGTCCAGGAGTACTCGATCAGCGACGTCGGCGAGCTCAGCGCCCGCGACCTGGCCGGCGTCAGGACCGTGCGCGGAAAGTTCGCCCAGGTCTTCGCCTCCCCGAACCCGCGTGCGGCTTCCATACTGATCAACGAGCTCGTGGCCACGGCCGGCACCACCCCGCAGCTGACCGACCACGACGGCTACGACTGGCACGTGCACTACTTCGCGCCGGGCGCGTCGGTGGGCGACCACCTGGCGGCCGACGGCGGCATGGCGCTGGCCTTCATCGTGGTCTCCGGCGAACAGGAGCGGCTGCGCCGCTGCGAAGCCCCGGACTGCCGGCGGGCCTTCGTCGACCTCTCCCGCAACCGGTCCCGGCGCTACTGCGACAGCCGGACCTGCGGGAACCGGCTGCACGTGGCGGCGTACCGGGCCCGGCGCAAGGAGGCCGACGCGGAGGCGTCAGAGCAGGAAGAGATCGTGCACGGCGGCGAGCAGCAGCAGGATGCCGATCACGGCTAGGAAGATCATCAGGGGCGGTTGGGAGAGCGCGAAGAGGCAGCCTCGCGGCTCCTCCACCACAGGGGCGGGTACCGGCGGGTCACTGTGCGATGTGTCGAACATGTCGGGCCGATGATGACGCAGCGCACCACCGACCGGCCCTCAACACGCCAACCTCCGCGCGGGAGTTCGCTCGATCTTGTGGACGAGGCCCGGTCCGGGCCGGATCCCGTGCTCAGATCCCGTGCTTCTTGAGGATGGCCTCGATGTCGGAGAAGTCCTCCGCGGGAGCGGCGGACTGCGCCTGCGAACCGGCCCGGGCGGCGCCCAGGGACGGCGCGGAGGCGGCCGGCGCGACGGCCCCGGCGGCCGGGCTCCCCTTGGCCTTCTTCCCGGACTTTCCGGGCTCCGCGGGCTCCCCGGACGCGGCGAGGCCGCGGCGCTCGATCGCGCGGGTGGTCATGAAGAGCAGCCAGGACAGCCCCAGCAGTCCGAAGCCGGCCCAGACGGTCGGGTTGAAGACCATCCCGGACACCCACTCCACGAACCCCGTCATCACCAGGGCGACCGGCACGAGCGCGTAAGCGGCGATCCGCGTGGCGGCCAGGAAGCGCTTGCGGTAGGCGGTGACCGCGGCGATGCCCAGGCCCGCCACTGACACCGCGGAGCAAATGGTCTCGGCAAGCATGCGGTCCTCCGGACTCTCGGCGGCTCGGCGATCTGTCCCTATCCATCCTGCACCGGCATCCGCCGCGGCGGCCAGGTTCCGGGCCCCGCCCGGACGGATCTCCGGGACATCTCCGGGTCGCGCCTCCTCCCTGGGTCCAGGTCGCCAGGCGCAGGTCCCGGTCGGTGGGGCGGGCGGGGGCTGGGAGACTGTCCGTATGACCGATTCCGTGATCCTCGACGTCTGGTGCGAACTGCAGTGCCCGGACTGCCACCGCGCCCTGGACGACGTACGCGCCCTGCGGGCCCGCTACGGCGACCGGCTGGACATCCGGCTGCGCCACTTCCCCCTGGAGAAGCACAAGCACGCCTTCGCCGCGGCGCAGGCCGCCGAGGAGGCCGTCGAGCAGGGCCAGGGCTGGCCCTACGCGGAGGCCGTGCTGGCGCGCACCGCGGAGCTGGCCGGGCGCGGTGAGCCGGTCCTGCTGGACGTGGCACGTGAACTGGGGCTCGACGTCGAGGAGTTCGACACCGCCCTGGTCGACGGGCGGCACATCCTGATCGTCGACGCGGACCAGGCCGAGGGCAAGGCGATCGGCGTGACCGGCACCCCGACGTACGTGATCGACGGGCAGCGCCTCGACGGCGGTAAGAGCCAGGACGGCCTGCGCGCCCGTATCGAGGAGATCGCCGACCGCCTGCTGGCGGACGCCGGAGACTCCCTCTAGATCAGGTCCTTGGCGTAGTTGAAGCTGGTGGGCCGGTAGCCGAGGGAGACGTACAGCCTCAGGGCCGGGGTGTTGTCGGTGAAGACCTGGAGCGCCAGCAGGCGGTGGCCGGCGGCGAGGGCGGCGCGCTCGGCGAGCGCCATCAGGTGGCGGCCGTGCCCGCGTCCCCGGTGCTCGGCCCGGACCTCGACGTCGTAGATGTACGAGCCCGCCCCGCGCGGTGCGAGCCACACGTGACCGACGGGCACCCCGGCCGCCTCCAGAACGAGGAAGACGGCTCCCGGGGTGGCCAGGCCCCGGGGCAGCTCGCTCTCGTGGTCGGCCACCGATTTGGCGCGGGCGGCCTCGGCGGACATGCCGCGGCTGTTCCAGTTCGCGGCGTAGGCCTCGACGGCCCCGGCGTACCAGCCCTCGTACTCGGCCTCCGTCATGGGGCGGCCGAGCACCCCCTCGGGGAGGGCGGGCGGCTCGGCCTGCAGGTCCTTGGCCATGTTCCGGCCGTACTCGGTGTACCCGAGGGCCTCTGCCATGCACAGGCCTGCCTCCGAGTCCGCCGGGACCGAGACGCGGACCCGACGGCAGCCCCAGCCGCGCAACACTTCCTCGGCGGCGAGCGCGGCCACGGTGGCCCTCCCCCGCCGCCGGTCGCCCTGCTCGACGTCCAGGTCGCGGATCTCGCCGACCGTCGGCCCGAACGGGGTGTCGGAGGCGATCAGCAGGGCGCCGACCCGCCTGCTGTTGACCCGGATCTCGTACGGGCGCGAACGCGCGCCGTCCGCCGTGTGCTGGAGCGGCCCGGACGGCCGCAGGGTGGTGGTCATCCCTTGAGTTCTACCCGTCCCGCGGCCGCCGCGACAGCCCTCTTCCGGCGGAAGCCGCCCGGGCCCTGCCGCTCTACGGGTCGAGGTCCGCGCCCGCCTTCACCTCGAAGATCCGCATCACTTCGGCCGTGACCGGTCCGGGGGCGGTCCCCAGCTCGCGGTCGTCGATCCGCAGCACCGCCTGGGCATCGCGCAGCGAGGAGGTCACGAAGACCTCCTCGGCCCGCTCCAGCACCTCGAAGGGCAGGTCGGTCTCCTTGACACCGGCCCAGTCGACGATCAGGGCCCGGGTGATACCGGCCAGGCAGCCCGAGGCGAGCGGCGGGGTGTGCAGTTCGCCGTCGAGTACGACGAAGACGTTGGAGCCGGTGCCCTCGCAGAGCCGGCCGAGGGTGTTGGCGAGGAGCGCCTCGGAGGCCCCGGCGCGGTGTGCGGCGGCGAGGGCGACCACGTTCTCGGCGTACGAGGTGGTCTTGAGCCCGGCCACGGCGGACCGCTCGTTGCGGACCCAGGGCACCGTGACGACGGCGGTGGTGTCCGGGCGGCGGGGGGAGTCCGCGACGGCGGCGATCAGGGTGGTCCCGGCGTCCCCGCGGTCGGAGCCGAGCGGGGAGACTCCGCCGGTGTAGGTGATGCGCAGCCGCCCGTGCTCCAGCGGGTTGGCCTCCAGTACGGCGGCGCAGGCGCGGCGGACCTCGTCGAGGTCGGGGTCCGGCAGGCCCAGGCCCCGGGCCGAGCGGGTGAGCCGTTCCAGGTGCCGGGTGAGCGCGAAGGCGCGGCCGCGCTCCGCCTTCAGCGTCTCGAAGACGCCGTCGCCCACGGTCAGACCGTGGTCGAGGACGGACACCTTCGCGGCGTCCATCTCGGTCAGGGCTCCGTCGAGCCAGATTTTCATGGTGCGGTCCTTCCGATCGTGTCGTTCGTCCCCTGCGTGCCGCTCACCTCGTGGCCCATGGCCACCCGCAGGAGCCGGGCGGCCTTGAGTTCGGTCTCCGCCCACTCGCGGTCGGGATCGGAGCCCCAGGTGATGCCCGCTCCGGTGCCGAAGAGCAGACGGGGGCCGCCGGCGGCCTCGCGGTCGATCCAGAAGGTACGGATACCGACGGCGAGCTCGGCGGTGCCCCGGTCCGCGTCGACCCAGCCGATGCCTCCGCAGTAGGGGCCGCGCGGGGCGGTTTCCAGGGCTTCGATGATCCGCAGGGCGGAGGACTTGGGGGCGCCCGTGACGGAACCGGGCGGGAAGGTGGCGGCGAGCAGCTCGGGCCAGCCGGCGCCGTCGGCGAGTTCGCCGCTCACGACGGAGACGAGGTGGACCAGGCCCGGGTGCTCCTCGACGGCGCACAGCTCGGGGACGGCGACGGAGCCCGTCGCGCAGACCCGGCCGAGGTCGTTGCGCACGAGGTCGACGATCATCACGTTCTCGGCGTGGTCCTTGGGGAGCAGGTCGTCGACGGTGCGGCCGGTCCCCTTGATGGGGCCGGACTCGATGTGCCGGCCGGACCGGCGCAGGAACAGCTCGGGGGAGGCGGTGGCGATCTCGACACCGTGGGCGGCCAGGCGAATCGTTCCTGCGAAGGGTGCGGGGTTGCCGCGCGCGAGGAGCGCGGTGAGCGCGTCGACATCGGCGCGGTCGGGGTGGGGCAGCGGCGCGGACATCACCCGGCAGAGATTGGCCTGGTAGACCTCACCGGCGGCGATGTACTCACGGACGCGCCGTACGCCGGCCACGTAGGCGGCGCGGTCGAGGGAGGAGGTCCACCGGTCGGCGTCGGGTCCGCGCCAGGCACCCGGAACGGGCGCGGGGACCGGCTCGCGGCGTACGTCGCCGAAGCGCGCGCAGACGAGCCGCCCTTCGAAGTCGGCGGACACCGCCCAGAAGCCGGTGGAGTCGAGGGCGGCGGGATCGCTGGTGACGTCACGGAGGTCGGTCGCGAGAAGGCCGCCGAAGCGGGCCATGGGAGGCAGGTCGTGCACGGCTGCGAGTCTATGACCGGTGACGGCACGGCGCCGGTGCGGTGACGGGAGGGTGACCTGTGGTGATCGAGCGGCAGCACGCTGCGGAAACGCGTTTTTGAGCTGGCCCGGTAATCCGCTAGAGTTCAACTCGTCGCCAGGGAGCGAAGGGGCAAAACCCCGGAGCGAACACGGTGACCTGCGGACGTAGCTCAGTTGGTAGAGCACCACCTTGCCAAGGTGGATGTCGCGAGTTCGAGTCTCGTCGTCCGCTCGAAGTGGGGGATCTTCCCGAGAACCCCTGCAGCTCCATGGTGGAGTGGCCGAGAGGCGAGGCAACGGCCTGCAAAGCCGTCTACACGGGTTCAAATCCCGTCTCCACCTCCAAGGACGATTAGCTCAGCGGGAGAGCGCTTCCCTGACACGGAAGAGGTCACTGGTTCAATCCCAGTATCGTCCACTGATCCGCAAGGATCCCCGCGCGATTAGCTCAGCGGGAGAGCGCTTCCCTGACACGGAAGAGGTCACTGGTTCAATCCCAGTATCGCGCACGCAGCACCTGCACCTTGTTCCACCTGCGGCTTTCGAGCTGCGGAGCCCGCGCGATTAGCTCAGCGGGAGAGCGCTTCCCTGACACGGAAGAGGTCACTGGTTCAATCCCAGTATCGCGCACCACCTGAAAGCCCCGGCCGTTCCCACGGTCGGGGCTTTCGCGTTCCCCCGCACGAGTGGGCCGGGCCCGCGGAAGCGGTACATGAAAAAGGGTGCTGCCCGTCCGACTCCCCAGTCGTACGGGCAGCACCCTTCACCTGCCGTCCGTCCGCCGCTCCCCCGTCCCCACGGGGTTCGACAGGCCGATGTCCCGGTCCGGGCCGCTCTCCCGGACCTGGAGCGCCGCTCAGCGCCCCAGCATCACGCCCACGGACGACGCCTGCGCCGCCAGCTGATCGAAGCCTCCGAAGAGGAAGAGCAGCAGAGCGGCCAGGGGGAGCACCATGGCCGCGGCCACCAGGGGGTGGCGGGTACCGGACTCGTGGCCGTTGAACGCGAATGCCTTGCGTCCTTGCCGTGCGATGTCCGCCATGGTCCTCTCCCTGTCGTCTGGCAGCGGCGGGCTCGTGACCTCGGGGGACGAGTGCGCCACCCGCCGCTTGTCTTCAACACTAGGCGGGCGGGCGGCTCCTGGCCTCATGCCCTCGTACCCATTGCCGGGCCTCCAGGAGGATGACGGGCCCTCCCCCGTGTACTCCCCTGGGTGGAGACGACTCCCCCGTTATGGGGGACTTCCCGGAGGGGATGACCGGAGGGTAGTGACTTCGCTCACTTGCGTCACTCCCTGTTGCCGCGTGTCCGCCCACCGGCCGTCGGCAAGATCGACTCGGCCGCGAGCCGCGTGCGGGCGCACCGGAGCGGGTCCGGAGCTGCTCCTGGGCTCCAATCCCCTTGGCGCAAGGGGTGCTTGGCCGGGCGGACCACCCCGGGAGCGCTCGCGGACCGCAGCGCCGACGCCCCCTCAAGTGTGCTGTGGCGCACTGACAATCGAATCCCCCGGCGAGGGCGCGGCCTCTGAGCACGCATGCCGGATGGTCCGTAAGCTGTGCCACGTCAACAGGACGACCGGTCAGCGGGGTGGACATGGCGATGATGCGGCTCCGGCGCGAGGACCCGCGTGTCGTCGGCTCGTTCAGACTGCACCGGCGGCTCGGCGCCGGCGGCATGGGCGTGGTCTACCTGGGATCGGACCGGCGCGGGCAGCGTGTCGCGCTCAAGGTCATCCGGCCGGATCTGGCCGAGGACCAGGAGTTCCGCTCGCGGTTCGCCCGTGAGGTGTCCGCCGCCCGGCGGATCCGGGGCGGTTGCACCGCACGCCTGGTGGCGGCGGACCTGGAGGCCGAGCGCCCCTGGTTCGCGACCCAGTACGTGCCCGGTCCCTCGCTGCACGACAAGGTGGCCGAGGAAGGTCCCCTGACGGCCGCGCAGATCGCCGCCGTGGGCGCCGCGCTCTCCGAGGGCCTGGTCGCCGTCCACGAGGCGGGGGTCGTGCACCGCGACCTCAAGCCCTCGAACATCCTGCTGTCGCCCAAGGGCCCCCGGATCATCGACTTCGGCATCGCCTGGGCCACCGGGGCGAGCACCCTCACCCATGTGGGTACGGCCGTCGGCTCGCCCGGATTCCTCGCACCCGAGCAGGTGCGCGGCGCCGCCGTCACCCCGGCCACCGACGTCTTCGCCCTCGGCGCCACCCTGGCCTACGCGGCCACTGCCGACTCGCCCTTCGGGCACGGCAGTTCCGAGGTCATGCTGTACCGCGTGGTACACGAGGAGCCGCACCTGCAGGGCGTGCCGGACGCGCTGGCGCCCCTGGTGCGGGCCTGCCTCGCCAAGGACCCCGAGGAGCGGCCCAGCACGCTCCAGCTGTCGATGCGGCTCAAGGAGATCGCAGCCCGCGAGGCGCAGGGGCTCTCGGACGGGCGCCCGCCGGCCCAGCGGGCCCGGGTCGAGCGGCCGACCGGGCGGCTGCCCGAGGCCGAGCGGATCGGCGGGGCCGAGGAGTACCCCGGCCGGCGTACGGAGCGGCGTACGGACGGCAGCACCACGCCCCGGGCCCAGGGCGGCTCCCCGAGCGGTCCGCACGCGCGGCCCTCGTCCTCCCGTCACCCGCAGCACCCCGGCGGCCCGTCCTCCCGGCCGACCTCGGGGCGTACGGGCGGCCGTCCGGCCCCCAGGACGACGGGGACGGGACGGCGACCCTCGCGGCCGGATCCGAAGCTGATGCGGCAGCGGCTGATCGTGTTCGTCGTGGTGACGCTGATCGTCGCGCTGGGCATCGCGGCGGCCCAGAAGCTGTAGCCCCGGCGTTCGGCAGGGCCTACTGGGCGGCGCGGCCCTGGGCCACCGCGTAGAAGGCGACCGCGGCCGCCGCGCCCACGTTCAGCGAATCCACGCCGTGCGCCATGGGGATCCGCACCCACTCGTCGGCGGCGACCAGCGCGGGCGTGGACAGGCCGTCGCCCTCGGCGCCCAGCATCAGCGCGACCCGTTCCAGGGACTGCGGAGCGGCCACGTCGATCGGCGTGGCCTTCTCGTGCGGGGTGAGGGCGAGCAGCTTGAAGCCCGCCTCGCGCACCGAGTCCAGGCTCTTCGGCCAGGCCTCCAGGCGGGCGTAGGGGACGGAGAACACCGCTCCCATGGAGACCTTCACCGAGCGGCGGTAGAGCGGGTCCGCGCAGTCGGGCGACAGCAGCACCGCGTCCATGCCGAGGGCGGCGGCGCTGCGGAAGATGGCCCCGATGTTGGTGTGGTCGTTGACCGCTTCCATGACGACCACCCGGCGGGTCGTGGAGAGCAGTTCCTCGGCCGTGGGCAGCGGCTTGCGCTGCATGGAGGCCAGGGCGCCGCGGTGCACGTGGTAGCCGGTGACGCGCTCGGCGAGCTCGGGGCTCACGGCGTAGACCGGCGCCGGGAGTTCGTCGATGACGTCGCGCATGACGTCGACCCACTTGGCGGAGAGCAGCATCGAGCGCATCTCGTACCCGGCGTCCTTGGCGCGTCTGATGACCTTCTCGCCCTCGGCGATGAAAAGGCCCTCCGCGGGCTCGCGCCTGCGCCGGAGTTCGACGTCGGTCAGGCCCGTGTAGTCGCGCAGGCGCGGGTCGTCGGGGTCGGTCACGGTGATGAGATCAGCCACAGGGTGATACTGCCTTGTCCTGGGTACGGTGCCAACGGCCTGTCAGGCGCTGGTGGTGGGGAGCGTGCGGTCGCCCGGGCCGTTCACGCGGACGACCTCGCCGATGACGATGACGGCCGGCGGACGGACCGCTTCGGCGCGCACGGTCTCGCCGACCGTGGCCAGGGTGGCGTCCACCCGGCGCTGGGTGGCGGTGGTGCCCTCCTGGATCACCGCGACGGGGGTGTCCGCGGAGCGGCCGTGGCGCACCAGCGCCTCGGCGATCAGACCGATCTTGTCGACGCCCATCAGGATCACCAGGGTGCCGGTGAGCTTGGCGAGGGAGGCCCAGTCCACGAGCGAGCGCGGGTCGTCGGGGCCGACGTGGCCGCTGACCACGGTGAACTCGTGCGCCACACCGCGGTGGGTGACCGGGATGCCGACGGCGCCGGGCACCGAGATGGAGCTGGAGATGCCGGGGACGACGGTGCAGGGGATGCCGGCCTCGGCGAGGGCCTGGAGCTCCTCCATGCCGCGGCCGAAGACGTACGGGTCCCCGCCCTTGAGCCGGACCACGGCCTTGCCGGCCTTGGCGTGCTCGATCAGGGCGTTGTTGATGGCCTCCTGGGCCATGAACCGGCCGTACGGGATCTTCGCGGCGTCGATGACCTCGACGTGCGGCGGAAGCTCGTCGAGCAGGTCACGGGGGCCGAGCCGGTCGGCGATGACCACGTCGGCCTCGGCGAGGAGGCGGCGGCCGCGCACGGTGATCAGGTCCGGGTCGCCCGGGCCGCCGCCGACGAGGGCCACGCCGGGGGTGGCCTTGTGCCGGTGGGCGGGAGCGGTGAGGGTGCCGTCGCGCAGGCCCTCCACGACGGCGTCGCGGACGGCCGCGGAGCGGCGGGGATCGTTACCGGTCAGCACGGCGACGGTGACGCCCTCGATGCGGCCGGTCGCCGGGGTCCAGGCGGTGGCGGCGGAGGCGTCGTCGGCGCGGACGCACCAGACGCGTTCGCGCTCGGCCTCGGCGGAGGCGCGCTCGTTGTCCTCGCGGTTCTGGGTGGCGATCAGCGCGTACCAGGCGTCGGCGAGGTCGCCGTCCTGGTAGCGGCGGCGCTCCCAGCGGATCTCACCGGTCTCGGCCATGGCGTCCACGGAGGGGGTGGCGGAGGGCGAGATGAGCAGGACATCGGCGCCGGCCGCGATGAGCGCGGGAAGGCGACGCTGCGCGACCTGTCCGCCGCCGATGACGACGACGCGGCGGCCGGCGAGGCGGAGTCCTACGGGGTAGGCGGGGGTGTCGGCCATGACGGTGCGGCTCCTGGTGCGGCAGTCGTTCTGTCTTGCCGCTGCGGCTCTGGAGCGGCGGTGTGCTGACGTGCGGATTCTTGGTGCGGGTCCACCATACGGCGCGGGCCGTCCCGAGGCGCGGACGGGGGCTGCGCCCCCGGACCCCGGGCCCCGCCCCGGACCTCGCGGGTCCGGCCTCTGCCGTGCGTGGGTGCCGGTCAAGGATCGGGGCTCCGCCCCGGGCCCCGCGCCTCAAACGCCGGCGGGGCTGGGGTGGGGTGGGCAGGACCGGTCTGCTGACCGGCGGTGGGTTCGCTCGGCCTGCGGGGACATCCCGGAGTGCCCCCGCCCCACGGCGGACCCGAGCACGGGCCGGATCCCCGACGGGACCCTGCCGCCGGGCCGGAGACCGACGTCTCCGGACCGGCACGGGTTACTTCTCCGTGACGCCCGCCGAGTCGAACGTGGCGACCTCGTGCATCGCGCGGGCCGCGCTCTGGACCAGGGGGAGGGCGAGCAGGGCGCCCGTGCCCTCGCCGAGGCGGAGGTCCAGGTCGACCAGCGGGCGCAGGCCCAGCTTGTTGAGCGCCGCGACGTGGCCCGGCTCGGCGCTGCGGTGGCCCGCGATACAGGCCGACAGGGACTCGGGGGCGATCGCGCGGGCCACCAGGGCGGCGGCTCCGGCGCTGACGCCGTCCAGGATCACCGGAGTGCGCAGCGACGCGCCGCCGAGGAGGAGGCCGACGATGGCCGCGTGCTCCAGGCCGCCGATGGCCGCGAGGACGCCGATCGGGTCCGCCGGGTCGGGCTGGTGGAGCTCCAGGGCGCGGCGGACGACCTCGACCTTGCGGGCGTGCGTCTCGTCGTTGATGCCCGTGCCACGGCCGGTGACCTCGGACGGGTCGACGCCCGTGAAGACCGAGATGAGGGCGGCGGAGACCGTGGTGTTCGCGATGCCCATCTCGCCCGTGAGGAGCGCCTTGTTGCCGGCCGCCACCAGGTCGCGGGCCGTTTCGATGCCGACCTCGATGGCGGCGACGGCTTCCTCGCGGGTCATCGCGGGGCCGGTGGAGAGGTCGGCGGTGCCGGGACGGACCTTGCGCGGGAGCAGGCCCGGGGTGGCCGGGAGGTCGCCCGCAACGCCGACGTCGATCACGCAGACCTCGGCGCCGACCTGGTTGGCGAAGGCGTTGCAGACCGCTCCGCCGCCCAGGAAGTTGGCCACCATCTGCGTGGTGACCTCCTGCGGCCACGGGGTGACGCCCTGGGCGTGCACGCCGTGGTCACCGGCGAAGATCGCGACCGCGGCCGGCTCCGGGATCGGCGGCGGGCAGACCCGGGAGAGGCCGGACAGCTGGGCGGCGATGATCTCCAGCATGCCCAGGGCCCCGGCGGGCTTGGTCATGCGCTTCTGGCGCTCCCAGGCCTCGCCCAGGGCCTTCGCGTCGAGCGGGCGGATGCTGGCGACCGTCTCCGAGAGCAGGTCGTGCGGCTCCTCGCCGGGCAGCGCGCGGCGGCCGTAGGTCTCCTCGTGAACCACCCAGGAGAGCGGGCGGCGCTGCGACCAGCCGGCCTGGGCCAGCTCGGGCTCCTCGGGGAACTCGTCGACGTAGCCGACGCAGAGGTAGGCGACGACTTCGAGGTGCTCGGGCAGGCCCAGCTCGCGGACCATCTCGCGCTCGTCGAAGAAGCTGACCCAGCCGACACCGAGGCCCTCGGCGCGCGCGGCGAGCCAGAGGTTCTCGACGGCGAGGGCCGCGGAGTACGGGGCCATCTGCGGCTGGGTGTGCCGGCCGAGGGTGTGGCGGCCGCCTCGGGTGGGGTCGGCGGTGACGACGATGTTCACCGGGGTGTCGAGGATGGCCTCGATCTTGAGTGCCTTGAACTGCTTCGCCCGGCCCTTGGGCAGAGACTTCGCGTAGGCCTCGCGCTGGCGCTGGGCGAGCTCGTGCATCGCCCGGCGGGTCTCGGCCGACCTGATGACGACGAAGTCCCACGGCTGGGAGTGGCCCACGCTGGGCGCGTGGTGCGCGGCTTCCAGGACGCGGAGCAGCACCTCGTGCGGGATGGGGTCGGTGCGGAAGCCGTTGCGGATGTCGCGGCGCTCGCGCATGACGCGCAGGACGGCCTCGCGCTCGGCGTCGGCGTAGCCGGGGGCCGCCTCGCCTGCGGCGGGCTCGGCCGGAACATCCGGCGCGGGCTCGCCCTGGGCGGCGGGGGTGGTGGGCTCGGCGGGGGTGGTGGGCTCGGTCTCCGGCTCTGCGTCGGGCTGCTCCGCCCGGACCGGCGCCGGGAGCACGGGCTCGGGCTGCGCCAGGGCCGGCTCCGCCGGGGCCTCCGGCTGCTCCGGCTGGACGGGCTGCGCCTGGACCGGCTCGACCACGACGGCCGGCGCCGGGAGCACCGGCTCGGGCTGCGCCTGGGGCGGCTCCGCCAGGGCCTCCGGCTGCTCCGGCTGCTCCTGCTGGGCGGGCTGCGCCTGGACCGGCTCGACCACGACGGCCGGTGCCGGGAGCACCGGCTCGGGCTGCGCCAGGGCCGGCTCCGCCAGGGCCTCCGGCTCAGCCGGGGCGGCGGCGGGCTCGGGAGCTTCGGGTGCGGCCTCGGCCCCGGCCACCGGCAGCACCGGCTCGGCGGCCACCGGCTCGGGTTCGACGGGGAGCGCCTCGGCCGTCACCGGCTCGGGCTGGGGCTCGACGGACACCGGCTCGACCGCGACCGGCTCCGGCTGCGGCTCGACCGCGACGGGCTCCGGCTCCGGCTCCAGCGGCTCGGCCGTCACCGGCTCGGCCTGGGCCACCTGCTCCGCGGGGGTCGGGACGGGCTCCGGCTCCACGGGCTGGGCTGCGGCCTCGGCGGGGGCCGGGGCGGGCTCCGCCACCGGCTCCGGCGTCCACGGGGCACCGGCCTGCGGCGGGATCTCGCCCAGCTGGGCCGCGGGGGCCGGGGCGGTCTCGGCGCGCGGGATGTCCAGGTACTCGGGTCCCGTGGTCGGGGGTCCCGACTGCCGCAGCGGGAGGGGCGCCGACGGGGTGCTCATGGCGGCCATCGGGACGGCCTGGGCGGGCGCCGCGGCCGGGCCGCGGTCGGCGAGGGACCGTACGATTCCGCCGTTGGCCTCGGGCATGGGCGGGCCCATGTGCAGGGGGCGCCGGACGGGGGCCGCGGGGGCCACCGGGGCCGCCGGGGGCGGGACGACGAGCCCGCCGAGATCGAGCGCGCCGGAATCACGGCCGCCCGTCTCGTGCGCGCCCGCGCTGTAGCCGCCGTCGGGGAACACGGGCGGGGGGAACTCGGTGTACGCGGCCGGGGCCTCGGGGTAGGCGGGCGCGGCGGCGTAGGACTGGTCCGTGTACATCGGGGGCTCGCCCAGCTGGGGCGCGGCAGGGAAGGCGGGGGCCTGCGGGACGACCTGCGGGTCGCTCCACGCACCCTGGCCGCTCGGCATCAGCAGCAGTTCCTCGTCCTCCGGCTCGGCCGGGTTGTCCATGAGGTCATGGAAGGCGTAGCCCGCGGGAATCGGTGCCGGGATCTGGACCGGAGCGGGGACGCTCTGCTGATCCACCATGCCCGCGTTGTCCGGGAGACCCTCGCCCGGGACCTGGCCGGTGTCAGTCATGCTTACCCCTCGCCCATCGGTGTTGCCTCTTCGATCGCCCGGTCGCCCACGAGACCGCCGAGCGGTTTTGCCTGCGGGGTTGCGGTGCGACGAGTTCGTCTCGCATACGCCTGCACGACAACCAGTAAGCATTGTCGCGCCCGTCGGCCACCGTGGCGGCCATAACCGTCACGGTCCTCTGTGGACTGCGCCACGTCGCGCGTCCAGGCGGTGCCGCGATGCCCGAATCGTCCGAGGCAGTACGACGATCGGCCAGCCTACCCCGGCCCTCGACTCAGCGCGTGGCGGGGCGTTCCGCTGCCAGGAGGAACACCACGGAACGGTCCTGTTCGGCCCAGGTCCGGGTGTCCAGGCCGACGGACTGGAGCAGCGCGCACTCGACGGCGTAACCGTGTTCGGTGAGTGCCCTGCCGATCGCCTCCGCCTCGTCGCGGGTGGAGGCGTGGCTGACGATCCGTTCGGGGCGGCGTTCGGCGACGGCCGCGACGACGGCGGCGCCGCCACCGCCGACGCGGACGACATCGGGCTCGGGCAGGTTCTCCAGTACGTGCGGCGCGCGCCCGGCGACGGCCTGGAGCTGCACTCCCCGCTCACGGGCGGCGGCGGTTATGCGGTCGCAGGCGGCCGGGTCGGCGTCGACCGCGATGACGGCGGCGCCGAGGGCGGCCGCGTCCACGGCCACGCCGCCGGATCCGGCGCCGATGTCCCAGAGCAGGTCGCCGGTACGCGGGCCGAGCCGGGCGAGTTGGGCCGCGCGGAGCTGGGCGGACTCGCCCTCTCCCGCGTCGGCCTGCGGTCTGGCCCAGCCGCGGTCGGCGGACCGGGCGGCGCTCTGGCCGAGGAGCCAGCCGGCGTCTGCGGGGGCCGGTCCGCCGCCCCCGATGACGATGACGACGTTCGGGTCGCGCCAGTTGTGGTCGGCGGCCTTGTCGGAGGTGAGGACGCTCACCTGCTCCCGGTCCGTGCCGAGTTCCTCGCAGACGACGAAGGTGCGGTGAACTCCTTCGAGGAGCAGTGCGAGTTCCGCGGGGCCGGCGCCGGGTGAGGTGAGGACGGCGACCTTGGCGTGGGCGCGGCAGACGTTGACCGCGCGGCGCAGGGTGCGGGGGTGGGCCACGACGACCTGGGCGTCGTCCCAGGGCATGCCGGCGCGGGCGAAGGCGGCGGCCACGGAGGAGACGGCCGGGACGACCTCGACCTCCAGGCCGTGCTCCGGGGCGCGCAGGGTGCGTACGGCGCCGAAGAAGCCGGGGTCCCCGTCGGCGAAGACCACCGCGGTGCCGCGGTGGCCGGCGATGCGGCGGGCGGCGAGGCCGACACTGCCCAGGCGGATGCGCTCCGCGGTGGGCGGTACTTCGGGGAGGGCGAGGTGGTGCGCGGCGCCGGCCACGAGGGTGGCGGCGGAGAGCGCGGACCGGGCGCCCGCGGTCAGGGGCGAACCGTCCCAGCCGATCACCGTGACCCGGTCGGCCATCGTCGTCAGTCTCCTGGTCTGGGGTAGGCGGGGTTTCGTCGGGGCGGGCACGGTGAGACTACCCGGTCATCGGTTCAGTTCCAGTCGGCGCCGACGCGCTGGCCGTTCGCGTCGGCCCGCTGCGGGAACGCGCTGCTGCGGGCGTATCCGTCGTAGCTGTCGTAGCTCTCGTATCCGTCGTATCCGTCGCCCTCGTCGAGGTCTTCGGGGACCAGGCTCCAGACGATGAGGTCGGTGCGGGTGTCGCCCCAGCCGCCGTCGGCCGTCTGCGTACGCACTATCCACGCGTTGCGCAGGACGCCCTCGCTGATGCAGCCGATCTTCTGGGCCACTTGCTGCGAGGCGGTGTTGTCGGCGGCGGTGCGCAGTTCGAGGCGCTCGAACCCCTGGTCGCGGAAGAGCCATTGGGCGACGGCCAGGACGGATTCGCTGGCGTAGCCCTCGCCGCGGGCCCAGGGGGCGGTGACGTAGCCGACCTCGGTGGCCCGGGTGCGCCAGTTGGTGTTCTGCAGGTGCACGATGCCGACGAGGCGCTGGGTGAGGAACTCGGTGACGGCGAGGACGATGCCGCGGCCCTCGGTGCGTTCGGCGTGGGAGTGCCGGGTGGCCCAGGCCTGCGCTTCGGCGTGGGTGTAGGGGTGGGGTGCGCTGGTCCAGGCGATCACGTGCTCGTCGTTCATCATCTCGGTGAGCGCGGTGACGTCCTCTTCCTCGAAGGCGCGCAGCACCAGCCGGTCCGTGCTGATGGTGACGTCCGGGAAGGTGGTAGTCATGCGCAGCTCCATGCCTGAGACCGTGGTGCGACCGTGTTGCGATGCGACCGCGGTGCGGGACCGTTCGTGCGGGACCGTGCGTGCGGTTCGTAGGCCACAGCATGCAGCATCGACCGGGTGATGTGCAGGGCCGGGTTGCCCGGGAGCGGGCAGAGCTCGGCCCCGCGCGCCGTCAGGTGCGTGCGGGGCCGAGATTCATGACCGGTCCGGGAGGAACCGGATCACGAGGTACCGGTTCAGGAGGCGGCCGGGGCGCCGAAGGCCGGGATGACCGAGCCCTGGTACTTCTCCTCGATGAACTTCTTGACCTCGTCGGAGTTCAGGAGCTTGGCCAGCTTCTGGATCCGCGGGTCGTTCTGGTTGCCGTCCTTGACCGCGAGGAAGTTGGCGTAGGGGTTGCCCTCGGCC
Organism: Streptomyces sp. NPDC030021; assembly: GCF_055574035.1. Lineage (NCBI taxonomy): Bacteria > Bacillati > Actinomycetota > Actinomycetes > Kitasatosporales > Streptomycetaceae > Streptomyces > Streptomyces sp. NPDC030021. Next base: position 227,854 of record NZ_JBVIAH010000006.1, read on the forward strand.
TTCTCCAGGATCAGCGCGTCCTTGGCGGGCGACAGCTTGGCTTCGAGGGCGTAGTTGCCGTTGATGATCGCGGCGTCCACGTCGTTCAGGGCGCGCGGGACCGTGGCGGCCTCCAGCTCCTTGAACTCCAGACCCTTCTTGTCGGTGATGTCGGACAGCTTGGCGCTGGTGCCGACACCCTCCTTGAGGGTGATCAGGTTGTTCGCGGCGAGCAGCTGGAGCGCGCGGCCCTCGTTGGTGGTGTCGTTGGGGACGGCGATGGTCTGGCCGGCCTTGATGTCACCGATGGCCTTGATCTTCTTGGAGTAGAGACCGAGGGGCTCCAGGTGCACGTTCACGACGGGCACGACGTGCGTGCTGTTCTTCTTGTTGAAGTCGTCGAGGTACGGCTTGTGCTGGAAGTAGTTGCCGTCGACCTGGCCCTGCTCGGTGGCGGTGTTCGGCAGGACGTAGTCCGTGAACTCCTTGACCTCCAGCTTGAGGCCTTCCTTGGCCGCGAGCTTGTCCTTGACGAAGTTCAGGACGTCGGCGTGCGGGCTCGGGGAGGCCGCTATGACCAGGGGCTTGCTCTCATCGGCCTTGCCGCCGTCGGCCTTCGCCGAGGACGGGTCCGAGGAGCTGCCGCAGGCGGTGAGGCCGAGGGCGAGCGCGGTGGCCGTGGCGGCAAGGGCGGTGAGCTTGATGTTCTTACGCACGAAGAGTGCCTTTCTTGCTGAACAAGTACCGATGACTTGCTGGTGGTGGCCCAAGCACGACAAGTGCGGGCTCTGTTGGGGGAAAGTCTTCTCAGGCGGTCCGGCCGCGGCGGGCGAGGAGCCGGACCGCGCCGTCGCCGAGCAGCTGGATCACCGTGACGAGGGCGATCAGGACCACGACGGTGGCGATCATGAAGCCGGTCTCGAAGCGCTGGAAGCCGTAGGTGATGGCCTTGGATCCCAGTCCTTCGCCGCCGACGGCGCCGGCCATGGCCGAGTAGCCGACGAGGGTGATGACGGTGGTGGTGACACCGGCGACCAGGGAGGGCAGGGCCTGCGGGAGCAGCACCTTGCCGACCAGGGTGGGGATGCCGCCGCCCATGGACTCGACGGCCTCGATCAGGCCGTGGTCCACCTCGCGGACGGCGGTCTCGACGAGCCGGGCGAAGAAGGGGACGGCGCCGATGGCGAGCGGGACGATCATGGCGGTGGGGCCGATGAAGGTGCCGACGACCGCAGTGGTGACCGGGATCAGGAAGATCAGCAGGATGATGAACGGCAGCGAGCGGCCTATGTTCACGATCACGCCGAGGACCTTGTTGAGCGGCTGGTTCTGCAGGAGGCCGCCCTTGTCGGTGAGGACCAGCAGGATGCCGATGGGCAGGCCGCCGAGCACGGTCACCAGGGTGGACCACAGCACCATGTAGAGGGTGTCGTAGGTGCCCTGGGTGAGCAGGGGCTGCATTTCGGACCAGGTCACTTGGCACCGTCCTTGACCAGCTCGGCCAGTTCGTTGTCGATCCCGTCGACGATGTCGACCTGCAGGCCCTGCTCGCGCAGGAAGCCGACCGGCACGACGTTGTCCTCGTAACCGCCGGGCAGTTCGATGCGCATGCGGCCGATCTGCCGGCCCGCGACGGTGTCCATCGCGGCGCCGAGGATCGAGATGTCGATGTTGTACGTGCGCGAGAGCTGCGAGATGACCGGACGGACGGCGGCTTCGCCGTGGAAGGTGACGTCGACGACCGTGCGGTCGGGGCCGGTGGCGGTACCGGTGACCGGGAAGAGTTCGGCGGCGAGCTCGGAGCCGGGGGTGGCGAGGAGTTCGGCGACGGTGCCGGACTCGATGATCCGGCCGTTCTTCATCAGGGCGGCCGAGTCGCAGACGGTCTTGACCACGTCCATCTCGTGCGTGATGAGCAGCACGGTGAGACCGAGCTGCTGGTTGAGGTCGCGCAGCAGCCCCAGGACGGAGCGGGTGGTCTCGGGGTCCAGGGCGCTGGTGGCCTCGTCGGACAGCAGCACCTTGGGGTCGCCGGCCAGGGCGCGGGCGATGCCGACGCGCTGCTTCTGGCCGCCGGAGAGCTGGGTCGGGTAGGCCTTGGCCTTGTCGGCGAGGCCGACCAGGTCGAGGAGTTCGAGGGCCTTGCGGGAGCGTTCGCGGCCGGAGACACCGAGGATCTCCAGGGGCAGCTCGACGTTGGCCTGGACGGTGCGCGAGGACAGCAGGTTGAAGTGCTGGAAGACCATGCCGATGCGGCTGCGGGCCTGGCGGAGCTCCTTGCCCGCGCGCCGGCCGCGGCCGGCGAGAGCGGTGAGGTCGACGCCGTCGACGGTCACGGTGCCGGTGGTGGGGCGCTCCAGCAGGTTGACGCAGCGGATCAGGGAGGATTTGCCAGCGCCGCTCTGGCCGATGACTCCGTAGACCTCGCCCTCGCGGACGTGGAGATCGACGCCGTCCAGGGCGGTGACCTCGCGGCCACGGGACTGGTAGACCTTCGTGAGGCCCGATGTGGTGATCACAGGATTTCCGTCGCTGTCGAGTGCGCGGCGCAGCGGGCTGCCGGGCACGGGGCAAACAATCTGGGGACGCGATACGGGACGAACCGTCAGAAAATGATGGTGTCGACACGTGCGCGGGGCATGAGTGAGCCGTGCTGTTCATCAGCTGGTGACGTGGTGGCACGGCTGGTCTCGCTTCGGGGCGCGAGGCTCAGGAAGGGGCCCTCAGAAGGCGCACATTCGACACATACAACGAGCACCGGGCGTCATCGTCGCCTCGGTCGCAAGGGTGCGGCTGCTCGTCGTGGTCATGGGCCCAAGTAAAGCAGACGTCTCCCCTGACCGATCAACAACGTCCGAATAGCGGACGCATTTCGACCACATACCGGACGGCACCGGTCAGCACCGCCCCTCCGTCCCGAGGCCGGCCCCCCGCCTCCGACCTGCGCCGACACGGCCGTCCGGGGCCGTCCGGCCCGCCCGGTCCGGAGCGCGGCGACCCGGTCCGCTGTGGTCAAGACCACGGTCGGTACGCCGGGCACACGGGCAGCGCGCGGGGCTGCGGGAGACAGGGGTGCGCGCATCGGGTCTTACGGCCCGTAATACCCTCGCTGCATGCTCGACGCCCTGACGGTCGCCATCGGCGTGGCCGCACTCGCCCTCGCCGCCTGGTGCGGCCACGCCGCATGGCGGGACCAGCCGACCAAGGACTGGCACTTCATCGGTATGGCCGTCGTGACCGTGCTGGTCCTGGCGCAGCTGGTGATCGGACTGGTCAAGCTGGCCCAGGGCGAGAAGCCCGACGAGGGCACGGTGATCTTCGTGGCCTACCTGGTGGGCGCGTTCGCCGCGGTACCGGCGGCCGGGATGCTCTCGCTGACCGAGCGGACCAAGTGGGGATCGATCACGGTGGCGGCCGGCGCCGTCGTGCTCGCCGTCCTCGAAGTACGGCTCTACGACATCTGGGGAACCACCGGTGCCTGACTCCGACACGACGAACGCCACCGGCGCCGCCACCACCACCGCCGCCGGGCGCAAGCGGCTGGTCTCCGGGCCCGGTCTGCTGCTGGTGTGGCTGTACGGGGTGATGGTGGTGGGCGCGGTCTCCCGCTCGGCCTTCCAGATCTCCACCGAGTTCGACCGGGCGCCGCTGCCGTACGCGCTGTCCGCCGTGGCCGCGCTGGCCTACGCGTTCATCACGTACTCACTCGTGCGCGGCGGTGAGACGGCCCGCAAGGCGGCGCTGATCTGCTGCGCCGCCGAGCTGGCCGGTGTGCTGGCCGTGGGGACCTGGACGGTGGTGCGACCCGAGTCCTTCCCCGACACGACCGTGTGGTCCCAGTTCGGGATGGGCTACCTGTTCATCCCGGTGATCCTGCCGATCACCGGGATGCTCTGGCTGCGCAAGCGCTGAGGGATCCCTACGCGCTGACCGTGAAGTCGGTCGGGTCCTTGGCTTCCTTCTCCAGGATCACCAGCTGGACGCCGTCGGACGCGGTGCGGCCGCCGACCTTGACGTAGCCGGCCTTGCGGTAGAGGCGCAGGTTCGACTCGCTCTTGTGCCCGGTGTGCAGGCGGAAGCGGGTGGTGTGGCCGGGGCTCGCCAGGGCCTCCTCGACCGCGCGCAGCAGGCGCGCCCCGAGACCGTGACCCTGCAGGCGCGGGTGCACACAGAGCTTGGCGATCTTGCCGGTGCCGTCCTCGTCGACGTTGCCGCGCACGGTCCCGACGACCTCGTCGCCGAGCCGGGCCACCAGGACGGTGTCCGTGGCCAGCTCCCCCTTGAGGGAGTCCAGGGACTGGGTGAGCGGCTGGATGAGGTAGTTGCCGTACAGCTCGGCCTCCCGCTGGAAGGCCAGGTACTGCAGTTTGAAGATCTGCTCAGCGTCCTCGGCAGCCGCCGCCGAAATGGTCACGCTCATGCCCATGTGCGCATGCCTCCAGCTCACCTGGTAGCCCGTTGGTCTACCGCTCCTTTCCCCGCAGGCCAGGAGCCGCAACCTCTGCAGCCAGCATTCTGCGCAGACATCCCAGGCAACGGGAACGCACGGGCCCCAAACTTCCTTGTGAGATACCCAACTCTCCTGCGATTTCACGGTAAGTGAGGTCTCTGGGCGAAAGAAGTGCCTTCATCAGCTCGGGACAGCGTCCGGGCAACCGGGCGACCGCCGATCGGAGTGCGCGGTTCTCCTCGCCGTGCAGGAGGGCGTCTTCCGGCTCCGCCGCGGCGGCCGCGGCGGCCGGTGTGCTCCCGTCCACCGAGTGCTGGCGGTGGCCGTACGGGATCTCCCGGCGGGCCCGGCGCCGGGCGAGGCGGGCCTCCGCCCGGACCGCCCGGCGCAGCCACCGCGCCGGCTCCGCGGGTTCGGCCGGATCGGGGGCGTGGCGGCCGCTCTCCAGCAGCCTGACCCAGACGGCTTGTTCCAGGTCGGCCGCGTCCACTCCGGTGCCCGGGGCCTCCGCGGCCGCCTCGGCGGAGAGCAGCGGGCCCAGCTTGTCGAAGTAATCAGCCTTCAGCAGGTCCATGCCGGGCGGGACGAGTGAGCCGGGCCCGACGGTTTCCCCGCCGGGCCCGGCCCACTCGTACGGGAAGCGGCGCTCAGCGGTTGACGGGGCGTCGGCCCGGGCGGAAGGCCTCCGCCGCGAGCAGTCCGGTGTCCGGGTTGTCGGTGAAGATCCCGTCGATGCCCTGTTCGAAGTAGGTGCGGAAGGCACCGAGGGCGTCCCCGTACGCGGTGGGGTCGGCCCCCTTGCGGTACTCGGCGGGCAGGAAGCTGTTCTCGTTGCGTGCGGTGTAGGGGTGCAGCAGCAGCCCGCGGGCGTGGGCGTCCTTCACCAGGGTGGTCGGGGCACCGAGCTTGCCCGCCGCGTCGCGCGGCAGGATCAGGTCCATGGTCGGGCCGATGCCCTGGGCGAAGCCGGCGATCCACTTCAGTCCCTCGGGCTTGACCAGGTCGGCGACCGTGCGCGGGTCCTTGGCCACCTCGAAGTCCCAGGGCCGGGTGCCCGCCGCGGAGAGCAGGACCACGCGGGGCGCGGAGACCAGCCGGGAGAGCCGCTGGATGCTGGAGGGCTCGAAGGACTGGAGGAAGACGGCGGCGCCCCGCCCGTCGCGCCCGTAGCGGCGCAGGAGCTTGGCGAGGGGCTCCTCCAGGCCGAGGCCCAGGCCCCGGAAGTAGGTGGGGTGCTTGGTCTCGACGTGCAGCCACACCCGCCTGCCGCGCCGCTTGCCCTCGCGGTCGGCCCAGCGGAGCACTTCTTCGAAGGTGGGTACGGCCCACTGGCCGTCGTAGAGCGTGTTGCGCTGGCGGACGGCGGGGATGCGTTCCTTCGCGCGCAGGGTCCTCAGCTCGGCCAGGGTGAAGTCCTCGGTGAACCAGCCGGTGACCGCGACCCCGTCGACGGACTTGGTGGTGCGCCGGGAGGCGAACTCGGGGTGCTCGGCGACATCGGTGGTCCCGCCGATCTCGTTCTCGTGGCGGCACACCAGATGGCCGTCCCGGGTCGGGACCAGGTCCTGCTCGACCACGTCGGCGCCCAGGTCCAGGGCGAGCTGGTAGGAGCCGATCGTGTGCTCCGGACGGTAGCCGCTGGCTCCGCGATGGCCGATGACCGTCGGGTGGGGGAGGTCCCGGTATCCCCCGTCGCCGCGTCCGTCGCCGTACCCGCCCTCGGCCGCGGCGGCGGAACCCGCCGTGAGTCCGGTGATCCCGGTCCCCGCCGCCAGGACGGCCGCCCCCAGGACCGTGCGCCGCGCTGCCCCACCCTGTGTCATGAGTGCCACTCCTCGTCGTGAACGCCGTGTCGCGGCCCGCGATCGGCGTGCCGATGGTAGGCAAAGGGGGTGGCCGAGGAGGGTGCGGCGACGGCACATCCGGGGAACGTGGCGCGAACACGCGTCAACACTGCGTATCCGACACGTGAACCCGATGTGCGCGAGAAGCTGACCCGCGAGTATCGTCCTCACCTGCGCTACCGCCGTGTGGTGGGTGCGCGAACCGCTTTTCGATGCCGGAGGGCCCACGTTGTTCCGTACGAAGCTCATCAAAGCCACTGTCGGACCGGTCATGCGCATGATGTTCCGCACCCGCGTGGAGGGCATCGAGAACATCCCCGGCTCCGGGCCGGTGATTCTGGCGGGCAACCACCTCACCTTCATCGACTCCATGATCATGCCGCTGGTGTGCGACCGTACGGTCCACTTCATCGGCAAGGACGAGTACGTGACCGGCAAGGGGATCAAGGGCCGCGCCATGGCCTGGTTCTTCACCGGCTCCGGCATGATCCCCGTCGACCGTGACGGCGCCAACGGCGGCGTCGCGGCCCTGATGACCGGTCGCCGGATCCTCGAAGAGGGCAAGATCTTCGGCATCTACCCCGAGGGCACCCGCTCCCCCGACGGCCGCCTCTACCGCGGCCGCACCGGCATCGCCCGCCTGACGCTGATGACCGGCGCCCCCGTGGTGCCGTTCGCGATGATCGGCACCGACAAGCTCCAGCCGGGCGGCGCCGGCATGCCGCGCCCGGGCCGGGTCACCGTCCGCTTCGGCGAGCCGATGGAGTTCTCCCGCTACGAGGGCATGGACCGCGACCGCTACGTGCTGCGCGCCATCACCGACTCGGTGATGGCCGAGGTCATGCGCCTCTCGGGCCAGGAGTACGTCGACATGTACGCCACCAAGGCGAAGGCCGCGTAGCGCCGCGTGGGCCGCTACTGACGCTGGAGTGACCGGCTGACGCCCGCCGCCGTGGTGGTGGCGAGGATCCAGCCGGTCACGATCAGCAGGTACGACAGCCACTGGTGCCAGCCGCCCGGCGCGAAGGCCGCCTCCTGGCCGAAACTGACGATCGGCACCATCAGGTCGATCGTGTAGAAGACCGCGTTGAAGTCCGGCGCCTCCCCCGCCTTCAGGGCGCGCGGCGGGTCGATCCCGTACGCGATCGACCCGGTCATCAGCAGGGCCGCCAGCCAGCCCGCCGCACGCAGCGGCCGGAAGCCGTAGCCGACGGTGACGTCCTGGAGCAGCCCCCACGCCCGGGCGGCCCGGGGCAGGGTGTGGCGGTGCCTGCGCAGCTTCGCGAGCTGGACGGTCCGGGCGGCCGCCTCGTCGCCCGCCGTACGGTAGGCCGCCGCGAGCTGTTCGTAGGCGTACGTGAGGTAGCCGGACTCCTCCCGCTCCAGGGCGGGCAGCCGCTGCTCGGCGGGGAGGTGCGGGGCGAGGGTGCGGTAGGTCAGGCCGTCGATGGCGATCCGCTCGGGCCAGGCCTGCGGGTCGATGTGGAGCAGGTCGACGGTGGACCGGCGCAGGTTCACATCGCCCCGGACCGTTTCGCAGCGGCGCAGCCACAGCTCGCCTATGGCGCAGCTGGAGGCGCGCAGGGCGGTCCCGTCCGGGTTGGCGAGGTCGGCACGGGTGAGGTTGGCCTGGCCGGGTATCCGGGAGCCGGTGAGGTTGACCATGCCGCGGGCCTGCATCCGGTGCGCGCGCAGGTCGGTGCCGACGGTCAGGTTCTCGGCGTGCAGGGCGATCCCGCCGGGGGCGAGCAGCCGGGCGCGGTCGAGCTGGATCTGGCCGCCGACGGTGGCCCCGTTGAGGCGGAGCTGGCCGTGCACGGTGAGGTCGTTCGCGATGATGTCGGTGTCGACCTCGACGTGGTTGAGCTGGAGCGGGGGCTCGTCCGCCTCCTCGCCGGCGGTGGGGCCGATCACGGCCCCCTGGAGGAAGAGGCCCCCGGAGATCTTGGAGCCCTGCAGCCGCACGGGGCCGGCGATCCGGCAGTGGGACAGGCGCAGGACCACGTCGACGCGCAGCGTGGAAGCGGTCAGGCCGGGCAGCGTGGAGTAGCCGAGGACCAGGGCGCGCAGCTGGGCCCCGTACATCAGGGGCTTGCGCTCGAACCAGCAGTCGCGCAGCCGGATGGGGTGGTCGATGACGGCGTAGCGCATGTCGAGTTTGCCCACGATCTTGGCGCCCTTGACCTTGAGGCCGGGGACCCGGCCCTGCACGGCGGGGCAGGCGCCCAGCAGGATGGCCCGCAGCACCTCGGCGCGCAGGGTGCGGTCGGGGCCCCAGCCGGCTCCGTCGACGGAGCTGTCCTCGGGGGCGGCGCGGAAGTCGACCCCGTCGCCGCGCGGGAAGGCATCCCAGACGCGGCGTTCCGCCGGGGTCAGATCGTTGATCTCCATCGCGGGGATGGTGTCCCGCAGTTCTACGAACTGTCAACTCCGGCCGGAACACCACCCCTTCGGCGGAACGTCAGTGCTCGGCGCCCTCCTGGAGCCGCTGGCCCCTCAGCAGGAACCAGGCGGCCACGGCGGTGGCCAGCAGCACGGCCGCACCGACGCCGGAGGCGAGCCGCAGCCCGTCCACGAAGGCGTCCTGGGCGGCGCCCACCATCACCTGGGCGGTGTGCGGGTCGAGCGCCTTGGCGGCCTCGACGGCCCCGCCGAGGGATTCGTGCGCGGCGTCGGCGACCGGCCCCGCGACCGAGGCCGGGGCGGTGAAGCTCTGGTAGACGCCGGTGACGATGGAGCCGAGCAGGGCGATGCCGAGGGCGGCGCCGAGTTCGTACGCCGTCTCGGAGACGGCGGAGGCCGAGCCGGCCTGCTCCTTGGGCACGCTGGAGAGGATCACGTCGGCGGTGACGGTGAAGGAGAAGCCGGCACCGAGGCCGACGACGAGCAGGGCCGCGCCGAGCAGCGGGTAGCCGCTCTCCTTGTGGATCAGGGTGAGCACGGCGAGGGCCAGGCCGATGGCGCCGAGGCCGCCGGCCACGATGGTCCGTACCGAGTACCGGCGGGCGTACCGGCCCGCGATCAGGCCGGTGACCACCGCGCCGATGGCGGCGGGCAGTTCGGCGAGGCCGGCCTCCAGCGGGTCGCGGCCCTGGACGAGCTGCAGGAACTGGGAGAGGAAGAAGACCAGTCCGGAGAGCCCGAAGACGGTGAGCAGGTCGGCGAGGACCGCGCCGGAGAAGCCGCGGTGTTTGAAGAGCCGCATGTCGAGCAGCGGGGACGGCAGGCCGAACTGGCGGCGCACGAAGGCGTACAGGGCGCCCGCGCCGAGTGCCGCGGTGGCCGCGACCTCCCAGGTCACGCCGTGGGTGGCGACTTCCTTGACGGCGTAGACCACGCTGATCACGCCGACGAGGGAGAGACCGACGCTGACGAGGTCCCAGGGACCGGCGACCGGGTTCTTGGATTCGGGGAGCAGCTTGATTCCGACGACGACCAGGGCGATCATCACGGGGAGGTTGATCAGGAAGACCGAGCCCCACCAGAAGTGCTGGAGCAGGGCTCCGCCGACGACCGGGCCGACGGCCGCGCCGGCCGAGGCGGTGGCGCCCCAGATGCCGATCGCGAGGCTGCGCTCCTTGGGGTCGTGGAAGATGTTGCGGATCAGCGCGAGGGTGGACGGCATCAGGGTCGCACCGGCCACGCCCAGCAGGGCCCGGGCGACGATCATCATCTCGGGGCTGGTCGCGTAGGCGTTGAGCACGGACACGGCGCCGAACGCGGCGGCGCCGGTGAGCAGCAGCTTCTTTCGGCCGATGCGGTCACCGAGGCTGCCCATGGAGACCAGGAGTCCGGCGATGACGAACGAGTAGATGTCGCCGATCCACAGCAGCTGGGTGCCGGACGGCTTGAGGTCCTCGGAGAGTGCGGGCGTGGCGAGGCCGAGTACGGTCGCGTCGACGGCGACCAGCAGCACGGCGAGCACCAGCACGCCCAGGGCGAGCCAGCGGCCGCGGCTCCTGGTCTCCGTCCCGGTCGGGCTGGTCAGCTGCTGGATGCTGCTCATTTCTCCACACCCCGTCTGGCGCCACCGAGCAACAGCTCGATGATCATGTACTGGAAGTCCTTGCCGGCGACCCGGCCGTCCATCACGGCCCAGGCGCAGGCCCCGACGAGGGCGTAGAGCGCCTCGGTGAGCCATGCGGGGCTCAGGTCGATCCGGATGTCGCCCTCTTCCTGGCCGCGCCGGAAGAGCGCGCTGACGCGGGCGTCGAGCCGGGCCCATCCCGCATTGACCTCGTCGCCCTCGAACAGCTGGTTCTCGGTGACGAGGAAGGCCAGCAGCTGGGCGTTGGGCTCGGCCTCGGCGACGAGGCGCCTGATCGCCTCCACCGCCGTGCCCTCTTCGAGGCGGGCGTTGTCGAACGCCACCTCGAACTCCCGGATGCCGAGATCTTCGAGGGCCCGTACGAGGGCGTCGCGTCCGGCGAAGTGCCGATGGAGGGTCGCGCGCCCGATGCCGGCGGCGCGGGCGACCTCGTCCATCGTGGCGGTCGACTTGCGGGAAAGCAGGGCGGCCGCATCGCGGAGCACCTGGTCACGATCCATGGCCATGAGACAAGCATAGCCCGAATGAGACGTCACTGTCTCATTCGGCCGAAAAATGAGCTGCCGGAGAGGCGGCCGGAACGGAATCCTGCCGAAATGAAGCCACTGCTGCTGATCGACGTCGACGGGCCCCTTACCTGTGCGCTTTGATCCTGTCTCGCTGTCTCACTAGCCAGCCCGCCCACGCCCGCGACGCCCTGTCCGTGTGCGTGTCTCACTCCCGGCTGCGTAGGTGAGAAGCGGCTTTCGCTCAGGTTCCGTGGAGGGGCCACCTTGAGTTACGCATGGGTCAGTGTGTGGGCTGCCGTGTTCGCCAGGTCGTAGCTGGGCCGTACCGTCGGCCCGGCTCGACTCGGCAGGGGCGGCCCAGCCGACCGCGACCGGGTCACGGGCTAGAAGAAGCCAGCGCGCATCTGCGGCGTGAGGTTATCGAGGATCTCGCGCAGCCAAGGGCTGCGGACGGTCGGTAGCCGAACCAGGGTGTTCCGGAACGTCTCCGGATCGGCCCGGAACAGGTGACGCGGGCGCGGCGCGGGCGGATCAAAGTCGTCACGGAGGACGCCGTCGGGTAGGCCGCCCGACGCTGGTACGGGCAGGTCCGGCTCGGGGAAGGCCAGCCACAGCCATACCCCGAACGGCAGCGGCACTGGGTACGCCTCCGGATCGGCCGGAGCCCAGACCTCCCCCGTCTGTGGATGGGACGGCACAAGGAGGATGTCGGCGTCCCCGTCGGCAGCCGGCCGTCCCGGTCCGGCCAGGACGGCGCGCCGCGCCTGCGGACCCGCGGGCAGCATGGCGTCGAGCGCGCGTTGGAATACCTCCCCGACCAAGCCGTCCGGGACGATCACCGGCCGGCCCTCCGAGGCCGCCAGCAGGTGGGCGAGCGCCCGGCCGGCCGCCGCCTCCCACTGCGGGCTCCACGTCCACAAGTGGTTCGACCAGTGGCCCGCCCCCATCCGCGACCCCCACGTGGTGATCGGCTCGAACGGGGGCGTGCCCTTTCCTGCCGCCATCAGTTCCGCCCAGGAAAGCGTTGCGGCGTCAGCGCCGTCGACGGGAAGGCGGCGCACGGCGTTCGGGGCGAGCCATATCGCCTGCCAGAGCGAGCAGTCGTCGATCCGGCTCGCCACGGGCAGGGCACACTCCAGGCAGGCCATGTTGAGGCCGGCGGCCCCGTCAAGGCCGCAACAGTAGCCGCCTCCGCGTTTCTCCGGGATCAGCACGGTGTCGCGGGCATCGCCGGGCGCGATGACGATCGCGCCAGGTGCACCGTCGGACAGGGCGTAGACCGGAGCGTAGACACCGCGGGCGGCCGCTTCGTCCGGATGGATCTCCTCCCACGGCCGCCACGGCGGCCCCCAGGGCTCTGAGTCCACGGCGAAAGTGCCCGACTCCATGAGCACGGGGAGCTGAATTCCGTTCCCGTACTTCTGATGGGCGTGGACCGGCAGGACGACCTGGGACAGCGGAGCGGTCAGCTCAGCGCCGCACCCCGCACACACGAAAACGAACAACTGCCCTCCGCCTGGGAAACAGAGGCATCATCGCAGCTCGGCAGCAGCAGGCAAATCAGTTTCGGGCAGGGCTGCAGGACGGTCGGGGTGGCCACAGCCTCGGCAACACCTGGGGCCTACGAAGCGCAGACCTGCCGGAGGCTCAAGCCGCTGGCGGCCTCGACGACCGCAGCCGCCGACGCCGGTGACAGCGGAACTGTCACTTCGAGACACTCCTGTGGTCGAACTGCATCAACAACCATCACACGGCTGCCGGTTTCGCAGATATCGGGCACATCCCCATGTGTCCCACATAGCTTGCAGCGGTGATTCTCTTCTACTTCTCCAAAGCTGGTGGGGAGGATTGGGACCTCGCCTCGCCACCGCTCAACCGCGACGACATGCCGGTTCTCGTGGACGATGATCTCCGCTTCGAAGACGAGTACGGTCCCCGACCAGTGACGTTCGTCAACCGCTGGCTGCGAGAGCTACCGATCAGCGGAGCCCCTGCCGCGAGCTCGTGGAAGACCTACGCCCTGCAGTTGAAGCCTTGGGTCGAGTTCCTGTCCGCCCATGGCATCGCTCTGTTCTCCGACCGCCAGCGGCTGCGAGATGGCTTGTCCCTGTACTCCGAGCACCGCCTGTCCGGCCCACTGGAGGTTCGGCTTGGCGCGTCCAGCTGGAACCTTGCGGTCAAGACCATCGCGGCGTTCTACCAGTGGGCCGTGAGCGAAGGGCACTGTCAGCAGGTGCCGTTCTCCTACGCCATGGGTTCCTGCCTGCGCCGTGACGGCGTACGCATGGAGACCGCCCGTAACCTCGCAACCGTACGGGGTGCCAGACGGCACGCCACCCGGAAGTACCTGGAGCGGCCGTACTCCGATCTGCTGCTCAACGCTCTCGCGGGCAACGACCCGGACGGCGAACCCGATCACACGTTTCGGGGCCGCGAGACCGGTAGGAACGCCGCCGGTGGCTCGCTAGCGATTTCCACCGGCCTGCGGCTTGGAGAATGGCGGCTTCTCACGCCCTGGGAGATCCCGTCTCTCCCCCGCCAGCGCACCACCGTCCCCGTTCCGTTGTCGCTCGCGCCTCCGACCACCAAGGGGAGCAAAGGCCGACAGACCTGGGTGGAGTACGACGCCCTGGCCCGCGTCCACGACTACGCGACGCTGGAGCGGGCCGCCCATGTGGACGGATCCCGATGGCGCCCCGCCCACGCCCTCCACGTAGAAGACCCGACCTACGAAGGCGCCTACCTCAACGGCACCTACCGCCGCTGGCACCGGCTCACCCCGGCCGAACGGCTCCGCCTCGTCGGCCCCGGCGGCGGGAGCGCCCTCCTCGCCGTCCAGTCCGACGGTTCACCGTTCCTGGACTGGGCGACCACCCTCCGTCGGACCTCCGTCCGCATCCGCGACCGATGGGAACCCGCGTTTCCGCACGTTCACCCCCATATGACTCGCCACACGATGGCCATGGCCACCCTGGAAAGGCTGGTGCGCGGTTACTACCAGCAGGCCGCCCGCCTCGTCCTCGACACCGACGATGACAACGCCATGGCTCTCTACCTCACCAAGGCAGATCCCTTGCTGGTCCTGCGGGACCTCCTTGGCCATGCCAGCGTCGCCACCACCCAGGTCTACCTCCACCTGCTGGACACCCAGCGGGTCTTCCGCCAGGCATACGAAGAGGCCGACCCCGACTCGGCCGCCCGCCGGGAGGCCGCCGCCGAATTCCAGGACTCCGATGCCCGCTGAAATCCAACAGCCGCTCGCCGTTCAGTACACGCTCCCCGGTCAGCGCCCCTACCTCGGCACGCTCCACGAGCTGCCCGACTCAGTACTCGCCGGCGACCTCGCGCGAGGACTCACTGCAGCCACCCATCCCAATGGCCCGATCCGCACCCACGGCCAAGCCCGGCACGCCGTCCGGTGTGCGAGGCACCTCGCCCGCCACCTGCACAAGACCGGTTTCACCGGCACTCTCTCCGGTCTCAACGCGACACAACTCACCTGCTACTGGCTTGAGTTCGGGTTCACCTTCGAGCGGCACAGCCGTATCACCCTCAACGGTTTCCTCGCCAGTGGCGGCACCCTCCACGACGGCATCCAAGCCCACCTCGATGGAAGGCCGATCAATCAGCAGGCCGGGTCCACCCCTCATCGGCCCTACAGCGACGCAGAATGGCGGCAATTCGATCAAGCCGCCCGCACCGCCATCGACACCGGCTGGCAGGACCACCTCAAGGCTCTGGAATCCGCTGAACGCGGGGCCGACCCGATTACCCACGGCATCAGCCGGGACAATCTCGTCTGGCTGATCCGAAGAACCGGCCCCGTACCGGTTCGCACGATCCGCGCGATGGTCCCCGGTTCTCCTTGGGCTATCACAACCACGGTCCTTGAGATTCGCGACGCCCTGTTCCCATCCGGGTATACGGCACTCGTCTATAACCTCCGGCTGGCCATGCTGACCGGCGCCGTGCCCGACGGTGTCGACACCCTGTCCGTACCCGATTTCACACACACCGGCCCCGCCACGGGCTTGCTGTCATATCGGAAGGGTCGGTCCGCCCGCGAAGCCCTCAGCCTGCACGGCCCCGCCGTACGGCTCCTGGACCAGTGGCTCACCCACTCGGCACCTCTGCGCGAGCATGCCGGAGAACTCTCCGACTCCATGTGGATCAACTACAACGGCACGGCACTGTCCGCGCGTCCCCGAACGCCGTGGCAGCGGATCAAGTGGGCGAAGACCGTCGGCCTGACCGACGACAACGGCCAGCCCATGGCCCCGCACGGCGGCCGGATTCGTACGACCTTCCATCACAGGCGCGACCGGTCTGCCTGGACCGGGCGCACCACCATCGACCCCAACCACACCCCGGCGGTCGAGGGCGATCACTACCTACACCACCACACCCCCGCCCAGGTCGAGGCCATCGAGGGAGTCATCGAGGAAGCTCAGCGGGACATCCGCCGAAAGGCCGCGCCGCCGGTCATCGCCACCAGCCAGGACGCCGCCCGGTTCGCTGCCGACTTCCCCCGCCTCGTTGCGGACGCCGGACTCGACGGCGACGCCATCCAGCGGCTACTGGCCGGCGAGCAGGACGTTTTCGTCGCCTCCTGCGCCAGTCTCTACAACAGCCCCCACGCCCCGGCCGGAACCGCCTGCCCAGCCCGTCCCTGGGTGTGCCTGTTGTGCCCTCTCTCCGTGTTCACCCCCCGGCACCTGCCCAACCTGCTGCGGCTCCAGCGCTATTTCGCCGATCAGGAACGACATATGACGAACGCGCAGTTCCTGGCCATCTTCGGTCCCTACGCCGACAGGCTCAGTACCGACCTGCTGCCCCGTTTCAGCACGACAGCTATCCGGACCGCCACCGAAGCCGGGTTCGCGGCCATGACACCGGAGGAGATCCCGTGACCAGATCCGACGCTCTGACCGCCGGCCCCGGGCACAGTCCCTTCACCGGCTTAGACGTCCTCCGGACTGCTGGATACCGCACTCGGCCCGGCACTCGCCGCCCCCGCTTCGACCAGGATGTTTGGGACCTCTCCTGCGTCGCCGACGCCCCAGTGTCCTGGCCACGCAGCGAGCAGATCCTGGACTTCACCCAGATCACCAACCCCACCTGGCGAGCAGTCGCACGCACCTACTTGATGGCCCGCCTCGTCCCCACCCACCCGTCAGTCGCGGTCCTCCCGCACGCATATCGCTCCCCTCTCGCCTTGCAGACGCTCCGACACGAACTCGTCCGCCTCACGGCCTGGTTCAACCACCTCACCAAGACGGGACTCACCGGTCTCGAACAGATCCACCAACGGCACTGTGACGCCTACCTGCCCGTCGTCTCCGTCGGCCGCACCAACCCCGGCCAGCTGGTCACCCCCGGCACCATTGCCGGTTTCGTTCTGACCACTCAGGCCCTGACTGCGTACGGACCGCTGCTGCCCGAGGCCTACCCGACAGGATTCCGTCCGTGGGGCGACCGCACCGCCGCCCAGGTCGCCGGATACCAGCGTCCCAGCACGAACCAGACCCCTACCGTCCCAGACGACATCCTGCGGCCCCTCCTCGCCGGTGCGTCCTATCTCATCGACACGATCAGCCCCCACCTCGTCGAGGAAGCCACCCGCGCCCGGCAAACTATCGCCCGCCGGAGCGGCATCCGGTCGTCCCTCCGCGTTGAACACCACCAGCTCGTCATCTCAGAAATCGAACGGTGTATCGCGGCCGGTATCCCGGCCCCCCGTGCTGCCCCCTCCGGCGTCTCCCGCAGGCTCAACGCGGGTTGGAACTCCACCGACCCCCTCCTCACACTCGCCCACACGTCCTTCACCAAGGACTTCCTTGCGCTCTCCTCCACCCAACGGGATCTGGAGAGGCTCCGGCCCCAGCTGGAGGCATGGGTCGCCGCCTGCGGTATCGAGAACCCGTGGTGCCGTGATGCGGCAGTGGTGCCCCGCGCCAATGACGAAGAGCCCGTCCGCTGGGCGCTCCCGATGAATCACTTCACCCTGGACAGCACGGTGTTCGCGGTTACTTCCGCTGCCTACTACCTCACCTCGGCGCTGTCTGGCATGCGGACCTCAGAGCTGGCCGAACTCACGCATGGATGTCGCCGCAGCGAAGACCGCACCTACAGCTCCCGCCACTGGCTGGACTCCCGCCGCGTCAAGGGTGAGAAGTTCGGCGGAGTGCCTGACTCATGGGTGGTCATTGAAGACGTACACCGCGCTGTCGGAGCCGCCGAAGCCCTCGGCGGGACGGACCTCGGGGACCTGATCTTTCCTGTCGCCAACAACTCCGCCAACAGGTACACCGCGCTCCGGGACTGGATCAACGGTCCCTTCGGACAGCATCTCGACCTCACCCCGATCCCCGATGGTCCTGTCCACCCGCGGGCTCTGCGCCGTACCCTCGCTCTGTCCATCGCTCAACGCCCCCACGGCCTCCTCGCCACAAAATGGCACTTGAAGCACGTCTCGGTGGCCACCACCGAGGGCTACACCGCTCGACCAGGCGGCCACCAGGCCGCGTTCCTCGCCGAGGTCCAGGCCGAAGAGGATGTCGAACACACCCGGCTCACGGTTGCCGCCTACCACGACTACCAGCAGGGCATCCTGCCCTCCGGCCGAGGCGCACGCGACCTGGTCGCCGCCTTTCAGAGCGTGGATCTGTCCCTCGCCGGACACGACCCCGGCCCCGCCACCGTCGCTGACGACCGTCGCGTGGAGAAACTCCTCAAGACCAAGGCGAAGACCCTTCACATCGGCGTGGCGAACTACTGCTGGTTCACCGACCCCGCCAAGGCCCTGTGCCTCACCATGGCCGGCACTCCGAAAGCCAGCGAGCCTCTGCTCGGCATGTGCGACTCCGCTCGCTGCCCCCAAGCGACCCATCACCCTCAGCACCGGCAAGCGTGGGCCGCCCACGCCGAGAACACCAGAGCCGTGTTCCTCGGCAACCCCCGACTGTCCGCACCGGAGCGTCACCGCGCCCAGCAGACCTACGAGCGATCCGTGCGGATCGTGGAGTCCATCGAGGCCGCCATGACCAATAAGGAGACCCCAGGTGCCCAATGATCGCCACGCCAACGCGGAGAGTCGTTTGAAGGCCGCCATGGATCAGCTCCTGGCCGGGGACATCCCCGAGGGCCTGCGATGCGACATCAAGTCCCTCAGCATTCTCGCCGCTGTCCCCCGGGCGACGCTGTACCGCACCTACCCCCACGTCAAGGAAGAGTTCGAGAACCGGCTGGGCGCGGCTCGAGAGGCGACGGGCGAGCCGGACCCTCGCCTCGCCCAGATCGACCGCCTCAAAGCCGAGGTATCCAGCTTGAAGGGGCGGCTCTCCCGAATGAAAGAGGAGGCGTCCGAGGCGTCCGAGTTCAAAACTCTGGCGCTTTCCCGGCTCGCCGAACAGCACGACGAAATCCAGCGCCTCCGCGCAGCCCTCCAAGACAGCGGGAACGTCCGCACGCTCCCGGTGCGGGCCCGCATTGCGGCGGACCGGTGAGAACTCCGTGCTAGCGCTGCCTGTCACAGGCGGGCTGAGGAACCGCCGCCCTCCTTGAGGAGCCATTCCCTGACCGAAGGAGCACGGTCCAAGAGACGGCTGACCCGCATGCCTTCGTCTCGCGAAGTCACCCTCGGCAGCGGGGTGAAGTCGTCGGGAAGAAGGTCCAGCAGGCCCATCACATGGACTCCCGCACGCAGCGTGATCAACAGCTCGCACCGTAGCTGCCGCGGAATGGCTGGACGATGGGGCGTGCTGTTCCACAGGGCCGGCCACAGGTAGTGGACCCCGTCTGGCGCCGCATTCGCCATCACCCACCCTGGGTCCAACCGCTGGTTGAGGCCCAGCTCACCGGCCCGCTCCTCCAGCCTGAGCAGCGAGGCCGTATCGATGACCTTCACCTCACGAGGCACCGGCTGATCCGAGTTCATCGCCCCATGCTGCCCTACAACTCCTATGCCGAAGAGCCGATTCCCAGCGAGGGCCTCATCCGTCGCGAGACGGGAGGTCCCCCACAGTCCGCGAAGCTCGGCGGGACATGTCTCATGCCCGCATAAGGCCCCTGAACCCCTACGCGGCCAAGGCCCAGCGCCGCCCCGAGGGCTACCGCACCCACCGGATGCGCCCGACGGGCTGGACGGAGGCCGAGCAGGCCAAGCCGCTGCGGGTGTGGCTCAATCACGACCACGGGGCGGAGCTGCTCGCCCTCGCGGACGCCTACGAGCTGGTCTGGGCCACCACATGGAAGGACGAGGCCAACGTCTGGATAGGGCCGCACCTGGGACTGCCCGGACTCCCCTTCATCGACTGGCCGGTGATGCACGGCCGGGCGCCGCGCGGCACGTTCTGGAAGACCCAGTACATCCTCGAATACGCGGGCGAGCGGCCCTTCGCCTGGATCGACGACGACATCACGGCGATGGACCGCGAGTACGTCGACCAGCGCCACCCGGCACGGACCCTGCTGATGCGCATCGACGAGCGGATCGGACTGGTCCGCGCGGACTTCGACACCCTGGCCGCGTGGGCCGCGCCCTGACCGGGAGGGTCGGCGAGGCCGTCCGCCGGTGCCCCGGAACGCCGCAGGGGCGGTGGGAGCCGACGGGCTCCCACCGCCCCTCCGGGCGTACGGGCTACTGCTTGTGGGTCGCCCAGGCGTGCTGGATGACCAGGTCGGCCTTCAGCTCGGTGAGCTGGGTGGCGACCGCCGACGGGGCGGTGCCACCGCGGCCGTCGCGGGAGGCCAGGGCGCCCTTGACGTTCAGGACGGTCCGGACCTCGGGGGTCAGGTGCTCCGAGATCTTCACGAACTGGTCGTCCGTCAGCTGGTCGAGCTCGATGCCCTCGCCCTCGCAGACCTTGACGCACTCGCCGGCCACCTCGTGGGCCACCCGGAAGGGCACGCCCTGCTTGACCAGCCACTCGGCGATGTCGGTGGCGAGCGAGAAGCCCGCCGGGGCCAGCTCCTCCATCCGCTCCCGGTTGACCGTGAGGGTCGCCATCATGCCGGTGAAGGCCGGCAGCAGGACCTCAAGGGTGTCGCAGGAGTCGAAGACGGGCTCCTTGTCCTCCTGGAGGTCCCGGTTGTACGCCAGGGGCAGCGCCTTGAGCGTCGCGAGCAGGCCCGTCAGATTGCCGATGAGACGGCCCGACTTGCCGCGCGCCAGCTCCGCGATGTCCGGGTTCTTCTTCTGCGGCATGATCGACGACCCGGTCGAGAAGGCGTCGTGCAGCGTCACGAAGGAGAACTCCTTCGTGTTCCAGATGATGATCTCCTCCGCGATCCGGGAGAGGTTGATCCCGATCATCGCGGTGATGAAGGCGAACTCGGCGACGAAGTCGCGCGAGGCCGTGCCGTCGATCGAATTGCCGACCGAGCCCCGCTCGAAGCCCAGGTCGGCGGCGACCTGCTCCGGGTCCAGCCCCAGCGAGGAGCCGGCCAGGGCGCCCGAGCCGTAGGGCGAGACCGCGGTCCGGGTGTCCCACTGGCGCAGCCGCTCCGCGTCCCGGGACAGGGACTGCACATGGGCCAGGACGTGGTGGGCGAAGAGCACCGGCTGTGCGTGCTGGAGGTGGGTCCGGCCCGGCATGGCCACGTCGTGATGCGTCTCGGCGAGGCCGACCAGCGCGTCCTGGAGGTCCGCGATCAGACCGCCGATGATCCGGCCGTGGTCGCGCAGGTACATCCGGAAGAGGGTGGCCACCTGGTCGTTGCGGGACCGGCCGGCGCGCAGCTTGCCGCCCAGCTCGGCGCCGAGCCGCTCCAGCAGGCCGCGCTCCAGGGCGGTGTGCACGTCCTCGTCGGCGATGGTGCCGGTGAAGGAGCCGTCGGCCACGTCGGCTTCGAGCTGGTCGAGTCCGGCGATCATGCGGTCGAGCTCCTCGGCCGTGAGCAGGCCGGCCTTGTGGAGCACGCGGGCGTGGGCGCGGGAGCCCGCGATGTCGTACGGCGCGAGGCGCCAGTCGAAGTGGACCGACGCCGACAGCAGGGCCAGCGCCTCCGAAGGACCGTCGGCGAACCGGCCGCCCCAGAGCCGGACGTCACCCTTGTTGCTGCTCACAGCTACTGCTCCTCAAGACTGCATGGCTTTGACTGCTGGTAAGGCTCCGAGGGCCCGTAGGGCTCCGGATGTGCAACCGCCTCCCCGCCGCGGAGGTAACGGGGAGGCGGTACGGACTGCCGGCCGGTCAGGCGAGGTCGCGGCGGGCCGCGATCTTCGAGGAGAGACCGAAGATCTCGATGAAGCCCTGGGCCTTGGACTGGTCGAAGGTGTCGCCCGAGTCGTAGGTCGCGAGGTTGAAGTCGTACAGCGACTCGTCCGACTTCCGGCCGGTGACGACGGCGCGGCCGCCGTGCAGGGTCATCCGGATGTCACCGGTGACGTGCTGGTTGGCCTCGTTGATGAAGCCGTCCAGGGCCCGCTTGAGCGGGGAGAACCACAGGCCGTCGTAGACCATCTCGCCCCAGCGCTGCTCGACCTGCCGCTTGTAGCGGGCCAGCTCGCGCTCGACGGTGACGTTCTCCAGCTCCTGGTGGGCCGTGATCAGCGCGATCGCACCCGGGGCCTCGTACACCTCACGGGACTTGATGCCCACGAGGCGGTCCTCGACGATGTCGATCCGGCCGATGCCCTGGGCTCCGGCGCGGTCGTTGAGCTGCTGGATGGCCTGCAGCACGGTGACGGGCTTGCCGTCGATGGCGACCGGGACGCCCTCCTTGAAGGAGATGACGACCTCGTCGGCCTCGCGCGGCAGGGCCGGGTTCGAGGTGTACTCGTAGATGTCCTCGATCGGGGCGTTCCAGATGTCCTCCAGGAAGCCCGTCTCGACGGCGCGTCCGAAGACGTTCTGGTCGATGGAGTACGGGGACTTCTTGGTGGTCGCGATCGGGAGCTGCTTCTCCTCGCAGAAGGCGATCGCCTTGTCCCGGGTCATCGCGTAGTCACGGACCGGGGCGATGCACTTGAGGTCCGGGGCGAGGGCGACGATGCCCGCCTCGAAGCGGACCTGGTCGTTGCCCTTGCCGGTGCAGCCGTGGGCGACGGTCGTGGCGCCGTGCTTCTTGGCGGCGGCGACCAGGTGCTTGACGATGGCCGGCCGGGAGAGCGCCGAGACCAGCGGGTACCGGTCCATGTAGAGGGCGTTCGCCTTGATCGCCGGGAGGCAGTACTCATTGGCGAACTCGTCGGAGGCGTCGGCGACCTCGGCCTCGACCGCACCGCAGTCGAGCGCGCGCTTGCGGATGACGTCCAGGTCCTCGCCGCCCTGGCCGACGTCCACGGCAACGGCGATGACCTCGGCGCCCGTCTCCTCGGCGATCCAGCCGATGGCGACGGAGGTGTCCAGGCCGCCCGAGTAGGCGAGTACGACGCGCTCGGTCACGGGTTTCTCCTTACGGTGCATTCAACGACAGGCATAACTATGCACTACTCCGTATGTTTCGTCAATCGAGCCGCGCCGAACCACCTGACCAGCGGATATATCGCAGGCGCACCGGCCGTCCGAGCGCCTAACCTCGGCGGTGAGGACAACAGAGGGGGGCCGCATGAGCGCCAGACGGGAACGGGCCCTACGGGCGGGGTGGGCGAGCGCGGAGCGGCTGATGGACGGCGGGCATCCCGGCCACACGCCGGTGCCGCTCCCCGGGGGCGTGGCCGACACATGGATCGCCTTCGACCAGGCAGTACGCGATATCCGCCGCCACCGGTACGAGACCTCGCACATCGGCGACGACGTGGTGGCGCTGTGCCACCCCGACGGCTACGTCCGCGAAGGCGCGCTCCGGGCGCCGGATCCGGTGCTCGAACTCGTCGCGATCCGCTGCACCGACTGGGTTCCGGCCGTCCGGGAACAGGCCCGGCGCGTGCTGCGCGCCGTGCTGGACGCCGACCCCGCCGGCACGGCGCGCCGGCTGACCCCGCTCCTGCTGCGGCTGGGGCGCCGCGAGCACGGCGCCTGGGCCGCCGCGCTGCTCCCCGCGGCACTGCGCGGCGGGTCGCTGCGGGCCGAGCTGCGCGAGAGCGCGGACCTGCCGACCCGGCGGTTCGCCGCGCGGCTGTCGCTGGAGAGCGGGGAGTTCGGCATACGGGAGCTCGCCCGGCTGGCCGCCGTGGAACTGGACCCGCCGACCGCCCGGATGTGGGCGGACGCCGCGCTCGCCGCGCTGGCCACCGACGGGCCGGACGACCGGGCCGTCGACCTCCTGCTCGGCGCCCACATCCCGATGGTCCGCGCCTGCGGGGTCACCGCCCTGCGCGGGGCCGGGCGGGCCGCCGAGGCCGGGGTGTACCTGACCGACCGCTCCGGGCTGGTCCGGGCCTGCGCCCGCTGGCTGGTCCGCCAGGACGGCGGCGACCCGTACGCCCGCTACCGCGAGCTGATCGAGGACCCGGCCCGGGTGACTCCGTACGCGGTGAGCGGCTTCGCCGAGTGCGCCCGCCGCGAGGACGGGCCGCTGCTCCGCGCCCTGCTGGGGCACCCGGGCGGCCTGGTGCGGGCCGCCGCCGTCGCCGGGCTGCGCCTGCTGGACGCGGACGACGAGCGGCTGCTGCGGTCGCTGCTCGACGACCCCTCGCCGGCGGTGGCCCGCGAGGTCTCCCGCGGCCTGCGCGCCACCGCGGGGCCGCTGCCCGCCGACTGGCTGATGGCGCGGGTCGCCCCCGAGCGTCCGACGCACACCCGCCGCGCCGCCTTCCACCTGCTGCGGGCCCAGGGCGGCATCGCCTCGCTGCGGGCCGCCGTCACCCTGCTGGACGTGCGGGATCCGGGTCTGCGCGAGCTGGCCGAGGGCACCGTACGGGAATGGAACTGGCAGGGCTCCCTGCAGGCGGGCTGGGCGGATGCCGCCGAGTTGGGCGCTCTGCTGGAGCGGTCCGCGCACCTCTTCGACATCCACCAACTGGCCCCGCTCTTCGAACGGCTGGCACTCACCGAAACGGCCCGGCCCGACCGCACGGCCCGGCCGATCCGATAATGGGCACATGGGAAAGCTCTACGAACGAATAGACGGCCGGCTGCGCAAGTTCATCGAGGAGCAGCCGATCTTCTTCACCGCGACCGCCCCGCTCACGGGCGACGGTCACGTCAACCTCTCCCCCAAGGGCCGCGCCGGAACGCTCGTCGTCATCGACGAGCAGACCCTGGCCTACCTGGACTTCGGGGGCAGCGGCGCCGAGACCATCGCCCACGTCCGGGAGAACGGCCGGATCACCCTGATGTGGTGCGCGTTCTCCGGGCCGCCCAACATCGTGCGCATCCACGGCGACGGCGAGGCGGTCTTCCGCGACGATCCGCGCTGGGGCGAACTGGTCGCCCTGTTCGGCGAGGCCGACGGGCCGTCGGCGCGGGCGGTCGTCCTGGTCCACGCCCGCCGGATCTCCGATGTCTGCGGGTACGCCGTCCCCCTGATGGAGTACCAGGGCGAGCGGACGCTGCACGCGGAGTACTTCGGCCGCAAGACGGACGAGGAGTTCGCCGCGTACTGCGAGAAGAAGGAGTTCATCGGATCGAGCGTCGACGGCCTGCCTGCGCTGCCGCTGCCCCTCCCGCCCCGTACGGTCTGACATGTGCTGCGTACCGCTGTAGTCACCGTCTCACTGATCGTCACGACCCTGCTCCCGCAGGGCCCGGCGCCTCTGCCCGACCGTCTCGCCGACACCGGCGGCGGCAGTCAGCTGATCACCGCCGTCGCGCCCGCGCCGGGATCCACGACCGGCCGGGTGATCTGGTGGCAGCGGTGGGCGGGGCGCTGGCACCGGTCCGGGAGCGCGCCCGCCCGCTTCGGCGCGAACGGCCTCACCGAGGGGGCGACCCGGACCCAGGGCACCGACACGACGCCCACGGGCCTCTTCGAACTCCCCTACGCCTTCGGGATCCGGCGGGCACCGACCGGCACGGACCACGTCTACCGGCGGGTGAGCCGCGATTCCTGGTGGTGCCAGGACAATGCGTCCGCCCACTACAACCGCTGGGTCGAGCCGCTGCCCGCGGACTGCGCGCCGGGCGAGGCCGAGCACCTGGTGACGTACGAGAAGCAGTACGCGCACGCGCTGGTGATCGCCTTCAACTACGACCGGCCCGTACGCGGCCGGGGCGCGGGGATCTTCCTGCACGTCAACGGCAAGGGCGCGACGGCCGGTTGCGTGTCCGTGCCCGAGCGGGCCATGCGGGCGATCCTGCGCTGGGCGGACCCGCGCCGCCGTCCGCACATCGCGATCGGCACGGAGTCCGGGGACCTGGCCGTGACCCGGTACTGAGCCGGGCCCGGCCACATCCGGACGGGCGGTCTAGTGCTGTGACCGGCAAGGTTCACCGGGTTGCGACGCCCGGCACGGCACTAGCTCTCCTTCTGCGCCAGCCGCAGCAGGTGGTCGGCCAGGGCCTGGCCGCCCGCCGGGTCCCGGCTGATCAGCATCAGGGTGTCGTCGCCCGCGATCGTGCCGAGGATCGCCCGGAGTTCGGCCTGGTCGATCGCCGATGCGAGGAACTGCGCGGCACCCGGCGGGGTGCGCAGGACCACGAGGTTCGCGGAGGCCTCCGCCGAGATCAGCAGTTCCCCGGAGAGGCGCCGCATGCGCTCCTCCTTCGCGGACTCGCCGAGCGGGGCCTGCGGGGTGCGGAAGCCGCCCTCGCTGGGTACCGCGTAGATCAGCTCGCCGCCGGTGTTGCGGATCTTCACCGCGCCCAGCTCGTCGAGGTCGCGCGAGAGCGTCGCCTGGGTGACGCTCAGCCCGTCGTCGGCGAGCAGCTTGGCCAGCTGGCTCTGGGAGCGGACCGGCTGCCGGTTGAGGATGTCCACGATCCGGCGGTGACGCGCGGTGCGGGTCTGCGGGACGGCCTGGCCGCCTTGCTCGTTGTCCTGCGCCTGACTCATCGTCGTCTCATTCTCCGGATCCGTCCCCGTCGGCTGCGTCGAGGATGCCGGGCAGAGCCCGGACGAACGCGTCCGCCTCGGCCTCGGTGAGTACGTACGGGGGCATGAGCCGTACGACGTCGGGGGCGGGCGCGTTGACCAGGAAGCCGGCATCCTGAGCCGCCTGCTGCACCCGGGCGGCGAGCGGCTCGGTCAGCACGATACCCAGCAGTAGGCCGGAGCCGCGGACGTGGGAGACCAGGGCGTGGCCCGTGCCCTCGATCCCCGAGCGGAGCCGTTCGCCCCGGGCCTTGACCTGATCGAGCAGCCCGCCCGTGGCGATCGTGTCGATGACGGCGAGGCCGGCGGCGCAGGCGACCGGGTTCCCGCCGAAGGTGGTGCCGTGCTGGCCCGGCTGCAGCAGGTCGGCGACGGGGCCGAAGGCGACCACCGCGCCGATGGGCAGACCGCCGCCCAGCCCCTTGGCGAGGGTGACGATGTCGGGCTCGACGTCCTCGTGGGCCTGGTGCTCGAACCACTGGCCGCACCGGCCGATGCCGGTCTGGACCTCGTCCAGGACGAGCAGGGTGCCGGTGGCGCGGGTGATCTCGCGGGCGGCCGTCAGGTATCCGGCGGGGGGTACGACGACGCCGTTCTCGCCCTGGATGGGCTCGATGACGACGAGCGCGGTCTCCTCGGTGACGGCGGCCCGCAGGGCCTCTACGTCACCGAACGGGACGTGCGTGACATCGCCCGGCAGCGGCCGGAAGGGCTCCTGCTTCTTCGGCTGGCCGGTGAGCGCGAGGGCGCCCATGGTCCGGCCGTGGAAGCCGCCGTCGGTGGCGACCATGTGGGTCCGCCCGGTCAGCCGGCCGATCTTGAAGGCGGCCTCGATGGACTCGGCGCCCGAGTTGCAGAAGAAGACCTTGCCGGGGCGGCCGAAGAGCTGGAGCAGCCGTTCGCCGAGCGCGACGACCGGCTCGGAGATGAAGAGGTTGGAGACGTGGCCGAGCGTGGAGATCTGCTCGGTCACGGCGGTCACGATCGCCGGGTGGGCGTGCCCGAGGGCGTTGACCGCGATGCCGCCGACGAAGTCGGTGTACTGCTTGCCGTCGGCGTCCCAGACCTGGGCGCCCTCGCCGCGTACGAGCGCGACCGCGGGGGTGCCGTAGTTGTTAACCAGCGCTCCCTGCCAGCGAGCGCCGTACTCCTGGTTGCCGGTGCCCTTCGTCATTGCGTTCCCCCTGACTGGTGGTCGGGCACGACCATCGTGCCGATGCCCGAGTCCGTGAAGATCTCCAGCAGGATCGAGTGCTGGACCCGCCCGTCGAGCACGCGGGCGGTGTTCACGCCGTTGCGCACGGCGTGCAGGCAGCCCTCCATCTTGGGCACCATGCCGCTGGACAGCTCGGGCAGCAGCTTCTCCAGCTCGCTGACGGTGAGCTTGCTGATGACCTCGTCGCTGTGCGGCCAGTCCGCGTAGAGGCCTTCGACGTCGGTGAGGACCATCAGCGTCTCGGCGCCCAGGGCGGCGGCGAGCGCCGCGGCCGCCGTGTCGGCGTTGACGTTGTAGACGTGGTGGTCGTCGGCGCTGCCCGCGATGGAGGAGATGACCGGGATCCGGCCGTCCGCCAGCAGGGCCTCGATGGCGCCGGTGTCGATGGAGGTGATCTCCCCGACCCGGCCGATGTCGATGACCTCGCCGCCGATCTCCGGGCTGTGCTTGGTCGCGGTGATCGTGCGGGCGTCCTCGCCGGTCATGCCGACGGCGAGCGGCCCGTGCTGGTTGAGCAGTCCGACCAGCTCGCGCTGGACCTGGCCCGCCAGGACCATCCGTACGACGTCCATGGCCTCGGGGGTCGTGACGCGCAGCCCCGCCTTGAACTCGCTGACCAGGCCCTGCTTGTCGAGCTGGGCGTTGATCTGGGGGCCGCCGCCGTGCACGACGACCGGCTTCAGGCCGGCCTGGCGCAGGAAGACCACGTCCTGGGCGAAGGCGGCCTTGAGGTCCTCGTCGATCATGGCGTTGCCGCCGAACTTGATGACGACGACCTTGCCGTTGTGGCGGGTGAGCCACGGCAGGGCCTCGATGAGGATCTGCGCCTTGGGCAGGGCGGTGTGCTTGCGGGCGGTCCCGCCGGAGGTGCCGGGCTGGCCGGCCTTCTCGTCGCTCATGAGGAGTAGGCGCTGTTCTCGTGGACGTACTCGGCGGTCAGGTCGTTGCCCCAGATCACGGCGGACTCGCTGCCGTTGGCCAGGTCAGCGGTGATACGGACCTCGCGACCCTTCATGGAGACCAGGTCGCGGTCGTCGCCGACCGATCCGTTCCGGCAGACCCAGACGTCGTTGATGGCGACGCCCAGGCGGTCCGGGTCGAAGGCGGCCTTGGTGGTGCCGATCGCGGAGAGCACCCGGCCCCAGTTCGGGTCCTCCCCGTGGATGGCGCACTTGAGCAGGTTGTTCCGGGCGATGGACCGGCCGACCTCGACCGCGTCGTCCTCGGTGAGCGCACCGATGACCTCGATGCGGATGTCCTTGCTGGCGCCCTCGGCGTCGCCGATGAGCTGGCGGGCCAGGTCGTCGCAGACCTTTCGCACGGCCTCCGCGAACTCCTCGTACACCGGCACCTGGCCGGAGGCGCCGGAGGCGAGCAGCAGCACCGTGTCGTTGGTGGACATGCAGCCGTCGGAGTCGACCCGGTCGAAGGTGGTGCGGGTGGCCGCGCGCAGCGCCTTGTCGAGGGTGGCGCTGTCCAGGTCGGCGTCGGTGGTGAGGACGACGAGCATGGTGGCCAGGCCCGGGGCGAGCATGCCCGCGCCCTTGGCCATGCCTCCGACGGTCCAGCCACCCTGCGAGACGGTGGCCGTCTTGTGCACGGTGTCGGTGGTCTTGATGGCGATGGCGGCGGCCTCGCCGCCGTCCTCGGACAGGGCCGCGGCCGCCGTCTCGATGCCGGGGAGCAGCTTGTCCATGGGGAGCAGGACGCCGATCAGGCCGGTGGAGGCGACCGCGATCTCGCCGGCGTTGAAGTCCCCGCCGAGCACCTGCGCGACCTTCTCCGCTGTGGCGTGGGTGTCCTGGAAGCCCTTGGGGCCGGTGCAGGCGTTGGCGCCGCCGGAGTTCAGGACGACCGCGCTGACGGCGGCGCCCCGCAGGACCTGCTCGGACCAGTGCACGGGCGCGGCCTTGACGCGGTTGGAGGTGAAGACGCCCGCGGCGGCCAGACTCGGCCCGTTGTTGACCACGAGGGCCAGGTCGGGGTTTCCGCTGGCCTTGATCCCGGCGGCGATGCCCGCTGCCGTGAATCCCTGTGCTGCCGTGACGCTCACGGTGCGACTCCGATCGTCGAAAGGCCCAGGCTCTCGTGAAGCCCCAGGGCGATGTTCATGCTCTGCACCGCGCCGCCGGCGGTGCCCTTGGTCAGGTTGTCGATGGCGCTGACGGCGATGATCCGCCGGGCGGACTCGTCGTAGGCGACCTGGACGTGGACGGCGTTGGAACCGTGGACGGATTTGGTGGACGGCATCCGGCCCTCGGGCAGCAGGTGGACGAAGGGCTCGTCGGCGTACGCCTTCTCGTACGCGGCGCGCAGCGATTCGGCGGTGGTGCCGGGGAGCGCCTTCGCCGAGCACGTGGCGAGGATGCCGCGCGCCATGGGCACGAGGGTCGGCGTGAAGGAGACGGAGACCCGCTGACCCGCGATCGGGCTCAGGTTCTGCACCATCTCGGGCGTGTGGCGGTGTCCGCCGCCCACGCCGTACGGGGTCACCGAGCCCATCACCTCGGCGCCGAGCAGGTGCGGCTTGAGGGCCTTGCCCGCGCCGGAGGTTCCGGTGGCGGCGACGATCACGGCCTCCGGCTCGGCGAACTTCCCCTGGTAGGCGGGGAAGAGCGCGAGGGAGACGGCGGTGGGGAAGCAGCCGGGGACCGCGATGCGCCTGGTCCCCTTCAGCGCCTCGCGGGCGCCGGGCAGTTCGGGGAGCCCGTAGGGCCAGGTGCCGGCGTGCGGGGCGCCGTAGAAGGCGTCCCAGTCGGCGGAGTCCTTGAGCCGGTGGTCGGCGCCCATGTCGACGACGAGGACGTCCTCACCGAGCTGGGCGGCGACGGCGGCGGACTGGCCGTGCGGGAGGGCGAGGAAGACCACGTCGTGGCCGGCGAGGACCTCGGAGGTGGTCGCCTCCAGGGTGCGTCCCGCGAGCGGCACGAGGTGCGGTTGCAGGGAGCCGAGGAGCGATCCGGCGTTGGAGTTGCCGGTGAGGGCACCGATCTCCACCCCGGGGTGCGAGAGCAGGAGGCGCAGGACTTCTCCGCCCGCGTACCCGCTCGCTCCGGCCACCGCTACACGTACCACCATCGGACCCTCCTCATCGATGGCATGACTATACGTACTTCTGCACGTTTATGCAATGCCTTCGATCTCGGAGGAAGGGCCGCACCGGAGGGTCCGGCACACGGCGCCTCCAGGATGATGTCTAGCAGGAAAGGCCCGTCCGCGGCGGCGATTCCGCCGGTCGCGTCGGGCGCGAACCACGACGAGCCCGGCCTGATCGGCAGGACGGCCTAGGGCCGGACGGACGCCGTCCCGTCGGCGAGACGGTGCCTGACCCATACGTTCGGCTCCACGTAGACCGCATAGCCCTGCTCCGGCTCGCACCGCACAGGCGTCAGGGCTCCCGGTACGCGCACGGGTCCGGCGACGTCGAAGGGCAGCCCGGTCCACTCGCGCCACTGGGCGAGCGAGCCGGTGATCGTCATCGACAGCGGCGCCACCGAGTCGATGACCCCGCCCGCGCGGACGTGGACGCGCAGCCACGGGTCGTACGGGAGGCCGTCCTTCCGGGTCCGGTACGCGTACTCGTGGATCGGGGTGTCCGGCTCGGCCGGTTTTCCGCTGGGCCGGACCGGCGCCACCACCTCGGCGAAGCCGCGGGCCCGGGCGTTGTCCCGCATCGCGGCCAGCATGAGCCGGGAGAGCCCCTCGCCCTGCCGGCCGTCGGCCACGGTGATCTCGATCGCGCTCACCGTGTCGGGCCGGACCCCGCGGCGCAGGTCGGAGAAGGCCCACATGAGCACGCGGTCCCAGCCCTGCGCGGGCAGGACCCCGTCGCGGCCGGCCACGTGCAGGGCGAAGGGCACGCTGTAGCCGCGGGCGACCACCGCGTCCCCGTCCGTGGCGACCAGGACGTAGTCCGCCAGCTCGGCCGTCATCCGCGGGTACAGCAGCCAGGCGAGGGCGTCGTGGGCGGCGAACTCGGGCCACGTGTCGTCCATGTCCCAGAGCCGGTCCGCCAGTTCGGGCCGCTCGGCGAGGGTGGTGATGCGTATCTCGGTCATTCCCGCAGGCTAGGAGCGGTCCGAGTCCCTCTCAACCGGTTTACGCCGGGGCCTGCAGGCAGAGGTGCCACTGGCCGGACCAGCCCGTGAGGGTCATCGTGGACAGCGGCCGGACGTCCACGTTCCAGTAGGTCAGCGGGGGCGCCTTCAGCGCGTACACCAGGGCCGCCCGGACCACCGAGGGTTCCGCCACCGCCACGATCGCGCCCCCGTCGTCGGCCGGCCGGGTGTCGAGCCAGCCGCCGATGCGGGAGATGAAGGCGAGCAGGGACTCGCCCCCGTGCGGGGCGGACCGCGGATCGCTGAGCCACAGTTCCACCGCCCCGGGCTCGTGGGCGGCCACCTCGGCCAGGGTCAGTCCCCGCCAGCGGCCCATGTCGCACTCGCGCAGCGCGGGCTGGGCGAGGGGCGCGTACCCGAGGGCCTCGCCCGTGGCACGGCTGCGCGGGGTCGGCGAGCAGTACCGCAGCTCGGCCGAGCCCAGGGGTACGAGGCCCTGCGCGGCGGACTCCACCGACCGCCAGCCGGGTCCGTCCAGCGGGCGGTCGTCGTCGAAGCGCTCGGCGAGCAGCGAGGAACTACGGGCTGCGGCGACAAGCGAAACCCGAACATGCATGCGGTGATGGTGGGCCGCATACCGCAGTGGGTCAAGCGTCCGGACCGAGGCCGTCCGCCAGGCCGGTACGCAGCCGCTGGACCGCCTCGACCAGTTCACCGGGGCCCGAGACCCCGGCGAAGCTCAGCCGGACGTGCGGGCCCGGCGGCTCCGCGCAGAAGTACGGGCGGCCCGGAGCCACCGCCACCCCGGCGCGCAGGGCGGCCGCCGCGAAGGCCGCGTCGTCGCCGTACCCGGTCGGCCGGACCCACAACTGGTATCCGCCGTAGGGCAGATGCGGCAGCTCCAGCGCGGGCAGCTCCCGGCGCAGGGCACCCGCGAGCACATCCCGCCGGTGGCGCAGATCGGCGGCCACCGTCCGCAGGTGGCGCGGCCAGGCGGGCGCGCCGACCAGTTCCAGGGCGGCCTCCTGGAGCGGCCGGGACACGAAGAAGGAGTCCACGATCTGGATGGCGCGCAGCCGGTCGACCACCGGGCCCCGGGCGGCGAGTGCGCCGACCCGCAGGCTGGGCGAGGTGACCTTGGTCAGCGACCGGACGTGCACCACAACCCCGTCCGCGTCCTCGGCGGCCAGGGTCGTGGGCAGCGGACCCGCTCCCTCGTGGGCGAGGGAACGGGCGTAGTCGTCCTCGACCACGAAGGCCCCGGCGGCCCGCGCGATGCGCAGCACCTCGGCCCGCCGCCCCGGAGCCAGTACGGCTCCGGTCGGGTTCTGGAACAGCGGCTGGCATACGAACACCCGCGCGCCGGTCGCCTCGAAGGCGGCGGCCAGCAGCTCCGGCCGGACCCCGTCGGCGTCCACCGGGACGGGCACCGGCCGGCAGCCGGAGGCCCGGGCGATGGCCAGCAGCCCGGGGTAGGTCGGGGACTCGACCAGGATCGGCGCCCCGGGCGGGGCGAGCGCCCGCAGGGCGGTGGCCAGCGCGCTCTGCCCGCCCGCGGTGACCAGTACATCGGCTGCGGCGACCGCGCCGCCGATCTCCCGGGCGAACCAGTCGCGCAGCTCGGGCAGCCCCTCCAGGGGCGGCCGCCCCCAGGCTCCGGGTCGCCGCCCGGCCCGGGCCAGCGCGGCCGCCATGGCCCGCTCGGGCTGCAGGGAGCGGTGCAGGTAGCCGCCGTTGAGCTCTATCACCCCGGGCGGCGGCGCGGCCAGCGAGCCCAGCACTCCGGTCGCGTCGACGGAGCGCGGGACGATCTCCCCGGCGCCCTCGGCGCTGAGGGCGACCTCCTGCCAGGAGGTGTCCCCGGGCGCGGGGGCCGCCGTGCGCGGTGCGGCGCGGAAGGCCCCCGCACCGGGCCGGGTGACGACGAGGCCCTCGGCGGCGAGCTGCGCGAGGGCCCGGGAGACGGTGACCGGGCTGACCCGGTAGCGCTCGACCAGGGCTCGACTCGACGGGAGCTTTCCACCCACCGAGTAGCGGTTGAGTTCAGACCGCAGGGATTCGGCCAGTTCTGCCACACTGCTACGCTCGTACATGACAGCACAGAATAGCGCTACTCTCCCGACCACGATAGCGGTCAAGAACCCGGTGCGCCGGGGTACCGCCCTTGCCCTGCTCGGCGTCGTCGCCTTCTCGCTGACCTTCCCCGCCACCGCCTGGGGACTGGAGAGCTTCGGCCCGTGGTCGCTGGTCGCGCTGCGCAGTGTCCTCGCCGCCGCGATCGCCGGGGCCTTCCTGCTGGCCCGGCGGGTCCCGCTGCCCGCCCGTGAGCACTGGGCCGGGCTCGCCGTCGTCGCCGGCGGAGTGGTCGTCGGCTTCCCGATGCTCACCACTCTCGCGCTGACGACCTCCACGACCTCGCACGCCGCCGTGGTCGTCGGCCTCCTGCCGCTCACCACCGCCGCGCTGTCCGCACTGCGCACCGGAGCCCGCCCCTCGCGCGCCTTCTGGGCCGCGGCCCTCGCCGGGGCGGCGGTCGTGATCGCCTTCACGCTCACGCAGAGCGGCGGCGCCCTCTCGGCGGGCGACGCGTACCTGTTCGGCGCCCTGCTGGTGTGCGCCGCCGGGTACACCGAGGGCGGCCGCCTGGCCCGGATGCTGCCCGGCTGGCAGGTGATCGGCTGGGCGCTGGTGCTGTGCCTGCCGCTCAGCCTGGCGGGCTCCGCGGCCGGGCTCGCGTACGAGCCGGTGCACCTCAGCGGCCACGGGCTCGCCGGACTGGTCTGGGTGGCGGCCGGCTCCACCTTCCTCGGCCTCTACGTCTGGTACCGGGGCATGGCGGAGATCGGCGCGCCGCGGGCCAGCCAGCTCCAGCTCGCCCAGCCGCTGCTGACCCTCGTCTGGTCGGTGGCCCTGCTGGGCGAGCACCTCTCCCCCGCCGCACCGGCCGCCGCATGTGGGGTCCTGGTCTGCATCGCGGCGACCCAACGGGTCAAATAGCCGCATGACGACCTAAACTGCAAGCACCGGATCGGACCGCCACCGAGGAGGTCAGTTATGCGCGCGACCGAGGGCGACCAGCTGGTGCAGCACGGCAGGATCGTCGGACAGCACGACAAGGTGGGCGAGATCACCCAGGTCCTGGGCGAGAACGGAACCCCCCCGTACCGGGTCCGCTTCCAGGACGGACACGAGGCACTGATGGCTCCCGGACCCGACTGCACAGTCCGCCACCCCGAAGAGCCCGCTCACTGAATCAGCGCCGGGACGCCGCCGGGCCGTAGTGGTCGGCGACCACCCGGGCCATCGCTCCGTTGGGGTCCGTGGCCACCTGCTTCGCCGAGAAGTAGACGTGGCCGCGGACCTCCGGGAACCCGCGGGCGAACGTCAGGTGCTTCGACAGTTCCCCGGGGTCGCGCCAGGCCTCGGTGGGGCTGTCCGCGTCGCAGCGGTACAGGGCCTCCCCCACGTACAGGTCCACCTTCGTGCCGGCGACGGTCCGCGCCCACCAGGGCACGAGGTCGGCGTAGTCGGCGGTCGGGTGCCCGATGTGCCAGTAGGCCTGCGGCACGATGTAGTCGATCCAGCCCTCCCTGACCCACTTGCGGGTGTCCGCGTACAGGTCGTCGTACGTCCCGAGGCCCGCGCGGGTCGGCGAACCGGCCGGGTCCCGGTCGGAGTTGCGCCAGACGGCGAACGGGCTGATCCCGAACCGCGGCGCCGACTCGAGCGCCCGCAGCCGCGCGGACATCTCACGGACCAGGGTGTCGGTGTTGGCGCGGCGCCAGGCGGCGCGCGAGCTGAAGCCCGCTCCGTACTCCTCGAAGGCCTCGTCGTCGTCGAAGTACTCCCCCTCCACCGGATAGGGGTAGAAGTAGTCGTCCCAGTGCACGGCGTCCAGCGGGTAGCGGGAGACGGCGTCGAACATGGCGTCCTGGACGAAGCGCCGCACCTCGGGCAGACCAGGGTTGTAGTAGAGCTTGCCGCCGTACTCCACCGTCCAGCCGGAATTGCGCCGCGCCGGGTGCGTGGACGCCAGCCGGTCGAGGTCGGTGTGGTTCGCCACCCGGTACGGGTTGAACCAAGCGTGCAGCTCCAGCCCCCGGGCGTGCGCCTCCTTGACGGCCGTGCCCAGCGGGTCCCAGCCGGGATCCACCCCCTGCTCCCCGGTCAGCCACTGCGACCAGGGCTCCAGCTTCGAGGGCCAGAACGCGTCCGCCGCCGGCCGGACCTGGAGGACCACCGCGCCCAGGCGCCGCTCGACCGCGGTGTCGAGGAGGTCGAGCAGCTCCGCGCGCTGCCGCGCCGCGGAGAGTCCGCTCTCGGAGGGCCAGTCCACATTCGCCACGGAGGCGATCCACATGCCCCGGAAGTCCGCGGCGCCGGCCCGCCCCCCGGGGACCTTCGCGGAAGTCCGCGGCGCCGCGGCCGCCGACCCGGCCGTGGCGGCGGCGATCACCCCCACGGCTCCGGCCAGCAGTGCCCGTCGGCCGATGTACGTCATGTGACATCTCCGTTTCGCTGAGTGACATTGCACGGTGCCCGCTCAGCATGCCCGCCCCGGCCCGACGCCCGGCGCAAGGTCGGGAGTAACGTCGGGGGGCGTGGCGGGCGCCGGAATCGTACGGGGGACCCGCCGACGGATGAGCTGCGAAAGGCACGAAGTGACTGACCTCCCTTCCGACATCACACGGGTCGGCGTAGTGGGCTGCGGCCAGATGGGTGCGGGTATCGCCGAGGTGTGCGCCCGCAGTGGCCTTGAGGTCAAGGTCGCCGAGACCACCGGCGAAGCCCTGGAGATCGGCCGGACCCGGCTGCACAACTCGCTGACCAAGGCCGCCGAACGCGGCAAGATCAGCGAGGAGGAGCGGGACGCCACCCTGGCCCGCCTCACCTTCACCACCGACCTCGGCGAGTTCGCCGACCGTGACCTCGTCATCGAGGCCGTCGTCGAGAACGAGCAGGTCAAGACGGAGATCTTCCAGATCCTCGACCAGGTGATCACCCGCCCGGACGCGATCCTGGCCTCCAACACGTCCTCGATCCCGCTGGTCAAGCTGGCCGTCGCGACCTCGCGGCCGGACCAGGTCATCGGCATCCACTTCTTCAACCCGGCCCCGGTGCAGAAGCTCGTCGAGCTGATCCCGGCGCTGACCACGGGCGAGGAGACGGTCAAGCGGGCCGAGGCCCTGGTGCGGGACGTGCTGGGCAAGCACGCGGTCCGCGCCCAGGACCGGTCCGGGTTCGTCGTCAACGCGCTCCTCGTCCCGTACCTGCTGTCCGCGATCCGGATGTTCGAGTCGGGCATCGCCAGCCGCGAGGACATCGACAACGGCATGGAGCTGGGCTGTGCCCACCCGATGGGCCCGCTCAAGCTGTCCGACCTGATCGGCCTGGACACCATCGCGTCGATCGCCGACTCCATGTACGCGGAGTACAAGGAGCCGCTCTACGCCGCTCCCCCGCTGCTCCAGCGCATGGTCGACGCCGGCCGCCTGGGCCGCAAGACGGGCGCGGGCTTCTACCCGTACGGCTGATCCGTCCGGCCGTCCCTACGGCCGGCCGAGCCGCAGGTGGTGCAGCAGGAGCAGCCCGGCCGCCATGTTGGCGGCCGGGATCTCCCCGCGGGCGATCATGTCCGGCACGAGCTTGAGCGGGACCCACTCCCGGCGCGAGGACTCGAAATCATCCTCGGGATGCCCGATGTGCGTGGCGCCGTCCGCCCAGTAGAGGTGGTGCCGGGCATCGGTCAGTCCGTTGGACGGCTCGACGGTCATCAGGTGGTGGAGCGGGCCGGGGCGCCAGCCCGACTCCTCCTCCATCTCGCGGGCCGCCGCGGCCGCGATGTCCTCGCCGTCCTCGACCACCCCGGCGGGCAGTTCCCAGCCCCAGCTGTCGGTGATGAAGCGGTGCCGCCAGAGCAGCAGCACCTCGTCGGCCTCGTTGACGGCCGTGGCGACGGCGACCGGCCGCAGCCGGATCACGAAGTGGTCCAGGTGCCGGCCGTCGGGAAGTTCCACATCGGCGAGATTCACGTCGAACCAACGGTTCCTGTACACGGTCTGCTCACTCAGGTTCGTCCACTGCACGGTTGTGCCACCTTCCGTTCGAGTAGGTGGCAACATGGCAGCACCTCGGCTCGTCACAGTGGAACGCGCAGCGCCCCGTCGATGAGCCGTGCAGTCTCCTCCGCACCCGTACAACCACTGGTCAGAAGCTGTTCGCGGACCGCCCGCAGCCGGTCGCGCAGCCGCAGCGACTCCATGCCCTTGGCCCGCTCCGCCATCTCGGCCGCGGACGCCGCAGCCCGGTCCGCCTCCCCCTGGCGCAGCTGGATCTCGCACAGCATCGCCAGCCGGTGCACCCGCCCGCGGTCGTGCGCCGGGGTGCCGACGGCGGCGGTCGCCTGGACCCGCGCGGCCTCCAGATCGCCCAGGCTGAGCAGCGCCTCGGCGACCTGGACGTTGACGAGCCCCGGCTGTACGTAGCCGGTCTCGTCCGGTTCGCTGCCCGGGCGGATCCGCTCGGCGGCCGCCTCCGCCCTGCGGATGCAGGCCAGGGCGGCCCCGGTGTCGCCGAGTTGGGCGTACGCCTTGGCCTGCATCGCGTACAGGTCGGCGGCCAGCGCCGGGGTGGTGTGCCGCCCGGCGGCCCGAAGCGCGGCCTCGGCGAAGGCGACGGCCTGGCGGTACTCCCGCAGGTGCAGCGACTGGTTCACGATCAGCGCGATGACGTACGCGCCGAGCCCCCGGTCCCCGCTCGCCTTGGCCAGGCGCAGGGCCTGGTGGAAGTAGCGCTGGGCCAGGCCGTGGGCGTCCGAGTCGTACGCGCAGATCCCCGCCACCGCCACCAGGGACCCCGTGGCCCGGTGCAGCCGGCGGCCGAGGTCGTCGGAGTAGCTCCCGCGCAGCATGGGTGCGGTCTCACTGCCCAGGAAGCGGACGATCCGGTCCCGCGTGGCGAGCCCGCCGGCCCGGCGGTACATCAGCTCGTAGTGGGCTCGGGCGGACTTCAGGATCTCGATGTGCTCGGGACCGATCGGATGCGGGCCCTCACGGGAGACGTCGGCGTCCTCGGGCGGATTCTCCCATTCCCACACCGGGATGACGGCGGGCGTCCCGGTGACCGCCTCGGCGGCCAGCAGCTGGGGCCGGGCCTGGACGTCGGAACGCCACAGGGCGGCGGCCCGGTCCACGAACCCGCTGAGCGGCGAGGCGTGCAGCGGAACGGGCTGGTCGGCGGCGCCGAGCCCGATGTCGTCCAGCCCGAGGGGACGCCGCAGCCGCCCTCCGAGCACCTCGCAGATCAGGTCGGGAACCTGGCCCCGGGGCCGCTGACCCTTCAACCACCGTGTCACGGCGGTGTGTTCGTAACGCAGGGCGAGTCCGCGGGTGCGGCCTGCCTGGTTCACGTACGCGGCGAGTCCGGCGTGGGACATGCCCGCCTCGGCGAGGAGGGCGTCGAGCAGGACATTGGGCTGCATGGGCCGCTCCAAGGGCTCGTCGGTCTCAGGCTAGTGGGTGCGCGGTTCACACGGGGTGTGAACCGTGTACGCGCATAAATGCGATGCGCACTCTGCCGCACGGACCCCTGGAGGCGCTTCACTGAAGAGCCTCGCCAAGAGGTAGCTCGGGTCGTCGGCTCCCCCTCGTACAGTGCGACGACCCGTCACCGCGCCGCCCGTTCTGCTGTCTGCCCGACACTCCATGGCAGGCGGGCGGCGCGTTCCGGCCCCGCCGGCGCCCGGTTGGTCGCCGCGCCCCGGCAGGGGCCGGGTCGAGAGCGCGCGCCGGGCTCATCCACCGGGCCCGGCGCGCGTGTCCGGAGCCGGTGGTCAGGACCGGTCGTTGCGGAGCACCAGCAGGGCGACGTCGTCGGCGAGCCGCCCGCCGGTGTGCCGCAGCAGAGCGGCGTGCCCGCCCGCCACCAGCCGCGTGGGCGTGGCCGCCGCCTCCTGCGCGAGGACGCCCGCCAGATCGAAGAACCGACCGGCCCGGTCGCGGGCGTCCTCGGCCCCGTCGGTGTACAGGAACAGCGTCTCCCCCGGCCGGAGTTCCCCGCAGGCGCGCGGCCACACGTCCGCCGGTACGGGCACCACCCCGAGCGGCGGTAGGGTCTCACCCCCCGGCCAGCGGCAGTACCGGCGTGGCCCGTTGCGCGGAACCGGGCGCTGCCCGGACCCGGTCATTTTCCAGCCCCGCCCGGGGGCCCCTCCCAGCGGTAGCCGGGGGAGATTGAGGCGCGGGGTCCGGGGCGGAGCCCCGGCTGCGCGCAGCGCAGTGCTCCAGGACCGCCGTCGGGCGCAGCACGTACGGCCACGGGTGGCCGCAGTTCAGGGCCAGCAGGGCACCGTCCGGCGCGATCTGGAGGAGCAGGGACCGTCACGAATCTCCCCACGCGTGATCATCCGTAGGACTCCCCTCCGGCCGGATCGATTGTGTCGACCGACCGGCACCCCGGACACGGGCCACCGGGGTTCCCACCCGAACGGGTGAGGGGCACGTCCGATGGTCCGGACGTGCCCCTCACGCGTGTACGAAGCGGCTACGCGCCCCGGAGCACCGCCCCGGTCCGCTCGCCCGCCAGGGCCACCGCCGCGTCGCGCGCGGCCGTGGACTCCTCGGCGGTCAGCGTCCGGTCGGCCGCGCGGAAGCGCAGCGCGTAGGCCAGGGACTTCTTGCCCTCGCCGACCTGCTCACCGGTGAACACGTCGAACAGCCGCAGCGATTCGAGGAGTTCGCCCGCGCCCTTGCGCAGCGCGGCCTCCACCGAGGACGCCGGGACCGACGCGTCGACGATCAGCGCCACGTCCTGGGTCGCCACCGGGAAGGAGGAGATCCGCGGGGCCTGGAGGGCCTCGCCACCGGCCGCCGCGAGGCGGTCCAGGTCGATCTCCATCGCGCTGGTGCGGGCCGGCAGGCCCATCGCCTTGACCACGCGCGGGTGCAGTTCACCGGCGTGGCCGATGACCTGCTCGACCCCGCCGAGGGTGACGACCAGCTCGGCGCAGCGGCCCGGGTGCCAGGGGCCGTACTGGCCCTGGCGGACCACCAGCTCGGTGCCGGCCTCGACGGCCAGCGCGCGGGCCGCCTGGACCGCGTCCGCCCAGTCGGCCGGGCGGCCCTTGCCCCACCAGCCGGCCTGCTCGCGCGCACCGGCCAGCACGACCGCGGCGTACCGCGGCTGCGCGGGCAGGGCCGCGTTCAGGGTGGCGATCTCCTCGTCCGTGGGACGCCGGTCGACGGGCAGCCGTACGGCGACACCCGGCTGGGCTGCGGCCCGGAAGACCGAACCGGTCTCGAACAGCGCGAGGTCGTGGCTGCCCCGGCTGTCGTTGCGGCGCAGCGCGCCGAGCAGACCCGGCAGCAGCGTGGTGCGCAGCGCCGGCTCCTCGTCGGAGATCGGGTTGACCAGCTTGACGACCTGGCGGGCGACGTCGTGCGCGGGGAGCTGCAGCTGGTCGAAGACGCCCTCACCGATGAACGGGTAGCTGAGCGCCTCGACGTAGCCCGCGCCGGCCAGCGCGCGGCCGACCCGGCGGTGCAGCTGCTGCCGGGCGGTCAGACCGCGGCCGGAGGGCACCTGCGGGAGGGTCGACGGGAGGTTCCCGTAGCCCTCCAGCCGGATGACCTCTTCGGCGAGGTCGTTGGGCGCGGCGAGGTCGGGCCGCCACGAGGGGACCGTGACGACGAGCTCGTCCTGGCCGTAGACGTCGCAGCCGATCTCCTGGAGGCGGCGGACGACGGTCTCGCGGCCGTACTCCATGCCCGCCACCCGGTCCGGGTGGTCCGCGGGCATGG
Organism: Streptomyces sp. NPDC030021; assembly: GCF_055574035.1. Classification (NCBI taxonomy): domain Bacteria; kingdom Bacillati; phylum Actinomycetota; class Actinomycetes; order Kitasatosporales; family Streptomycetaceae; genus Streptomyces; species Streptomyces sp. NPDC030021. Next base: position 268,671 of record NZ_JBVIAH010000006.1, read on the forward strand.
CGATGGTGCGCGGCGCGCCCGGGGCGATGACCTCGGTGACACCCGCCTCGGCGGTGCCGCCCGCGAGGAGCACGAGCAGGTCGACGGTCCGCTGCGCGGCCGCGGCCGCGGCCTGCGGGTCGACGCCCCGCTCGAAGCGCTTGGAGGCCTCGGAGGACAGCTTCAGGCGGCGGGCGGTGCGCGAGATCGACACGGAGTCGAAGTGCGCGGCCTCGATGACGACGTCCGTGGTCCCCGTGACCTGGCCGGTCTCAGGGTCGGTGACGGAGTCGGCGATCTCGGTGTTGGCGCCGCCCATGACACCGGCGAGGCCGATCGGCCCGCTGTTGTCGGTGATCACCAGGTCTTCGGCGTCGAGCGTGCGCTTGACCCCGTCGAGCGTGGTGAACTTCTCGCCCTGCTCGGCGCGGCGGACACCGATGGCGCCCTCGACGGACGAGCGGTCGTAGGCGTGCAGCGGCTGGCCGAGCTCCAGCATCACGTAGTTGGTGATGTCCACAGCGAGCGAGATCGGGCGCATGCCCGCCTTCTGCAGGCGGCGGGTCAGCCAGATCGGGGAGCGCGCGTCGGGGTCGAGACCGGTCACCGTGCGGGCGGTGAAGCGGTCGCAGCCGGCCGGGTCGTCGACCTTGACCGGGTAGCCGTACGAGTTCGGCGCGGGCACGTCGAGCAGCGCCGGGTCGCGCAGCGGCAGGCCGTAGGCGGTGGCCGCCTCACGGGCGACACCGCGCATGGACATGCAGTAGCCGCGGTCCGGGGTGATGTCGATGTCGAGGACCTCGTCGACGAGCTGGAGCAGCTCGATCGCGTCGGTGCCGACCTCGTGCTCGTGCGGCAGCACGATGATGCCGTGCGTGCCGTCGTCGCCCATGCCCAGCTCGTCGCCGGAACAGATCATGCCGTGCGAGGTGCGGCCGTAGGTCTTGCGCGAGGCGATCGCGAAGTCTCCGGGCAGGACCGCGCCGGGCAGCACCACGACGACCTTGTCGCCGACGGCGAAGTTCCGGGCGCCGCAGACGATCTCCTGCGGCTCGCCGGTGCCGTTGGCCTGACCGACGTCGACCGTGCAGAAGCGGATCGGCTTGCGGAAGCCCTCCAGCTCTTCGATGGTCAGCACCTGACCGACGACGAGCGGGCCCTTGAGGCCGCCGCCGAGCTGCTCGACGGTCTCGACCTCAAGGCCGGCGTCGACCAGCTTGGCCGCCACGTCACGGCCGGTTTCACCCGCGGGGAGATCGACGTACTCCCGCAGCCAGGAAAGCGGGACGCGCATCAGATCTCACTCCCGAACGGCCGGGTGAAGCGAACGTCACCCTCGACCATGTCTCGCATGTCTTCGACGTTGTGGCGGAACATCAGCATCCGTTCGATGCCGAACCCGAAGGCGAACCCGCTGTACTTCTCGGGGTCCACACCGCAGGCGACGAGCACCTTGGGGTTGACCATGCCGCAGCCGCCGAGCTCGATCCAGCCCTCGCTGGAGCAGGTACGGCACGGGCGGTCGGGGTTGCCCACCGACTCGCCGCGGCACACGTAGCACTGCATGTCCATCTCGGCGGACGGCTCGGTGAAGGGGAAGAAGTGCGGGCGCAGGCGCGTGGTGGTGCCCTCGCCGAACAGCTCCTGGACCATGTGGTCCATGGTGCCCTTGAGGTCCGCCATGGTCAGGCCCTCGTCCACGGCGAGCAGCTCGACCTGGTGGAAGACCGGGGTGTGCGTCGCGTCGAGCTCGTCGGTGCGGTACACCCGGCCCGGGCAGACGATGTAGACGGGGGGCTTGCGCTCCAGCAGCGAGCGCGCCTGCACCGGGGAGGTGTGGGTGCGCAGCACGACGCCGGACTCGTCGCCCTGGGTGCCCTCGGGCCCCCGGACGAAGAAGGTGTCCTGCATCTGGCGCGCCGGGTGGTCGGGCGTGAAGTTGAGGGCGTCGAAGTTGAACCACTCGGCCTCCACCTCCGGCCCCTCGGCGACCTCGTACCCCATGGCCACGAAGATGTCCGCGATGCGGTCCATCAGCGTGGTCAGGGGGTGCCGGGCGCCGGCGGGGACGCGGTCGTAGGGCAGCGTGACGTCCACGGCCTCCTCGACCAGCACCCGCTCGTCGCGCTCCGCCTCGAGCGCGACCGTGCGGGCCCCGAAGGCCTTGTTCACGGCGCCGCGGGCCTGGCCCACGAGCTTGCCCGCGGTGGCCTTGGCCTGCGGGGGCAGCGCGCCGATCTCGCGGTTGGCGAGCGCCAGGGGCGAGCGGTCGCCCATGTGCGCGGTCTTCGCCTCACGCAGCGCGTCGAGGTCGCCGGCGGACGCGAAGGCGGCGAGCGCCTCGTCCCGCATGCGCTCGATCTCTTCCGGTTTCAGTGCCTCGACCTCGACAGGGTCGTACGACTTGTTCGGTGCCGACATCTCTTCCCGTACTTCCGATGGCTGGCTGGTGGGTCCCCGTACGGCGCGATCAGACCGATCGACACAGAGACACAAAGGTGCCAAAGGACGAGTCTAAAGGTCGCTGGGGGTGAAGGAGCCCGTGGGCCGACTGGCGAGATGCTCAGCAGGGCTACTGCGTGAGGTACGCCGGGGCGCTCACGGGCAGGATAAATCGGAACTCGGCGCCGCCGCCGGGGCCGCGGCCGACCGTGATGGTGCCGCCGTGGGCCTCCACGATGCCCTTGACGATGTACAGGCCCAGGCCGGTGCCGCCGCGCTTGCTCCCCCGCCAGAAGCGGGTGAAGACGCGGCCCATCGACTCCTCGGGGATCCCGGGGCCTTCGTCGGTCACGGTGACGGCGGTTCCCTTCTCATGCGGCGATACACCGATGGTGACCGTTCCCTCTCCGTGGCGCACCGCATTTTCCAGGAGGTTGCCGAGGATCTGGTCGATCTTGTCCGGATCGGCCCACAGATCGGGGAGCGGGCGGCTGACGCTCACGAGGAACCGTTCGGGGTCCTGCCCGTTCGCGGTGAGTGCCTGCACGTGGCGGCCGACGGCGGTGGCGATGTCCACCGGCTGGCGGCGCACCTCCAGGCGGCCGGAGTCGATGCGGGAGATGTCGAGCAGTTCGGCGATGAGGCGGGTGACGCGGTTGGCGTCGGCGTCGACGGTCTCCAGCATCAGCCGCTTCTGGTCGTCGGTGAACCGCTCCCATTTGGCGAGCAGGGTGGCCGTGAACCCCTTGACCGAGGTCAGCGGGGAGCGCAGCTCGTGGGCGACGGTGGCGATGAGCTCGGCGTGGCTGCGCTCGGTGCGCCGGCGGGCCTCGGTACCGCGCAGGGTGACCACGAGGCGGCGCAGCGGGCCGGTGGGGTGCGTACGGACGTAGCTGGCGGAGACCAGCACCTCGCGCCCGCCCGGGAGCAGCAGGTTCCGCTCGGGCTGCCCGCGGCGGGTCGCGAGGCCCCCGTACGGGTCGGTCAGCGCCCACCAGCGGCGGCCTTCGAGGTCCTCCAGCGGGAGCGCCCGCTCGATGCGCGTGCCGAGCGCCTGGGCCGGGTCGGTCGCGGTCATCCGGGCCGCGGCCCGGTTGAAGCAGATCACGTGCCCGGTGGCGTCGGCGACGACGAGCCCGTCGGGCAGGCAGTCGGGGTCGATCCCGAAGGCGAGCCCCTCACCGGGGGCCCCGCTGCCCAGGACCGCCCCGCGGGCCGCGCCCTGCGGCGGTACGCCGCGCAGCGCGTCGGAGGCGAGTGCGGGGGGCACGGCATCAATGGGCCCGCCCGTACGGGCGCAGAGGCCGACCGGCAACGGCGGACCGGCCGTCGTGTCGGCCTCCGGCGAACTGTTCGTACCGACGGTCATGTCCCCGTACCCCACATCTCCGAGTAGCGCAGTGGGCCCCCCGGGCCGCCACATTACTAGCTGGGGGTCACAGAGCGGCACCCTCCGGGCGCCCGCTGTGCACGCGCGGACGCGTAGAGGCACACGGCGGCGGCCGTCGCCAGGTTCAGGCTCTCCGCCTTTCCGTGGATCGGGACCCGTACGACGGCGTCCGCCAGGGCCCTGGTCTCCTCCGGCAGACCCCAGGCCTCGTTGCCGAAGACCCAGGCGGAGGGCCCGCCCATGGTGCCCGCGTCCAGCTCGGCGTCGAGGTCGTCGTCACCGGCGCCGTCGGCCGCCAGGATGCGTACGCCGGCCGCCCGGAGCCCCTCGACGGCCTGCTCGACCGGAACGCCGACCGCGACCGGGAGGTGGAAGAGGGAGCCCACGGAGGCCCGCACCGACTTGGGGTTGTAGAGGTCCACGGAGGCGTCGGTCAGCACCACCGCGTCGGCGCCCGCGGCGTCCGCGCAGCGCAGCACCGTACCGGCGTTGCCGGGGTCCCGGACGTGCGCGAGGACCGCGACGAGCTTGGGACGCGCCTTCAGGATCTCCTCGAACGGGGAGTCCAGGAAGTGGCAGACACCGACCAGGCCCTGCGGGGTGACGGTCTGGGAGACCTCGGCGAGCACCTCGTCGGAGGCGTAGTGCACGCGGGCACCCGCGTCCAGGGCGGCCTCGATGATCCCGGAGTAGCGCTCGGCGGCCTCGACGGTGGCGAACAGCTCGATCAGGGTCGACGCGCCCGTGGGACCGCGGTGCTCGACGGCCTCGCGGACGGCCTGCGGGCCCTCGGCGATGAAGCGGCGCTCCTTGGTGCGGAAGTTGCGCCGCGCCAGGCGCCTGGCGGCGGCCACCCGCGGGGATCGGGGGGAGATCAGCTCGTCGGGGTGACCCATGGTGTGTGCGGTTCTCTTTCGGGGTTCCGGGCGGGACGGGGGCTGGACGGGGCGGGGCGGCAGGGGCGGCGCGGGGCGGGCGGCGCGGAAAGCACACGGACCCGCAGGCGTATGCCTGCGGGTCCGTGGGGGCCGGCCCTGGGTGAGCTGGGCCGGCTAGCCCTTAGGCAGCGGCCTTGGGGGCGTTGACGTCGGCCGGAAGCGCCTTCTGCGCAACCTCGACGAGCGCGGCGAACGCGTTGGCGTCGTTGACGGCCAGCTCCGCGAGGATCTTGCGGTCCACCTCGATGTTGGCGGCCTTCAGACCCTGGATGAGGCGGTTGTACGTCATGCCGTTCTGGCGGGCAGCGGCGTTGATGCGCTGGATCCACAGCTGACGGAAGTCGCCCTTGCGCTTCTTGCGGTCGTTGAAGTTGTAGACCAGCGAGTGGGTGACCTGCTCCTTGGCCTTGCGGTACAGGCGCGAACGCTGACCGCGGTAGCCGGAGGCCGCCTCGAGGATCGCCCGGCGCTTCTTGTGGGCGTTTACTGCCCGCTTGACGCGTGCCACTTTTTAACTCCTTGTAGCGGGGCCGTGGGTGTCTTCACACAGCCCGAAATTCGATGGGGTCCCGGTCTCGACGTGCGTCCGCTCCCGGCAGGGGGAGCGGAGACGTCAGATGCCGAGAAGCTTCTTGATCTTCGCGGCGTCGCCGGGGGCCATCTCCGCGTTGCCGGTGAGGCGGCGGGTGACACGGGACGACTTGTGCTCGAGCAGGTGGCGCTTGCCGGCGCGCTCACGGAGCACCTTGCCGGAGCCGGTGACCTTGAAGCGCTTCTTGGTACCGCTGTGCGTCTTGTTCTTCGGCATGGCGCCGTTATCTCCTCGTCGGTGGCGCTCCCACCGGTCCGGTACGGGACCGGCTTACGGGAGCGTCATGTTGTGTCGGGTGATCCTGGACGGGGTGTCCAGGAATCAGGCCTCGGCGTTCGCCTCGTCGGCCGGAGCCTCTTCGGCAGCGGCCTCGGTGGCCTCGTCGGAGGCGACCTCGGTGGTGTCATCGACCTCGACGGCGGCGTCCTCGGAAGGAGCCTCGTCTTCGGTGTGGGCGACACCCTGGCGCTCCGCCTTGCGGGCGGCCTGCGCCTCGCGGGCTTCGGCCATCGCCTCGGTCTTCTTCTTGTGCGGACCGAGGACCATGATCATGTTTCGGCCGTCCTGCTTCGGGTTCGACTCGATGAACCCGAGGTCCTCGACGTCCGAAGCGAGACGCTGCAGCAGTCGGTAGCCGAGTTCCGGCCGGGACTGCTCGCGACCACGGAACATGATCGTGATCTTGACCTTGTCGCCCTGCTTGAGGAACCGAACGACGTGACCCTTCTTGGTGTCATAGTCGTGCGGGTCGATCTTCGGCCGGAGCTTCATTTCCTTGATGACCGTGTGCGCCTGGTTCTTGCGCGCCTCACGGGCCTTCATGGCCGACTCGTACTTGAACTTGCCGTAGTCCATGAGCTTGCAGACCGGCGGGCGTGCGGACGCCGCGACCTCGACCAGGTCGAGGTCGTACTCCTGCGCGAGCTCAAGCGCCTTGGCAAGCGGCACGATGCCGACCTGCTCGCCGCTGGGACCGACAAGCCGTACCTCGGGAACGCGAATCCGGTCGTTGATGCGGGGCTCGGTGCTGATGGATCCTCCTCGGTAGCACCACACGGCTGCCTGGCAGACAGCCGCTGACGTGTATTTCCGTCAGACCGACCGCAGCGGGAGAATGAAAAAAGCCCCGCCGGGCACAGGCAGGGGCTCCAAAACAACCGGAACACCGCCGCGTGCGAACCGCGGGGCGTAGACTCGGGCAGCTTTCCATCGTCCGTACGGAACGATGGATGCCACCTGACCGGTGACCCGCCGCCCCGGAGGGCAGTCAGGTGGGAGAACGGAGCCTCCACTTGTGGGCCGGGCACAGAAGTGTCCGGCCGGTCGAAGTACATACTAGCACCCGCGCCGCAAGCCCGCCGCACGGCATATCGTGGGACGCATGACTGACGCGACACCCCCCACCGAACCCGCTGCCGACGGCACCCCCGACTACGACACCATGACCCGCGACATCGCGGACGTGCCCGCCGTCGAGGTGATCACCACGGTGGCCGTGCACCTGCTGAGCGCCGCGGCGGTCAACCTGGGCCTGGACAAGCCGGACTCCGAGCACAAGGACCTCGACGAGGCCCGCAAGCTGATCACGGCCCTGGCCGGCCTGGTCACCGCGAGCGCCACCGAGATCAGCTCCTTCCACGCCGCCCCGCTGCGCGACGGCCTGAAGTCGCTCCAGCTGGCCTTCCGCGAGGCCTCGATCGTGCCGGACGAGCCGGGCCAGGGGCCGGGCGAGAAGTTCACGGGTCCCGTCTTCGGCTGAGCCCGTACCGGAAAGACAAAGGACGACGGCCGGTGCACCCCGCGTGGGGCGCACCGGCCGTCGTCATGTCCGGGGGCCGCGCGGCCCCCGGCTCGCGGCTCGCGGTCAGCGGGTGAACAGGGGCTCGCCGGGCGGAGCCGGGGCGTCCGACGGGAGCAGTGCCAGGTCCAGCCCGCGGACCAGCCGGGCCCGCAGGGTGGTGTCCGCCGCCAGCGCCTCGGCGACGCGCCGGGCCGCCGCGGGCGCCTGCGCGCCCTCAGCCAGCACGATCGCCAGGGTGCCGTCGGAGTCTGCGCCGCCCGCGCCGAGGTGGGCGCGCAGGACGGCCGGCTCCGCGGACACGGCGGCCCGTACGGCCTCCCGTACGGCGGGATCGGCCAGCGGGCCCGCGTCGGTGCGGCCCTCGGCGAGCGCGAGCAGCGCGGAACCGGTCAGCTGGTACGTGACGGGGCCGGCCAGGTCCAGGACGACGGTGTCGGCCTTCTCGTGCGCGGCGGCCGCCAGCGCCTGGTGCAGCGGGACGGCCACCGGCCGGGCCGTGGGGTCCCAGAGCGCGAGCGAGGCGATCGAGGTGAAGGCGGGCAGCGCCCGCCGGTCGCCGGCCCGCAGGGTCGGGACGGCCATGTCGCTGGTCTTCTCGCGCTTGAGGCCCGTCTCCGGGTCGGTCTCCACCTCACCGAGGACGGCGACCACCGGGACCAGCAGGCGGGCGCCCTTGAGTGCGGCCAGCACCTCCGGCTCCTTCGCCCGGTCCTCGGACCAGGCGGCCAGGGCCGCGGTCAGCCGGGGATCGGCGGAGCCGTCGTCGTCGGAGAATCCCGGGTCGGGAATGTTCTTGTTCGCCATGTTCGCCACAGTTACCCGACCCTACTGTGCCGCGTACGGGTCCTGGCCACGGCCCCGGGTGCCCCGGCGCGGGCGCCGCGCGAGTACGGCGGCCAGGACGAGCAGCACCGCGCCCGCGACCGCGGCCGCCGGGGCTCCCAGCCGGGCGCCCCGCTCGGGCGGGCGGACCGGCTCGGGGCCGGGGCCGAAGTACGTGCTCCCGGCCGCGGCGGGCACGGGCGCCGGAGCGTCCGGGCGCATCCCCTCGGCGGCCTGGAGGGCGGCGACGGGATCGACCAGCCCGTGACCGCGGGCGTCGTCGCGGCCGCCGGCCGGTGAGTCGGAGGCGGTCGCCTCCAGCAGCTTCTTCACCTGGGCCGGGGTCAGGTCGGGGTGCGCGGACAGGACGAGGGCCACGGCGCCGGAGACGAAGGCCGCCGCGGCGCTGGTGCCCCAGCCCTCGTAGTACGAGCGGTCGGGGTCGGCGATGACGACGTCGACGCCGGGGGCGCTGACGGTGGCGTACCAGTTGCGGGTGGAGAACTTGGCCTTCTTGCCGCGGCGGTCGACGGCGGCGACGGCGATGACCCCCGGATAGGCGGCCGGGTAGGAGACGCGGTCGCCCGCCTCGCCGCCGTTGCCCGCGGAGGCCACGACGACCACGCCCTTGGCGAGGGCGTACTGGACGGCCTCGTCCTCCCCCGCCTCGTGGTGGGCGGAGTCGCTGTCGTCGCCGAGGGACAGGTTGATCACGTCGGCGCCGTGGTCCGCGGCCCAGCGAATGCCCTCGGCGAGGGAGCCGCCCTTGCTGTCGCGGGCCTTGGCGCGGCCCGGGTCGCCCTCTTCGAGGATCACCCGGACGGGCAGGATCCGTGCCTGCGGGGCCATGCCGAGGACGCCCTGGCCGCGGCTGGGGCCGTGGCCGTGCCCGGCGATGATGCTCGCCATGGCGGTTCCGTGGCGGGCCCAGGCGCGGTCGCCGGGGCCGGCCCCCATGCCGATCAGGTCGGTGCCGGCGAGGACCTGACCGGAGAGGTCGGGATGGGACTCGTCGACGCCGGTGTCGAGGACGGCGACGGTCACTCCGGCGCCCCGGGTGGTGCCCCAGGCCTCCTCGGCGCGCAGCGCCAGCAGACCCCACTGGCGGTCGCGGATGTTGTCGGCGGCGGCGGGGGTCGCGGTGGCGGACACGAGGAGGGTCGCGGCGAGCAGGGCGGCGGCCGCCTGCCCTGAGGCTCGGCGGATCATCGGCTGAGCTCCGGGGTGGGCGGTGCGGGCGTGGCGGGCGGTGCGGGTGGTGCGGCGAGGAAGGCGAGGCCGTGGCCGACGCGGTCGGCGAGCGCCTGGGCCTCGTGGCCGAGACCGGCCTGGGCGGCGGCGCCCGTGGCGTCCTTCTTCATCAGGTCCGCGGCGGGACGGGGTGCGTCCAGGGCGCGGCCGTCGGCGAAGGCGGAGACGGTGTAGACGACGACGGGTGCCTCGGTGAGTACGGAGGCGGCCCAGGCGGCGCGCTGCGTGTCGGTGAACCCGTACGCGGGCGGAGCCGGGATCCGGCCCCTGAGGGCCGTCATCGTGGGGGCGTCGGCAGGGGTGAAGACCATGCCGACGGTGACCAGCGAGCTGCGGGTGGCGTCGGTGTAGGTGGCGCGCAGCACGCGGGTGCAGCCGGTGGCGGCCAGCAGGGCCTGCCAGTCGGCGGCGAGGGCGGCCGGGCAGTCGGCGTCGGGGGCGAGCGCGATCCGGGTCCAGGTGCGGTCGGAGCCGCCGGGGCCGGCGGAAGGGCCGGTCAGGACGGGCGGGAGCAGGCTGTCGACGGGGGCGGCACGCCACAGCGACCCGGCCTTGCGGTAGGCGGCGTCGGCGGGGAGGGGGCGGGCCGCGGCGCGGTGTTCGGCCCAGGTGGTGAGGGCGGCCCCGCCGACGAGGCCGCTGCCGAGGAGCACGCAGAGCGTGGCGGCGAGGACCCGTACGGGGTGGCGGCGCGTGTTCGCTTGCGCGAGCTCGGGCTGGGGCGGGGTCGGTTCGGGCTCGCCCAGGATCGCGGTCCGCGGTGTCGTCGTGGTCATCCGGCGGCTCCGCCCCCCGTTCCGTACGGCTGCCTGCCCGTACTCTACGGCGTCGCCGCCACAAGGTGGATCCCGGTACCACCCCGGAACCACCCCCACCGCCCAATCCAGCCCCCGCCGCACCAATCCAGCCCCGCCGACGTTTGAGGCGCGCGCGGTTACCGGTGGCGGAGCCCCGACCGAACCAGCCCCGCCGGCGATTGAAGCGTGCGGGGTTCCAGGGGCGGAGCCCCGACCAATCCAGCCCCGTCGGCGTTTGAGGCGCGGGGCTCGGGGCGGAGCCCCGGTCCTTGAGGCGCCCGGCCCCGCCGGCGACCGCGTCGCGGGGCTCCGGGGCGGCGCCCCGGGAAACGGGGAAAGGGCGGGGCGGGGAACCCCTACCCACCGGTAGAGACCTCTGGCAAGCTGCCGCCCATGAACTCCCCCGCCACCGACCGCGCCCGGTACGACCGGGCGACCGCGCACCTGGACGCGCCGCTGGCCATCGTGGATCTCGACGCCTTCGACGCCAACGCCGACGATCTCGTCCGCCGCGCCGCCGGCAAGCCGGTCCGGGTCGCGAGCAAGTCGGTCCGGTGCCGCGCGCTGCTGGAACGGGTCCTCGCCCGCCCCGGGTTCGCCGGGATCATGTCGTACACCCTCGCCGAATCGCTCTGGCTGGCCCGGTCCGGGTTCGAGGACGTGCTCCTCGCCTATCCCTCCGCCGACCGGGCCGGCTTCGGCGAGCTGGCGAACGACGCCAAGCTGGCCGGCGCCGTCACGGTGATGGTGGACGACCTCGCGCAGCTGGACCTGATCGACGCCGCCCGGGACGGCGGCGCCGAGGAGGTCCGGGTCTGTCTGGAGCTGGACACGGCGCTGCAACTGCTCGGCGGCCGGGTACGGATCGGGGCCCGCCGCTCCCCGCTGCGCGAGCCCGCGCAGCTGGCCGGGCTGGCCCGGGCGGTGGCCGCCCGGCCCGGGTTCCGTGTCGTGGGGCTGATGGCGTACGAGGGACATGTCGCCGGGGTCGGGGACTCGCTGGCGGGTCGCCCGCTGCGGTCCCGGACGATCCGGCTGATGCAGGGCGCGGCCCGCAGGGAGCTGGCGGCGCGGCGGGCCGAGGTGGTGCGGGCCGTGCGGGCGGTCGTACCGGATCTGGAGTTCGTCAACGGCGGCGGTACCGGCAGCGTGCAGCAGACGGCCGCCGAGGACGCGGTGACCGAGATCGCCGCGGGTTCGGGCCTGTACGTGCCCCGGCTGTTCGACAACTACACGTCGTTCAGCGGGCGTCCGGCGGCCCTGTTCGCCCAGCCCGTGGTGCGCAGGCCCGGGGTGGGTGTGGTGACGGTGCTCGGGGGCGGCTATCCGGCCTCCGGTGCGGCCGGGGCGGACCGGCTGCCGGTCCCGTACCTGCCCCAGGGGCTCCGCTATGACCCCCAGGAGGGCGCGGGCGAGGTGCAGACCCCGCTGCTGGGGAGCCCGGCCGACGATCTGCTGATCGGTGACCGGGTCTGGTTCCGGCACGCGAAGGCGGGCGAACTGTGCGAGCGGTTCGACACCTTGCACCTGATCGAGGGCGATCGGGTCACCGACAGCGTGCCGACCTACCGGGGTGAGGGGCGGACCTTCCTCTAATACGGGCCGGATACGGGCCGGATACGGGCTAGATGCGGGTGACGGGCTTGTGGACGAAGCCGGTCAGCGGTGCGAGGACCTTCCAGCCGAGCGTTTCGTAGAGCGCCCGGCCCTGGACGGTCGCGCCCAGGATGCCGGTGGCGGCACCGTTCTCGACGGCCGCGCCGGTGAGGGCGCCCATCACGACCGTTCCGAGGCCGAGGCGCTGGTGGGTCTCCTCGGTGATGATCTGGTCGAAGACGCAGGCGGCACCGGTCAGCCCGATCTGCCCGCGCGCGGCGAGCTTCCCGCCGGCGGCCAGGACGCGCACGCTGACGACGCCGTCGGCGGTCTCGGCGGTGACGGTGTAACCGTCAGGCGGGCGCACGACGGACGGACGCAGGTCGGCGGCCATCAGGAAGCCGGGATCGGTCGGCTCCCACTCGGGCGGGAACCACGGCTCCATGACGTCGGGTGCCACAAAGGCCTTGATCCAGGTGGCCGGTTCGGTGGTCGCGCCGACGAGCCCGCGGGCGGTCCCGGCATCGGCGTCGAGCAGGACGTGCCGGACCGTCTGGGTGGGCAGCCCGACCTGGATGCTCAGCCCCCACGGCGCGTCCACCGGCTTCGGCGCCCGCCGCGAGACGGTCCATCCCTCGACCCACGAGCGCGCGAGTTCCCACATCCGGACACCCCTCCGAGTAATGACTGCCATCCGAATTCGGATGTTACACAAGCAGGGTGACAGCCATCGCCCGCCGAACCTCGTGGGCTCGATCGTCTAGTACACGGAGTCCGTCTGGTCGGGGACGACGCTCCGGTCGCCCCGCAGGACCGGTCCCTTGGTGCCGTCGTGGTCGACGTAGCCGGTCGTCGCGCACGGGTAGGGGTCGGTCTTCCGCTTCTTGGGTTCGATGAACATGGGGTTGACGATCCAGCGGCCGTCGCTGTTGTCGTACGCCCGGCACATCAGCTCGTTCTTGTTGCGGTTCACGACGAGCCGCAGGGCGGTGGCGTCGCGCAGGAACGAGATGTCGGTGTCGGAGTCGCCGGCGGCGAACACCTGGCGGCGGGCGGCGGGCTGGACCTTCTCGGCGGCCGCGCCGCGTACGCCGAAGATCTCCTTGTTGATCCAGCAGCGCTTGCCGTCGATGTAGGTGATCATCGTGTCGGCGCCGTCCCGGACGGTTCCGCAGCCCTGGAGGTGGGCGGTGAACTTGCCGCCGTACGTGGTGGTGTTGCGGATGCCTATGACGTGGTCGGCCTCGATGCCGGTGCCCTGGGCCCAGACCTCGACCACGGGCTGTGGGGAGGCAGAGCTGATCCACACGTCGAAGCCGGCCTTCTGCAGGCCCTTGATCAGGTCCTTCTGCTGGTCGTAGTAGCGGACCCAGCCGGTGGCGGTGGTCGTGGTGCCGACCCGCTGCGTGGTGCCGACGGGCGCGGCGAGGTTCTCGGTGCGGGCGGCGGCGGCGAAGCCGCGGATCTCGCGGGCGGTCCAGCCCTGCATCAGCTGGGGGAGCCAGGCGTACGAGGGTTCGGTGGTGCGGCGGTCCCAGCCGGCGAAGGCGGGGGCGCCGGCGCGGGTCGCGGCGGTGCCGTACACGGCGTTGATCTCGTCGGCGCAGCCGGCTCCGGCCGGGGTTCCGGTGGGCAGCGGGGCGCCGGGGCGGGCGAGGGCGGCGCAGGCGTCGGCCAGGGCCTTGGTGGCGGCGGGGGTGAGGTGACGGCTGGTGGTGGACCAGTCCCCGGCGGCGGGCTGGCGAATCCGGCCGTTGCGCAGGAGCCAGAACATGGTGGCGTCGCCGACGTCGTTCTTGACGACGGTGTTGTCCCAGTCGAAGACGGCGACGGGCTTGGTGCGGCCGGTCCGGTACGGGTTGCAGCTGCCGTACCGGTCGATGAGCTGCTGGAGGCGGGCCTGGTTGTCCCCGTACCAGCCGGAGCCGACGGTGACTTGGGGACAGGGGGTGTGCGCGGCCTGGGCCGGCGGGGCCGCCAGGAGGCCGGATCCGGTGACCGCGGCGAGGGCGAGGGGGGCTGCCCATTTTCTCTGCATGCTGCTCCTTCGAGGGTCGGGACAGCCCTGAGGGGCCGGCCGGGCACCTTGTGGTGCCCGGCCGGCCGGGGTGCGGTGCGGCGCGGTGCCGGTGCGCCTACAGCGGGGTCACGTACGCGCCGGAGATACCGCCGTCGACGAGGAAGTCGGTGGCGTTGATGAAGGAGGAGTCGTCGCTGGCGAGGAAGGCGACGGCGGCGGCGATCTCGGTGGGCTCGGCGAAGCGGCCGAGCGGGATGTGGACGAGGCGGCGGGCGGCGCGCTCGGGGTCCTTGGCGAACAGTTCCTGCAGCAGGGGGGTGTTCACGGGCCCCGGGCACAGGGCGTTGACGCGGATGCCCTCGCGGGCGAACTGCACGCCGAGCTCGCGGGACATGGCCAGGACCCCGCCCTTGGAGGCGGTGTAGGAGATCTGGGAGGTGGCGGCGCCCATGATGGCGACGAAGGAGGCGGTGTTGATGATGGAGCCGCGGCCCTGGCGCTGCATGTAGGGCAGGGCTGCCTTGCAGCACAGGTAGACGGAGGTGAGGTTGACGTCCTGGACGCGCTTCCAGGCCTCCAGGCCGGTGGTCAGGATGGAGTCGTCGTCCGGGGGCGAGATGCCCGCGTTGTTGAAGGCGATGTCCACGGAGCCGTAGGTGTCGAAGGCGGTCTTGAAGAGCGCCTCGACCTCCTCGGGGCTGGTGACGTCGACCTTGACGAACAGACCGCCGACCTCCTCGGCGGCGGCCTTGCCGGCCGTCTCGTCGATGTCCGCGCAGACCACGTTGGCGCCTTCGGAGGCCAGGCGGCGGGCGGTGGCGAGGCCGATGCCGCTGCCGGCTCCGGTGATGACGGCGGTGCGGCCGACCAGGCGGCGGCAGATGATCTCTTCGTTGGACATGTGCTTCAGGCCTCCGTGCTGATGAAGACGTTCTTGGTCTCGGTGAATGCGGTGAGGGCGTCGGGTCCGAGCTCGCGGCCGAGCCCGGACTGCTTGTAGCCGCCGAAGGGGGTCCAGTAGCGGACGCTGCTGTGGGAGTTGACGGACAGGTTGCCGGCAGCGACGGCGCGCGAGACGCGCAGCGCGCGCCCGATGTCGCGGGTCCAGAGGGAGCCGGAGAGGCCGTACTCGGTCGCGTTGGCCAGGCGTACGGCGTCCTCCTCGTCCTCGAAGGGCAGGACGACGGCGACCGGTCCGAAGACCTCCTCGGCGGCCACGGGCGCGGTGGGGGCGACGTCCGTGACGAGGGTGGGCGGGTACCAGAAGCCGGGGCCTGCGGGGGCGGTGCCGCGGATGGCGGTGAGGTCGTCGGTGACGAAGGACCGTACGCGGTCCAGCTGGGTCCGGGAGATCAGCGGGCCCATCTGGGTCTTCTCGTCGAGCGGGTCGCCCACGGTCACGGCCGCGATGCCGGGGGCGACGAGCTCCAGGAAGCGGTCGTAGGCGGAGCGCTGTACGAGGATGCGGGTGCGGGCGCAGCAGTCCTGGCCGGTGTTGTCGAGGAAGGCCATGGGGGCGGCGGCGGCCGCTGCTTCGAGGTCGGCGTCGGCGAAGACGATGTTGGGGCTCTTGCCACCGAGTTCGAGGGTGACGCGCTTCACCCGGTCGGCGCACTTGGCCATGATCTGCTTGCCGACGCGGGTGGACCCGGTGAAGACGATCTTCGCGACGCCGGGGTGTTCGACGAGTGCGTCGCCGGCGACGTCCCCACGGCCGGGGAGCACCTGGAAGAGGTGCTCGGGGATCCCGGCTTCGAGGGCGAGTTCGGCGAGGCGCAGCGCGGTCAGCGGGGTGGTCTCGGCGGGCTTGAGGATGACGGCGTTGCCGGCGGCGAGCGCCGGGGCCAGGCCCCAGGCGGCGATCGGCATGGGGAAGTTCCACGGGGCGATCACGCCGATGACGCCGAGGGGTTCGAGGAAGGTGATGTCGATGCCGCCGGCGACGGGGATCTGGCGGCCGGAGAGCCGTTCCACTCCCCCGGCGGCGAAGTCGAGGAGGTCGCGTACGTTGCCCGCTTCCCAGCGGGCGTTGCCGATGGTGTGGCCGGCTTCGCGGACCTCCAGCTGGGCCAGTTCCTCGATGTGGCCGTCGACGACCGCGGCGAAGCGGCGCAGCAGCCGGGCCCGGTCGGCGGGGGCGGCCGCCGCCCAGGCGCGCTGGGCCGCGGCGGCCCGGGCGACGGCGGCGTCGACGTCGTCCCGTGTGGCGGCCGGGACGACGGCGACGGTTTCCTCGGTGGCCGGATTCAACACTTCCAGCGCGTCGGACACGTGGTGCCTCACAGTTTCGTTCGGTGGCGTGCGGTGGCTACAGGCGTTCGAAGGAGCGGCGCAGCTCCCAGTCGGTCACCGCGGAGTCGTAGGCGTCGAGTTCCACGCGGGCCATGTTCCGGTAGTGCGCGACCACTTCGGGGCCGAAGGCGGCCTTGGCGATCTCGCTGTTCTCCCAGAGCTCGGCGGCCTCGCGCAAGGTGGCGGGGACGTGTGCGTAGTCGGCGGTGTAGGCGTTCCCGCCGCAGGCCTCGGGGAGCTCCAGGCGGTGCTCGATGCCGTAGAGCCCGGCCGCGACCAGGCCGGCGACGGCGAGGTACGGGTTGACGTCTCCGCCGGGGAGGCGGTTCTCGAAGCGCATGGAGCGGCCGTGGCCGACGACCCGGAGCGCGCAGGTCCGGTTGTCCACGCCCCAGGCGACGGCGGTCGGCGCGAAGGATCCCGGCCGGAAACGCTTGTACGAGTTGATGTTCGGGGCGTAGAGAAGGGAGAAGTCGCGCAGCGCGGCCAGCTGGCCGGCCAGGAAGTGCCGCATCACCGGTGACATTCCGCCTGGGCCGTCCCCGGCCATCGCGTTGTGTCCGTCGGCGTCGGCCAGCGAGAGGTGGATGTGACAGGAGTTGCCCTCGCGCTCGTCGAACTTGGCCATGAAGGTGAGCGAGACACCTTCCTGGGAGGCGATCTCCTTGGCTCCGGTCTTGTAGACGGAGTGCTGGTCACAGGTGGTGAGCGCCTCGTCGTAGCGGAAGGCGATCTCATGCTGGCCGAGGTTGCACTCCCCCTTGGCCGACTCGACGATCAGGCCCGCGGCCTGCATCTCGTTGCGGATCCGGCGCAGCAGGGGTTCGATGCGGCCGGTCCCGAGGACGGAGTAGTCGATGTTGTACTGGTTGGCCGGGGTCAGGCCGCGGTAGCCCGAGTTCCAGGCCTGCTCGTAGGTGTCCTGGAAGACCATGAACTCCAGCTCGGTGCCCACCATCGCGGTGTAGCCGGCCTCGGCGAGGCGCTCCAGCTGGCGGCGCAGGATCTGCCGGGGCGCGGCGACGACGGGCGAGCCGTCGTTCCAGGCGAGGTCGGCGAGCAGGAAGGCGCTGCCGGGGTTCCACGGGATGCGGCGCAGGGTGGCGAGGTCGGGGTGCATGGCGAAGTCGCCGTAGCCCCGGTCCCAGGAGGACATCTCGTAACCGTCGACGGTGTTCATGTCGGTATCGACGGCGAGGAGGTAGTTGCAGCCCTCGGTACCGTGCTCGAGGACCTCGTCGAGGAAGAACTGTGCGGCGAACCGCTTGCCCTGGAGCCTCCCCTGCATGTCGGGGAAGGCCAGGACGACTGTGTCGATCTCACCACTGGCGACGAGGGAGCGGAGCTCCTCGGGCGCGAGCGGCGGCTTGCGGTCTACCACTGGAATCTCTCCTTCGGTGAGCCGAGGAGGCCTAAGGTATTGAATAGAACCATTGCTTGGGAAGGGGAGGAGCCGAGATGACCGATACGGCGAGCGAAGGCGGCGCCACCGCACGACTGAATCCCGTGCTGCGGCAGGTGCGGGCGGGCAACGGTTTCGAGGAGGCGCTGGAGCAGATCCTCCAGGTGGTCCGGCTGGGTCTGGTGCCGGGCGGCGAACGGCTGCCACCCGAGCGCGAGCTGGCGGAGCGCATGGGGATCAGCCGGGTGACCCTGCGCGAGGTGCTGAAGGTGCTGCAGGACCAGGGGCTCGTGGAGGCCCGGCGCGGGCGGTACGGCGGAACGTTCGTGCTGCCCCGGCCCGACACCCCGGCCGGCGGCGCCGAGGAGGAGCTGCGCCGGCGCGTCGCGGGGGTGGACATCGAGGACGTCCTGCGGTTCCGCGAGGTCCTGGAGGTGGGGGCGGCCGGACTGTGCGCCTCCCAGGGCCTGACCGAGGAGGGCACCGAACGACTGCTCGGCGCCCTGGCGGCCACCCATGACGCCCCGCTCGCCGACTATCGCCGCCAGGACACGCTCTTCCACCTCACCCTGTGCGAACTGGCCGGGTCCGCCACCCTGACGGCCCAGTACGCCGCCGTCCGGGCCACCGTGAACGACCTGCTGGACTGCATCCCGCTGCTCGTACGCAACCTGGAGCACTCCCAGCAGCAGCACAGCACGCTGGTGGAGGCGGTGCTGGAGGGCGACGCGGCCGGGGCCCGGGAGACCATGCGCGAGCACTGCTGCGGCACGGCGGCGCTGCTGCGGGGCTTCCTGACCTGAGCGGCGCCAGGGGCGGCCCGAGAGGGTTTCGTAACTTCTGTTTAACGCAGAGGTCTTGCGCACTCCGCCCCTCTAAGGCAAAGGTACGCCCCACAACCATTGCCCTGAGGCAGGAGCGCACGATGGCCGACGACATCGAGGCACGGCTCGCCGCCGTACCCGCACCCACCAAGTCCCCCGACGGCGGGGACAGCCCCGACGAATATCTCGCGCGCCGGACGCTGCGCCGCGGCAGCGCCGGCTGGCTGCTCCTCACCGGTCTCGGCGTCGCCTATGTCGTCTCCGGGGACTTCTCCGGCTGGAACGTCGGCCTCGACAAGGGCGGCTTCGGCGGCCTCGCCATCGCCACCGTCCTCATGGGCGCGATGTACGCCTGTCTGGTCTTCTCGCTCGCCGAGCTGTCCACCATCCTGCCGACCGCGGGCGGCGGCTACGGCTTCGCCCGCCGCGCGCTCGGCCCGTGGGGCGGTTTCCTCACCGGCACCGCCATCCTCATCGAGTACATCCTGGCCCCGGCCGCGATCGTCATCTTCATCGGCGACTACGTCGAATCCCTCGGCCTCTTCGGACTCACCTCCAGCTGGCCCGTCTACCTCGGCTGCTTCGTCATCTTCATCGGCGTCCACCTCTGGGGCGTCGGCGAGGCGCTCCGCTTCAGCCTCGTCGTGACCGCGATCGCCGTCGCCGCGCTGCTGATCTTCGCGGTGGGGGCCTTCACCGAGTTCGACGCCTCCGGCCTGAACAACATCCCCGTCGACGCGGCCGCCTTCGGCTCGAACTCCTGGCTGCCGCTGGGCGTCCTGGGCATCTGGGCCGCGTTCCCCTTCGGCATGTGGTTCTTCCTCGGCGTGGAAGGCGTACCGCTGGCGGCCGAAGAGGCCAAGGACCCGGTCCGCTCGATGCCGAAGGCCCTCTCCATCTCCATGGGCATCCTCGCCCTGCTCGCCCTGATCACCTTCTTCGCCGCGACCGGCGCCCAGGGCGCCGACGCCGTCAAGGCCGCCGGCAACCCGCTGGTCGTGGCCCTGGAAGGGGACGGCGGCCCGACCGCGCTCAGCCGCTTCGTGAACTACGCGGGCCTGGCCGGCCTGGTGGCCTCCTTCTTCTCCCTCATCTACGCGGGCTCGCGCCAGCTCTTCGCCCTCTCCCGGGCCGGCTACCTGCCCCGCTTCCTCTCGCTCACCTCGAAGCGCAAGGCCCCGTACCTGGGCCTGATCATCCCCGGCGCGATCGGCTTCGCCCTTGCCGCGGCCACCGGCGACGGAGCCCGCATGCTCAACATCGCGGTGTTCGGCGCCACCATCTCCTACGCCCTGATGGCCCTCTCGCACATCGTGCTGCGCCGCCGGGAGCCGGACCTGGAGCGCCCGTACCGCACCCCGGGCGGGATCCTGACCTCCTCGGTGGCCTTCGCACTCGCCCTGTCGGCCCTGGTCGCCACCTTCCTGGTGGACAAGGACGCCGCGTTCATCGCCCTGGCCGTGTACGCCGTCGCCCTGGCCTACTTCGCCTTCTACAGTCGGCACCACCTGGTGGCCTCGGCCCCGGAGGAGGAGTTCGCGGCTCTCGCGGAAGCCGAGGCGGAACTGACCCGCGACTGAAACCCTGTTCCTGCCCTGCTCTGCCCCTGTCGGAGGTAACGAACGTGCCCAGGCCGCTCATCGGCATCACCACCTACGTCGAGGATTCCACCCGCTACGGCGTGTGGGACCTCCCGACATCCCTCGTACCGACCGGGTACTACGAACTCGTCCAGGCGGCGGGCGGCGCGGCCGTGCTGCTCCCGCCGGACGAACCCGGATCGGCGGCGGAGGTGCTGAGCCGGGTGGACGGCCTGGTCGTCGCGGGCGGCCCTGACCTGGACCCGGTGCACTACGGAGCCGCGCGCGACTCCCGTACGGGCGCCCCCGCCACGGTCCGCGACCACTGGGAGCTGGCCCTGATCGCCGCCGCGCTGGACGCGGACCTGCCCCTGCTCGGCATCTGCCGCGGCATGCAGGCCCTGAACGTGGCCCTGGGCGGCACGCTGATCCAGCACATCGACGGCCACTTCGAGACGCCGGGGGCCATCTCCTGGCACCCGGTCCGCCCGGTCCAGGGCACCCGGTACGCGGACCTGGTCGCGGAGGAGGCGCAGGTCCCGACCTACCACCACCAGGCCGTCGACCGGCTGGGCCGCGGCCTGGTCGTCTCGGCCCACGCGGTCGACGGCACGGTGGAGGCGATCGAACTGCCCGACCCGGAGCGGTGGGTGCTGGGCGTCCAGTGGCACCCGGAGCGGGACACGGACACGCGGGTGATGTCCGCCCTGGTCGAGGCGGCCTCCGTCCGCACCCCGGTACCGGTGGGCTGACGGCCCGCACCCCCTCCGCCCCTCCCTCGCGCCCGACGGCGCGGGGTGAGGGGGTGTCTTGTCGGTCAGGCCGGACACCGCGAGCCCGGCCTGACCGGCAACACACCCCCTAAGGGCGGAGGTGCGTGGCCGCCCGGCCCGATTGGCCGGCCGCCCGGCGGGCGCGCAGGCTGGGAAGGTGCGGACCGAGGCAAAGGGCACGGCATCCGGCCCGGTGTCCGGGTTCCTGGAGAACCCGGTCATCGGAATGGCTCCGTGGATCGTCTTCTCACTGCTGGTCGGCCCGGGGCGGTTCGAGCTCGCGGTCGGACTGGCGCTGGCCACGGCCGTCGCGCTCATCGCGGCGAGCCACCTGATCAACCGCGGCAGCAGCTGGAAACTCCTGGAACTGGCCGACGTGGTGTTCTTCGCCTCGATGGCCGTCGTCGGAGCCCTGGCGAGCGAGGGGACCCTGCGCTGGCTGGAGACGTACGCGGGCGAGGTCGCGAACATCACCCTGGCCGTGATCGCCTTCGGCTCGATGGCCGTGGGGACGCCCTTCACCCTCCAGTACGCCCGTGAACAGGTCGATCCCTCGCACTGGCACGCGCCCGGCTTCATCCGCGCCAACTACGTGATCACGGGCGTGTGGGGTGCGGCCTTCGTGGTGGCGGCCCTCGCGGGAGCCTACGGGGACCTGGTCCTGCACAACCCGAACAACATCTGGACCGGCTGGATCATCCAGATCCTGGCCATCGTCGCCGCGCTGAAGTTCACCGTCTGGTACCCGGACGTCGTCCGCGCCCGCGCGGTCCGCGAGGCCACCGGCGAGGGCCCCGAACCACCCGGCCGGGCCGGACTGTTGCTGCCGCTGGCGGGCCTGCTGGTGCCGATCGGGATCGCCGTCCTCGTCTTCGACAACATGTGGTGGCTGGGCGTCGCGCTGATCGTCGTGGGCTCGCTCCTGACGAAGCGGCTCAGCTCGGAGAGCTGAGCCGCCCCGCGCGGCTCCGGGCCCGGCAGCCGTTCGTCACTCGGGCCGGACGAAGACCACCGACCGCAGTTCGAGGCGCTCCGTGCCGTAGCCCGTGCGCGGCCGCAGCGTGAACTCGCGGCCCGTGCAGTCCGGCTCCGTGAACACGAGCGCCACCTCGTCGGTCCGGTTGCGCGGCGAGTGCGCCGGGGAGCTGGCCGAGGGGTCGGCCACCTCGGGCAGCGTGATGCACTCCCCGCTCGGCGGGTTCTCCAGTACGACCCTCAGCGGCATGCCGTCGAGACCGGAGACCGTGTACTGGAACTGTCCCTCCGCGGCCGAGGCCGACGTCGGGATCGTGAGCAGCAGGGTGACAGCGCCGAAGGCGGCGACGGCGGCATGGCGAAGACGCATCTGGGTTCTCCTCGGGAGAGCGACAAACGTGCAGGAGCCACCTTTGCCGCGTCGCGCACCTCGGTCACCATCCGCACCGCGGCGAATCGATCCCTCCTCGCCCGAACGGACCAGAACGGGCGTCGACCGACGGCCTAGATCCGGCGGTGGGTCAGGGACAGCAGGTCACGGGCCGGGCCCGCCGGGCGGGAACCGGTCGGCCAGACCGCCCGCAGGGCCCGGTCGAGCGGCGCACCCGGCACCGGGACCTCCACCAGCCGCCGCGCGCCCAGTTCATCCCCGACCGCCAGCTCCGACAGCACGCACGGCCCCGCACCGCTCAGCGCCGCCGCCTTCACCGCCGTGGTCGACGCCAGTTCCAGCAGCGGCGCGGCCAGCCCGCCGGCCGAGGCCAGCGCGGCGTCCAGGACCTGTCGCGTGCCGGACCCCCGCTCGCGCAGGATCAGCGGGGTCGAGGCCAGTTCCGCCACCGCCACCCCCTTGGCGCGGCGGGCCCAAGGGTGGCCCGGAGCCACGGCCACGACCAGGCGGTCCTGCGCGATCACCGCCGAATCCAGTCCCTCGGGCACGGTCAGCCCCTCCACGAAGCCGAGGTCGGCCTCGTGCGCGAGGACCCGTTCGGCGACCACCGCCGAGTTCCCGGCGTGCAGGGACACCGCCGTGTCCGGGCGCTGCCCGCGCAGGGCGATCAGCCAGCCCGGCAGCAGGTACTCCGCGATGGTCATGCTGGCGGCCACCCGCAGCCGCGAGTCCCGCCGCCCGCGCAGCGCCTGCGCCCCCGCGTCGAAGGCCTCCGCCGCCTCCACCACCCGCCGGGCCCAGTCCGTGACGAGCGCGCCCTCGGCCGTCAGCGTCGACCCGCGCGGCGAGCGGTCGACCAGGGCCACGCCGAGCCGGGTCTCCATCGCCCGGATCCGGCTGCTCGCGGCGGGCTGGGTGATGCCCAGCCGCCGGGCCGCGCCGCTCAGGCTGCCGACCCGCGCGACCGCGAGCAGCAGTTCCAGCGCGCCCAGGTCCGGTACCCGGTGCGCCAGCGGAACCCACTCCTCATTAGCCATAACATCAGTTTATGGCCTCATAGGGAGATGGTCTCTGCCGCCCCGTCCGCCCGGGCACGAGGCTGGATCCATGGCCACCACTCTCGTGCGACCCCGCACTCACACCACTCCCGCGGTCCGGGCCCACAAGGCCCCCGCACTGCGGCACCTCGGCCCCAACTGGTACGCCTGCGTCATGGGCACGGCGATCCTCGCCAACGCCGGCGCGGCCCTCCCGTACCAGCTCCCCGGCCAGCGCGTGGCCTGCCAGCTCGTCTGGGCGCTGTCCGCCGTCCTCCTCGCCGTCCTGCTCACGGCCCGCGCCGGGCACTGGCTCCACCACCGCGACCAGGCCCGCGCCCATCTCCTCGACCCGGCCGTCGCCCCCTTCTACGGCTGCCTCGCGATGGCGCTGCTGGCCGTCGGCGGCGGCACCCTCATCGTCGGCAAGGACCTCATCGGGACCGGCGCCGCCGTCGCCGTGGACGCCGTGCTCTTCACCGCGGGTACCGCGATCGGCCTGGTCATGGCCGTGGCCGTGCCCTACCTGATGGTCGTACGGCACAAGGTCGAGCCCGGGCAGGCCACCCCCGTCTGGCTGCTCCCCCTGGTCTCCCCCATGGTCTCCGCCGCCCTCGGCCCGCTGCTGATACCCCACCTGCCCGCCGGCCAGCCCCGCGAGACCCTGCTGCTCGCCTGCTACACCATGTTCGGGATCAGCCTGCTCGCCACCCTGCTGATGCTCCCCCTGATCTTCGGCCGGCTGATCGTGGGCGGCCCCCTCCCCCTGGCGCTGACCCCGACCCTGTTCCTGGTCCTCGGCCCCCTCGGCCAGTCCACCACCGCCGTGAACCAGCTCGCCGATGTCGCCCCCCACTCGATCGACGGCACCTACGCGGGCGCACTGGGCGCCTTCGCCCTGGTCTACGGGGTCCCCGTGCTGGGCTTCGCCCTGCTGTGGCTGGCCCTGGCCGCGGCCATGCTGGTCCGGGCGGCCCGGGGCGGCATGGGCTTCGCGATGACCTGGTGGGCCCTGACCTTCCCCGTCGGCACCTGCGTCACCGGCGCCACCGGCCTGGCCCACCACACCGGTCTGACCGCCTACGCCTGGCTCGCCACCGCCCTCTTCCTCGGCCTGCTGACCGCCTGGCTCCTGGCCGCCGCCCACACCCTCCGCGGCCTCTTCAGCGGCGCACTGCTCCCCCGCTAGGTCGTCCCTTTCGGATCTTGCCGGGCCCGCGACGCCCGGCAAGATCCGAGAGAGACGGCCTAGCCGACCCGGAGGTCGTAGCGGACCGAGGTGGAGGCCGATCCGGCCGAGCCCTCGATGGTCAGGGCGCCCGAGTCCCAGACGGGCCCCAGGCGCACCCACAACCCACAGCCGTACGTGGTCACCGTCCCCGCCTTCCGGGTCAGCGGGTTCCCCTCGACCCCCTTGATCCGGATGGTGGTGGGCTCGATGCGCTCCACCGCCACGTCGGTCCGGCCCCACACGACGGTGCCCCGCGCCTCGGCCAGCCGCGCCGCGCACTCGGCCTTCGTGCCGGTGAAGTTGAGCACCGGAAGGACCACCGGCCGGCCCTTGGGGATCGAGCACCGGCGCTCGGCCCGGCTCCCGACGGTGCCCGCGAGGTACCACACGTCGGCCGGCTGGTTCTCGGCGCAGAAGCTGCCGTCCGGGTCCGCCACCGGGTTGGAGCGGGCCGGGCTGGAGGCGGCCCAGCTCCACCACCGGCTCTGGAGCTCGCCGGTGCTGAGCTCGCCGATGCCGGGCGGCGGACGGCGGGGGTCTGCCTCGGGGGCCGCGCAGGCTCCGGCCAGCAGGGCCGTCGCCGCAAGCAGAATTAATGATCTTCCGGTACGCATCCCGTGAGGGTACGTCGCTCAGCGGGCCGCGCGCAGGGCCCTTGCCAGTACCTGCGGGGCCTCGGCCAGCGAGGGCCCGTACCAGGTCAGGTGGCGGCCGCTGACCAGGGCGGCGGGCAGGCCCGGGAAGGCCTGCAGGCCGTCCTCGGCCGTGAACCGGTACGGCTCGTCCGGGAGCACCACCAGGTCGCAGCCGGCCGCCGCGAGTTCCTCCACCGGCACCCGGGGATACCGCTCCGGGTGTCCGGCGTAGACGTTGCGGACCCCGAGCCGCGCCAGCAGGTCCCCGGCGAAGGTGTCCCGGCCCAGCACCATCCACGGCCGCCGCCAGATCGGCACGAAGGCGGTGAGCGCACCGGTCGGCTCCACCCCGGCCCACGCGCGCTCCGCGTCCGTCAGCCACCCCGGCCTCGTCAGCCCCAGCGCCCCCACCAGCACCCGGTCCAGCTCCCGCAGCGCCTGCGGCAGGTCCCGGACCTCGGTGACCAGCACCTCCACACCGGCCGCGCGCAGCGCCGCCAGGTCGGGGGCCCGGTTCTCCTCCTCGTTGGCGATCACCAGGTCCGGCCGGAGCTCCGCGATCCGCCGTACGTCGGGGTTCTTCGTCCCCCCGATCCGTACCGCGTCGCCGAGGTCCCCGGGGTGCGTGCACCAATCGGTGACCCCGACCAGCAGCCCCGGCGCGCTCACGGCCACCGCCTCGGTCAGCGAGGGCACCAGCGAGACGACCCGCCGCACGCCGCTCAGTGTCCCGGCGACGGGGGCTCGGAGGTCGCGTGGATGTGCTCGCCCACCGCGACGACCAGGATCCGGGTGTCCTCGGTGACGGCCCGCCAGCGGTGCCGCACGCCGCCGGACAGGAACAGCGCGTCCCCGCTCTCCAGCCGGTACGCCCGCCCTTCCGCCTCGACCTGGCAGGCACCCTCGACCACGTACATCAGTTCGTCGTTGCGGTGCTGGTACTCGCGTCCGGCGTCCTGGTCCCCGGTGAACTCCATCGCGTGCAGCTGGTGGTGCCCGCGCACCAGGGGCCGTACGCCCGGGATCGGGGTGAGCCCGGAGGCGTCACCGGCCCGTACGAGGTCCACCGTGCGCGCGGTGTCGGAGGCGGCCAGCAGCTCGACGGCCGTGGTCTCCAGCGCGTCCGCGACCCGCTCCAGGGAGCGCATGCTGGGCCGGGCCCGCTCGTTCTCTATCTGACTCAGGAAGGGCACCGACAGGCCGCTGCGCGCCGACACGGCGGCCAGCGTGAGATGGAGCGCCCGGCGCCGCTTGCGCACGGCCACGCCCACCCGGAGCGGCTCCTTGCCGTCCTTGTCCTTGCTCTTGTCGTCCCTGTCGTTCAGCTTGCCGTCCATGCCATCGCTGCCGTCGGTGCCGTCCCTGTCGTTCATGTCGGGGCTGCCCTCCCCATGTCTGTCGCACATCGGTGTGCTGTAAGCACCTTACGCAGCAACCGCCTCCGGTTTCGCGTGCACGGCTGTTCCCGTACTCATCCGCTCACTGTCCGTCCCGGCGCGGGCTGTCCGGGCGGCCGGGGCATCCGCCGGGGTGCGTTGCGGCATCATCGACTCCGTGACGACACGACGCCTGATGCTCCTGGACACCGCCTCCCTCTACTACCGTGCCTACTTCGGTGTGCCGGACTCGGTGAAGGCCCCCGACGGCACCCCGGTCAACGCCGTGCGCGGGCTGCTCGACTTCATCGGCCGGCTCGTCCAGGACCACCGGCCGGACGATCTGGTGGCGTGCATGGACGCCGACTGGCGGCCGCACTGGCGGGTGGAGCTGATCCCCTCCTACAAGGCGCACCGGGTGGCCGAGGAGACCGAGACCGGCCCCGACGTGGAGGAGACCCCGGACACGCTCGCCCCGCAGGTCCCGATCATCGAGGCGGCGCTGGACGCCTTCGGCATCGCCCGGGTCGGGGTCGCCGGGTACGAGGCGGACGACGTGATCGGCACGCTCACCGCCCGCGCGAGCGGCCCGGTGGACATCGTCACGGGCGACCGGGACCTGTACCAGCTGGTGGACGACGCCCGGCAGCGGCGGGTGCTGTACCCGCTCAAGGGCGTGGGCACCCTGCAGGTGACCGACGAGGCGTGGCTCCGCGAGAAGTACGGGGTGGACGGCCCCGGTTACGCGGATCTGGCGCTGCTGCGCGGCGACCCGAGCGACGGCCTGCCGGGCGTCCCCGGCATCGGCGAGAAGACGGCCGCCAAACTCCTGGACGCCTATGGCACCCTGGCCGGGATCATCGCGGCGGTCGACGATCCGAAGTCGAAGCTGACGCCGACCCAGCGCAAGCGGCTGGACGAGTCCCGGCCCTATCTGGCGGTGGCCCCGAAGGTGGTCCAGGTGGCCTCTGACGTGCCGCTTCCGGCGTTCGACCCGGCCCTTCCGGCGGCCCCGGCGCAGCCCGAACTGGTGGATGCGCTAGCCCGTCGGTGGGGTCTGGGGGGCGCAGTCGCTCGGCTGGGCAGCGTGCTGCGCCCATGAGGTGATAACTTAGGTAAGGCTAAGTTTCATGGAGTCAGGGGAGTCACCGTGGCAGAAGGACGCGCCCGCACCGTCGGCACCGCCGTCGTCGTACGCACCGAGCGGCTGTCGCCGCACATGGTGCGCCTCGTGCTGGGCGGTGAGGGCCTCCGGGAGTTCGGCGCGGGCGAGTACACCGACCAATACGTCAAGCTGCTGTTCGCCCCGGCGGGCGTCAGCTACCCCGCGCCGTGGGACCTGGACCGGATCCGCGCAGACTTCCCCCGCGCGCAGTGGCCGCGCCAGCGCGCGTACACGGTGCGGAGCTGGGACCCCGCGCACCTGGAGCTGACCCTCGACTTCGTGGTCCACGGCGACGAGGGCCTGGCCGGCCCCTGGGCGGCGCGGGTGCAGCCGGGCGAGCTCGTACGCTTCCTCGGCCCGGGCGGCGCCTACGCCCCGGACCCGGTGGCCGGCTGGCACCTCCTGGTGGGCGACGAGAGCGCCCTTCCGGCGATCGCCGCCGCGATGGAGCGGATGCCGGCGGGCGCGCAGGTCCACGCCATCGTCGAGATCGACGGCCCGGCCGACGAGCTGAAGATCGCCACCCCGGACGGCATCGTCCCGATCTGGCTGCACCGCGGCGACCGCCCGGTGGGCGAGGCCCTGGTGGAGGCCGTCACCGCCATGGAGTTCCCCTCCACGGACGTCCACGCCTTCGTCCACGGCGAGGCCGGCTTCGTCAAGGACCTGCGCCGCCACCTCCGCATGGAGCGCGGCGTCCCGCGCGAGCGCCTGTCGATCTCGGGCTACTGGCGCTTGGGCGAGACGGACGAGGGCTGGCGCGCGATCAAGCGCGACTGGAACGCCTCGGTCGAGGCCGAACAGGAACACCGCGCAGCCGCGTAAAGGTTTCTTTTCAGCCCCGCCGGCGTTCGAGGCGCGGGGCCGGGGGTGGAGCCCCGGTCTTTCAGCCTCGCCGGCGTTTGAGGCGCGGGGGTCCGGGGGCAGCGCCCCCGGCAACGGCGCCGCGCGCTGCGCGGCCCCCGGCAGGACAATGACCCCATGCGTACCCGCCACGCGCTCGGGGCAGCCGGGGCCGCGGTCTTCCTGACCACGGTGGTGGCGCTGTCGGCAACGGCCGCGCCCAGCCCGCCCCCCGCCCCGAAGCCCCAGATCACCGACGCCGCCGTCGACAAGGCCGTCGCCCGCCTCGACCGCACCGTCGAGGACATGATGCGCCGCACCGGGGTTCCCGGCGTGTCGGTGGCCGTGGTCCACGACGACAAGGTCGTCCACATCAAGGGCTACGGGCTCCGCAGGACCGGCGAGAGCGCAAAGGTGGGCCCCGGCACCGTCTTCCAGATCGCCTCGCTGTCCAAGCCCGTCTCCTCCACGGTCGTGGCCGGCACGCTCACCGGTCCCCAGGAGTGGGACGACCGCACCGTCCTGCCCGGGTTCTCCCTGAAGGACCCCTGGGTCACCGGCCACGTCACCACCGCCGACCTGTTCTCCCACCGCAGCGGCCTCCCCGACCACGCCGGCGACCTCCTCGAAGACCTCGGCTACGACCAGGCGTACATCCTGGACCACCTGCGCCTGGAGCCCCTCGGTCCGTTCCGGGCGAGCTACGCCTACACCAACTTCGGGTTCACCGCGGCCGCCGAGGCGGTCGCCCGCGCCAAGGGCACCAGCTGGCAGAAGCTCAGCGCCGACACCCTGTTCAAGCCCGCCGGCATGACCCGTACGAGCACCGAGTTCTCCGCCTTCGTCAACTCCCCCGACCACGCCGCCACCCACGTCAAGAACGCGGACGGCACCTGGAGCCCGCGCTTCGTCCGCGACCCGGACGCCCAGGCCCCGGCCGGCGGGGTCAGCTCCACCGCCACCGACATGGCCCGCTGGCTGCGGCTGCAGCTGGCCGGCGGCACCCTCGACGGGAAGCGGATCATCCCGGCCGATACCCTCGCCCGGACCCACGTGCCCGCGATCGTGTCGCAGCCGACCAACGCCGTCGGCACCACCAGCTTCTACGGCCTCGGCTGGAACGTCAGCTACGACAGCGCCGGCCGCCTGCGCCTGAGCCACTCCGGCGCCTTCGAACTCGGCGCCAACACCAACGTCACCATGCTCCCGCTGGAGCGGCTCGGCATCGTCGTCCTGACCAACGGCGCCCCGGTCGGCCTGCCCGACGCCGTCGCCCTGGACTTCTTCGACTACGCCGAGCACGGCAAGGTCTCCACCGACTGGCTCGCCCTGGCCGCCTCCGCCTACGCGGCGGCCCTCGAACCCCCGGACGGGTCGACCACCGACTACGCCCATCCGCCCGCCGGAGCGCAGCCGGCCCGGGACAGCGCCGCGTACACCGGTACCTACGACAACCCCTACTACGGCAAGGCCACCGTGACCGCCGACGACAAAGGCGCGCTCACCCTCGCCCTCGGCCCCGAGCCCCTGCGCTTCCCGCTGACCCACTACGACGGGGACACCTTCAGCTTCATGACCGCGGGGGAGAACGCGGTCGGCCGCACCGGTGTGATCTTCGCCGACGGCACCCTGCGCATCGAATACCTCGACGCCGGCCACCTGGGCACTTTCACCCAGCGGTAGCCGCATAGCCTGTTCCCCGATGAGACGCAGAGCCCAGCCACCCCCCTCGCCCCTCCCCCAGCGCGCCGGCATCGACCCGGTCCGGCTGCGGCTCCCGCCCGACCCGGACGGGACGTGGCACGATCTCGGCGACTACCTCGCGGCGCGCTACGCCGGCACCCGCGGCGCCGACTCGGTCGCCCGCCTGCTGGCCGCGGGCCGGGTGCTGGGCCCCGGCGGGCGGGTCCTGCGCGCGCAGGACCCGTACGAGCCGGGCGCCTACCTGTGGTTCCACCGGGACATGGAGCCGGAGCCGCGGGTGCCCTTCCCGATCTCCGTCGTCCACCGCGACGCGCACCTGCTGGTCGTGGACAAGCCGCACTTCCTGGCCACCACCCCGCGCGGCTCCCACATCACCGAGACCGCCCTGGCCCGGCTCCGCGAGGAACTGGACCTGCCCGGCCTCAGCCCCGCGCACCGGCTGGACCGGCTGACGGCGGGACTGGTGATGTTCAGCGTCCGCCCCGAGGACCGCGGCGCCTACCAGCTCCTCTTCCAGCGGCGCGAGGTGCACAAGGAGTATGAGGCCCTCGCACCCCACGACCCGGAACTCGCCCGCACCCTCCCGCGCACGGTCCGCAGCCGGATCGAGAAGGCCCGAGGGGTCATCGCGGCGGTCGAGGTGCCCGGCGGCGAGCCCAACGCCGAGAGTCTGGTCGAATGCGTCGAGGCCCGGGGCGGGCTGGCCCGCTACCGGCTGACCCCGCGCACCGGCCGCACCCACCAGCTGCGGGTCCACATGAACAGCCTGGGTCTGCCCATCCTCGGCGACCCGGTGTATCCGCAGGTCACCGACCCGGCCCCGGACGACTACCGCAGGCCGCTGCAACTCCTGGCCCGGATACTGGCGTTCACCGACCCGGTGACCGCGCACGTGCACCGCTTCGAGAGCGGCCGCACCCTCCAGGCGTGGGACGACCGCGCGGGCTGGGAGGCCGGCACGGGTGGCTAGTGCTGTGACCGGCAAGGTTCACCGGGTTGCGACGCCCGGCACGGCACTAGTCGCCGGGGAGACCGACACCCGCGATCCGCAGCGCGGCGTCCGCGGTGGCTTCGGCGAAGGCCACGGCCGGCCGTGCCGGATCCGCACGGTGGATCAGCATGACGCCCTCGATGAGACCGAAGACCAGATCGCCCCGGAGCATCAACCCCGCCTTGTTCTCGGCCAGTTGGGCCCCGACGCGGGTCCCGGCGAGCAGCACCCGGTAGGCGTCCTTGAGTTCCCCGCGCATCCGGCGGAACCGCGCGAGGCGCGAGCCGCCGAGCTCGGGCAGCAGGTAGAGCGCCCCCAGGCTGTACGGCCCGCCGCACAGGAGCAGGACGTCGGAGCGGCACAGCTCCCACAGCCGCCGCGCGGCGCACCGCCCCTCGTCCGCGAGCAGTTGCCGGGCCAGCACCAACGAGGGCGCGACCGTGGACTCCAGCAGTTCGGCGAGGAGTTCCTCCTTGCCGCCGAAGTAGTGGTACATCGTGGCCTGGCGCATCCCGGCCCGTTCGGCGACGGCCCGCGTGGTGGTCGCCGCGTATCCCTGGTCGGTGAACAACTCGGCCGCCGCGCAGAGGAGTTCCTCGCGCGGCGGCCGGCCGCTCTCCGGTCGCAGCCGGTCGGCACGTGGCCGACCGACCCGTCTCGGACCATCGTCCGCTTCCCCGCTCATGACATCGATCGTCGCACAGAGCAGGCCGATTCGATCATGGCAAGAGATCAGA
Organism: Streptomyces sp. NPDC030021; assembly: GCF_055574035.1. NCBI lineage: Bacteria > Bacillati > Actinomycetota > Actinomycetes > Kitasatosporales > Streptomycetaceae > Streptomyces > Streptomyces sp. NPDC030021. Next base: position 300,255 of record NZ_JBVIAH010000006.1, read on the forward strand.
TCGAGCCATCCCTGCTCTCGGAGGAAGCCCCAAAACCGCCTAGCCGACCGAGCTGTAGGCCACTACACCCCGAAGCAGTGCGTCCACGGCCTTGCGGGCATTGCGCGCCACCGTGCTCCCGCTGTCGCCGGAGGCCGCCGGAGCCGCCGCCGCGACCTGCCCGAGCACGTCGATGACCTGCTTGCACCAGCGCACGAAGTCACCGGCCGGCATCTCCGCCTCGCGCAGCACCTCGTCCAGGCTCTTGTCGGAGGCCCACTGGTACGCCGCCCACGCGAAGCCGAGGTCCGGCTCGCGCTGGCCCACGCCCTCCGCCTGGTTGATGCGGTGCTCCTCCTCCAGCGCGTCGAGGCGGCCCCAGATCCGGACCATCTCGCCCAGCGCCTCCTTCGCCGCGCCGCCGGGCACCTTGGGTGCGACCGCGTCGTCGGACTGCCGCGCCTCGAAGACCAACGCCGAGACACAGGCTGCCAGTTCGGCCGGACTCAGGCCCTCCCACACCTTGGCACGCAGGCATTCGGAGGCCAGCAGGTCCAGCTCCCCGTACAGCCGGGCGAGCCGCTTGCCGTGCACGGTGACCTCGTCCTCGCGCAGGTAGTCCAGCTCGGTCAGCAGCGCGTGGATCCGGTCGAAGGTGCGGGCGATGGTGTTCGTCCGGCCCTCGATCCGCCGCTCCAGCTGCTGGGTGTCCCGCTTGAGCCGGTGGTAGCGCTCCGCCCAGCGGGCGTGGTCCTCGCGCTCGTCGCAGCCGTGGCAGGGATGCGCCCGCAGCTCACTGCGCAGCCGGGCGATCTCACGGTCGTCGGCGGCCGCGGCCCTGCCGCGGGAGCGCCGCTCCGGCGTGATGTGCCCGGCCTTGGTCCGCAGCTGGGACGCCAGGTCCCGGCGGGACTGCGGCGAGCGCGCGTTAAAGGTCTTGGGGATCCGCATCCGGTCGAGCGCCTCGACCGGGACCGGGAAGTCGATCGCGGCGAGCCGCTTGACCTGCCGCTCGGCGGTGAGCACCAGCGGGCGCGGACCCTCGGCGTACTCGTGCCCGCGATGCCCGTTGACCCGCCCGGCCGGTACGCCCGGGTCCAGGACCAGCGCCAGCCCGGCGAACTTGCCGGTCGGCACGTGGATGATGTCGCCCGGCTTGAGCTTCTCCAGCGAACTGGCCGCCTGCACCCGGCGCTGCGCCGCGCCCTGCTTGGCCAGGTCCGTCTCGCGGTCCTTGAGGTCACGGCGCAGCTGCGCGTACTCCTCGAAGTTCCCCAGGTGGCAGGTCATGCCCTCCTGGTAGCCCTCCAGGCCCTCCTCGTTGCGCTGGACCTGCCGGGAGATCCCGACGACCGAGCGGTCGGCCTGGAACTGCGCGAAGGAGGTCTCCAGGAGCTCGCGCGAGCGGTGCCGCCCGAACTGGCTGACCAGGTTCACGGCCATGTTGTAGGACGGCTTGAAGCTGGAACGCAGCGGATACGTACGGGTACCCGCGAGCCCGGCGAGCCCCGCCGGGTCCATGCCGCGCTGCCAGAGCACCACCGCATGGCCCTCGACGTCGATGCCGCGCCGCCCGGCCCGGCCGGTCAGCTGCGTGTACTCGCCGGGGGTGATGTCGGCGTGCTGCTCACCGTTCCACTTGACCAGCTTCTCCAGGATCACCGTGCGCGCGGGCATGTTGATGCCCAGCGCCAGGGTCTCCGTGGCGAAGACGGCCTTGACCAGGCCGCGTACGAAGAGCTCCTCCACGACCTCCTTGAAGGTGGGCAGCATGCCCGCGTGGTGCGCGGCGATGCCCCGCTCCAGTCCTTCGAGCCACTCGTAGTACCCCAGGACGTGCAGGTCCTCGGTGGGGATGGAGGCGGTCCGCGCCTCGACGAGCTCGCGGACCCTGAGCCGTGCGGACTCGTCGTTGAGCCGCAGGCCCGCGTACAGGCACTGCTGGACGGCGGCCTCGCAGCCGGCCCGGCTGAAGATGAAGTTGATGGCGGGCAGCAGCCCGTCGTTGTCGAGGCGGGCGATGACCTCGGGGCGGGACGGGGTCCAGATCCGGCCGCGGGAGCGCCGCTCACGCTCGCGGTCGGCCTCGCGGACCATCTTGCCGCGCCGCCGGTCCTTCGGACTGTAGGTGCGGCTGTTCTCCTCGCGCGCCATGCGCAGCAGATCGGGATTGACCTCCCGGCGCGCGGAGCCGCGGCCGCCGTGGTCGGACTCCTCCTCGAAGAGGTCGTAGATCCGGCGGCCGGCCATGACGTGCTGCCACAGCGGTACGGGCCGCTCCTCGGAGACGATCACCTCGGTGTCCCCGCGCACGGTGTCCAGCCAGTCGCCGAACTCCTCGGCGTTGGACACGGTGGCCGACAGGGACACCAGGGTCACCGACTCGGGGAGGTGGATGATCACTTCCTCCCAGACGGCCCCGCGGAACCGGTCGGAGAGGTAGTGGACCTCGTCCATCACGACGTAGCCGAGGCCGAGGAGCGACTGGGAGCCCGCGTACAGCATGTTGCGGAGCACCTCGGTGGTCATCACGACCACCGGCGCCTCGGAGTTGACGCTGTTGTCACCCGTCAGCAGGCCCACCTTGTCGGCACCGTAGCGCTTGACGAGGTCGGCGTACTTCTGGTTCGACAGTGCCTTGATCGGCGTCGTGTAGAAGCACTTTCGGCCCTGCTGGAGGGCCAGGTGCACGGCGAACTCGCCGACGATGGTCTTGCCCGAGCCGGTCGGGGCGGCGACGAGGACGCCTTTGCCGGCCTCCAGCGCCTTGCAGGCCTCGACCTGATACGGGTCCAGATCGAATTCGTACATCTCGCGGAAGGGGGCCAGGGCAGAGGCCTCTTCGGCGGCGCGGATCCGGGCAGCGGCGTACCGCTCGGCGGGTGAGAGTTCTTCGGTCATCTTGCTGTCGAGCCTACCCGCCACCTCCGACAACAGTCGCGATCATTTAAGTGAGCAGCCGGACCGCCCGGGGAACGCACTCCGCCGTCACCGGCAGCACCCCGAGCGGCTCCCCGTCCGCGTACGCGCCCAGGCCCGCCGCCTCCAGGGCGATCTTCCTGGCCCGGTGGACGGTCACCTTCGGATGGCCGAGGTGGCGGCCCTTGTAGACCTGCGGGAACACCTTGAGCAGGGTGGCCCGGCTGCAGTCGCCGACTACCGTGACGTCGAAGAGCCCGTCGTCGGGGACGGCGTCCGCGCAGATGCGCATGCCCCCGCCGTAGGAGGACCCGTTGCCGACGGCCACCAGCGTGGCCTCGGTCTCGATCACCGGCCCGTCGTCCAGCGTGATCCGGTACGGGAACGGCCGGAAGGCGGCCAGCTCCGCGACCATCGCAAGGTCGTACTTGAACCGGCCGACCGGCAGCCGCATCCGGTTGCCCCGGTCGTTGACCCGCGAGTCGAAGCCGGAGCACAGCACCGTCCCGAACCACTTCTCGTAGTCGGCACCGCCCACCCGGCCCAGGTCGATCTCCCGGATCCGGCTCTCCTTGAGGGCTTCGGCGGCCATCCGTCCGGCCCGCTCCGGATCCCGTACGGGCAGCCCCGTCGCGCGCGCGAAATCGTTGCCGGTGCCCACCGCGACCACCCCGAGCGGCACCGGCGTCCCCGCCAGGGCCTGGAGCGCCAGGGAGACCATCCCGTCACCGCCCACCGCGATCACCGCACCGGTGCCCTCCCGGACGGCGGCCGTCAGCCGGGCCAGCGCGTCCGGCGCGTCGGCGCCCACCACGGTCCGTACGGAGAAACCGGCCGCCCGGACAGCCGAAGCGGCCGGCTGCGCGGCGTGCGCGCCCCGGCCGCGTCCGGCTGTGGGATTGACGAAGAGGGTGACCTCGTAACTCATCCACGGGAATGTACCGGAGCCCGTTCCCGGGCCTCGGCCGCCCCCGGGGACACCTCCCGGCGGCAGCCGGGGGCGTACCCGTCAGGGGGCGTACCCGTCAGGTGGCGTCGTCGTAACCGTTGATCCGCTGGCGTCCGCCGTCGGCCTGCTCGGGCAGCGCCGCGGGAGCCGGGACGGATTCCAGGTCGCCGATCGGCGTCGGGGTGAGATCCAGCTGGGAGGCCTCGTCGTCGCCGAGATCCGCGTCGGGGTCGTTGCGCCTGCGCCTGCGGTCGTTGAGGAGACAGAGGCCGAGGGCGGCGAAGTAGAGGGCCACGATGGGCACGGCCAGCGCGAGCATCGTCGGCGGGTCACCGGTGGGGGTCGCGAAGGCGGCGAAGATCGTGATGCCGAGGACCATCCCCCGCCACCAGCTCGCCAGCCGCTTGCCGGTGAGCACACCGGTGAAGTTCAGCAGGATCAGCAGCAGCGGCAGCTCGAAGGCCAGGCCGAACACGATCACCATGCGGGTGACCAGGTCGAGGTAGTCGTCGACCGGCAGCAGGTTGCGCGCGTGGTCGGGGGTGAACTCAAGCATGATCGTCGCGGTCTGCGGGAGGATCTTGTACGCGATCACCGCGCCGGTCAGGAAGAGGGGCACACCGACCGCGACGAAACTCCGCGCGTACTTCTTCTCGTGACTGTGCAGCCCGGGCGCGGCGAACGCCCACAGCTGGTACAGCCACACCGGGGCGGACAGCACCACACCGGCCATCAGCGCGACCTTCAGGGCGATCGAGAACGCCGAGATCAGGCCGTTCACGGTCATGTCGGCGCAGGGGCGACCGTTGCGCTGGGTCACCACACCGTCCGTACAGCCGACGGAGTCCAGCATCGGCTTCAACAGGAAGTTGATGATCTCCCGGTAGAAGAACGCGGCGACGATCGTGATCACCACGATCGCCAGGACCGACTTCAGCAGGCGGTTTCGAAGCTCACGCAGGTGCTCGACGAGAGGCATGCGCCCTTCGGCGTCCTTCGCCTGTCGTTCCTTCTTCTCCTGCTTGCGGGCAGACTTGAGCAACCCACGTCCCTTGTCTCGTTGCAGATGACTGGCGTGTACGGCGGGTGTCAGCCCTGGGCGGTGCGGTTCGGCTCGCCGACCGGACGCGAGCTGCTGACGTCACCCGGAGCGGCCTGGATGGTACGCGGGGCGACGGGCTGCGCGGACTGGTCCGCGGGCGCGGCGGCGGCGACGTCGTCGCTCTCGCCGTCCTTCTTCATGGCCTTGGCCTCGCTCTTGAGGATGCGGGCCGACTTGCCGAGGGAGCGGGCCATGTCGGGAAGCTTCTTGGCGCCGAACAGCAGGATGACGAGTCCGACGATGACGAGGATTTCCCAACCCCTGAAGTTGCCCATAGGTATCTTCCTTTTTCTCCGAGGTTCACAGCACGCCGGACGGGCGCCTAGGACTTGCTCTACCGAGGATCGTAACCCCAGGGGGTTAACGCCCGGCAATCCCCGGGGGTCCTCCCGCTTGCACTCGGGCAGGTTCACAATGCCCCGGACGCACACATTCGTCCTGCGGGCAGGGGACACTCAGGTACGTACGCCGTGTCCGGCCCGGGCCAGGTCGACGGCCGCCCGCTCGAGATCCGCGGAGGCGTCGGTGACCCGGCGGCTGGCCTGCGCCACCTGGGAGGCCAGCCTGCGCACCTCCACGTACACCCGCACCGCGAGCACGGCGAGCACGGCCACTCCGAGGAAGCCCAGGGCAATTGCGAACATCGGCCACAGCATGGGGCGAGCCTAGGGCACCGGCCGGTCAGATGCTGCGCAGGGTGCTCACGCCACCACCGGTGAGCAGTTCCACGATCCGCTCGCCGGCGGGTTTGCGTACGGCGGCACCACATTCAGGACAGGTGAAGGAATAGAAAGTGGTCCGCCGGCTACCGCCGATGGCCAGCCGCAGGGCGCCCGCGTCCAGCTCGAAGCGGGCGCGGCAGTCGGGACAGGAAGCCTTGAAGGCGACGGGCCCGGACGTTGGCGACATCGACCGCGCTCCCCTCAGACCTGTTCCCCGTACCCCGCCAGCGCCTCCCGGGCCGCGCTGCGCGCGCTGTCCGCCAGCTCGGCCGGAGCCACGATCCGGCCCTCACGGCCCAGCCGCAGCGCCAGGCGGCGCAGCGAGGCCGGGTCCGGGCTGCGCAGGGTGATCCGCAGACCGCCCCCGGCCAGCTCCTCCGCGCTGTCGTGCGGGTAGTACTCGGCGACCCAGCGCCCGCCCGGCCCCACCTCGACCACGACCTCCGGGTCCTCGGCGGCCGGCTGGACCAGGCCCTCGGACAGGTCGCGCGGCTCGATGGCGGGCGGCTCGGCCCGCTCGTCCAGCAGCCGGATCTCCGCGACCCGGTCGAGGCGGAAGGTGCGCCGGGCCTCCGAGAGGTGGCACCAGCCCTCCATGTACGTGTGCCCCACCGCGAAGAGCCGGATCGGGTCGACCGTGCGCTCGGTGAGCTCGTCCCGCGCGGGCGAGTAGTAGCGCAGCCACAGCCGCCGGCGCTCCGCGATGGCCCGGTCGACGTCCGCGAAGACCCCGCCCTCGGACTCGAAGGTCACCGACAGCCGGGAGCTGGCCCCGGCCACCTCGCCCGCGGCCGCCTCCAGCTTGGCCGTGGCCCGCAGCAGGGCGTCCCGGTCGCTCTCGCGCAGCCCGGGCAGGGTGGCCACCGCGCGCGCGGCCACCAGCAGCGCGGTCGCCTCGTCGGCGGCCAGCCGCAGCGGCTCGGCGGTGGACTCCCCCGAGGCATCGGGATTGCGCCACCAGATGCGCTCCCCGTCGGTGTCGATGTCGAGCAGGTCTCCGCCCCGGAAGCTCGTCCCGCACATGGGCAGCACGTCGAGGTCCGAGATCAGCTCGTCCTCGGTGATCCCGAAGGCGCGCGCGACGTCCGCGACGTGCGCACCGGGGCGCTCGCGCAGGTAGGTCACCAGGGACAGCATCCGGCGGGTCTGGTCGATGGCGTTGGCAGCCATGCTGGTACGTCTCCCCCTCAGGGCACATCTGTGGATGTCGCTCGTGTGGAACGGTGCGGCCGCGGATCGGCCGCCGGGCCCGCGGCTCCGCGGGCCCCGGGATCGGCCCCGGTCAGGCCCCGGCCACGGCCCGCAGCCGGTCCACCACGTCCGCCCGCAGGTCGGCGGGACCGACCACGACGACGTCGGGCCCGAACTCCACCAGCCAGGCGTCCAGCCCGTGCCCGTACGGGATCTCCAGCTCGTCCCAGCCGTCCCCGCCCTCGCGCACCGCGGTGGCCTTGGCCCGCAGCGGGTAGCCCGCCCCGGCCCGCAGCCGGATCAGCGCGCTGCGGTCCGCGCTCTCCCCGGCCCAGCTCGCCACGGTCTCCCGTACGGTCACCACGTCCGGCACCTCGGCGGTGTACTTCGCGGCCCGGGAGCGGACCTTGCCGGTGATCCGGGAGAGCCGGAACACCCGCTCCGCCCCGCGGTCGCGGTCGTAGCCGGCCAGGTACCAGTGGCCGCGCCAGCACTCCAGCGCCCAGGGCTCGACCTGCCGGGTCTCGGGGCTGGCGGCGGTGGACTTGCGGTAGTCGAAGACCACCGGCCGGCGGTCCCGGCAGGCCAGCATCAGCGGCTCGAAGGCCGCCTCGTGGACCGGGATGCGCGGCTCGATCGCGCTGTGCTGCCCCGCGTACGGGTCCTCCGCCTCGGGCATCCCGCCCGCGCGCAGCTTCTGCAGAGCCCCACTGGCGGCCCCCGCCAGCCGCGCCTGCTGCCAGACCTTGGCCGCCAGCCCCAGGGCGGCGGCCTCCTCGGCGTCCAGCGAGACGGGAGGCAGCCGGTTGCTGTCCCGGCGGGCCAGATAACCGGTCTCGCCGTCCAGGTTCTCCACCGTCTCGATGACGAGGCCGAGTTCACGCAGGTCGTCCTTGTCCCGCTCGAACATGCGGTTGAAGGACTCGTCGTTGCCGGCCTCCATGTAGGCCTCGATGGAACCGCGCAACTCCCGCTTGCTGAGCGGCCGGCGGGTCCCCAGCAGACACAGCGCCAGATTCATCAGCCGCTCGGCCTTGGCAATCGCCATCGACGCCCTTCCGCCCTTCTCCGCCTGCACATCCGTCGGACCGTCACACGGGCCACGACCCGATACGGACGGACCCATTGACCGTTGACCGTACCGCCCCGGCGCGCCCGGGCAAAAAGCGAGGGGCCCCCGCCGGACGGCGGGGGCCCCTCGACCGATCGCGGAGGTCCGGATCAGCCGACCTTGACCAGGTCGCAGACGAAGATCAGCGTCTCGCCCGGGGCGATCGCACCGCCCGCGCCACGGTCGCCGTAGGCGAGGTGGGCGGGGATCGTCAGCTTGCGACGGCCGCCGACCTTCATGCCAGCGACGCCCTGGTCCCAGCCCGCGATGACGCGGCCGGCACCGAGCGGAAACTGCAGCGCGGAACCGCGGTTCCACGAAGCGTCGAACTCCTCGCCGGTGGAGAAGGCCACGCCCACGTAGTGGACGGAGACCATGGCACCGGCCTTGGCCTCGGCGCCGTCGCCCTCCCAGATGTCCTCGATGACGAGGTCCTTCGGGGCTTCGCCCTCGGGGAAGTCGATCTCGGGCTTCTCGAGCTTCTGGCTCACGGAACTGCTCCTCATACGTACGAAACGGTCAACCGGAACAGTCTTACATCACCGCGAGGATGTCGAGGCTGAAGACCAGCGTCGACTTCGCCGGGATGGTGCCCTGCTCCTTGTCACCGAAGGCCTGGTCCGGCGGGATGACCAGCAGGATGCGGCTGCCCGCCTTCTTGCCGACGATGCCCTCCTTCAAACCCTTGACCGAAAGCTCACCCAGCGGCCAGGTGACCGTCTGGTCGCTGGTGTAGGTGCTCTCGAAGGACTTGTCGTCCTTCCACGTCTTGCCGTTGAACTTGACGACGACGCTGTCGGTGTCCTTCACGACCGCGCCGTCACCCTCCAGGACGTAGTCCGAGACCAGCTTGGCGGGCTCGGCGGTGTCCTTCGGGACGGTCACGGAGACTTCCTTGCCGTCCGTGTTCGTGCCGACCTTGGGCAGGTCCTTGTTCTCCTGGGCGACTTCCTTGCCCGTGGCCGAGGCCGGGACGGTCGCGCCCTTGACGATGTCCACGACGAAGACCAGCGTGGCGTTCGGCTTGATCTTCTCGCCCGAGCCCTGGGCCCCGTAACCGAGCTCCGGCGGGATCACCAGCTCGACACGGCTGCCGACCTTCTGGCCCTCCAGGCCCTGGTCCCAGCCCTTGATGACGGCGCCGGCGCCGATCGTCACGTCGAACGGCGCGGGCCGCCCGAAGCTCTGGTCGAACGGCTCCTTGCCGTCCCACACCTGGCCGAGGTAGTTGACCTGCGCGATGTCGTTCTTCTTGAGCACCTGCCCGGCGCCCTCGCTGATGGTCACCACCTTGAGTTCCTTGGGCGGCGCGCCCTTCCCCTTCGACAGGGTGGGCGTCTCCCCGAAGGCGGCACCCTTGGTGATCGCGGGGGCCCCGTTCTTCATCTGGGCGGAGTCGGAGCCGCTGTCGTCGCCACACGCTGCGGTCGTCAGCAGCAGCAGGGGTACGACAAGCAGGCCGGCAAGTCGGCGCACGTGTTCCTCAGATCTCAGACGGCAAAGCGGTCGCTCGCCACTCTAAGCCGTGCACAGGGCCCCGTACGAGAGACGTACGAGGCCCTGGCGAGGAGTGCGATGTCACACTGCGGTCACTCTGCGGGTCCTACATGCCCGCGATCAGCTTCTCCACCCGGTCGTCCACCGACCGGAACGGGTCCTTGCACAGCACCGTCCGCTGCGCCTGGTCATTGAGCTTCAGGTGCACCCAGTCGACCGTGAAGTCCCGCCGCTGCTCCTGCGCCCGGCGGATGAAGTCCCCGCGCAACCGCGCCCGCGTCGTCTGCGGGGGCACCGATTTGCCCTCGAAGATCTTCAGGTCGTTGCAGATCCGCGCCGCCTGCCCCTTGCGCTCCAGCAGGTAGTACAGCCCGCGCCGGCGGTGGATGTCGTGATACGCGAGGTCTATCTGAGCCACCCGCGGATTCGACATGGTCATGTTGTGCTTGGCCCGGTACCGCTCGATCAGCTGGTACTTCATGACCCAGTCGATCTCGGTCCCGATCCGGTCCAGGTCCTCCGCGTCGATCGCGTCGAGCGTGCGACCCCACAGCTCCAGCACCTGGTCCACCACGCCGGTACGGATCCCCCGGCGCTCGGCGAAGTCCACCGCCTTGTCGTAGTACTCCCGCTGGATCTCCAGCGCCGAGGCCTCCCGGCCGCTCGCCAGGCGCACCTTGCGCTGACCCGTGATGTCGTGGCTGACCTCGCGGATCGCCCGGATCGGGTTCTCCAGGGTCAGGTCCCGCATCACCGTGCCCGCCTCGATCATGCGCAGCACCAGGTCGGTGGCCCCGACCTTGAGCAGCATGGTCGTCTCGGACATGTTCGAGTCACCCACGATGACGTGCAGCCTGCGGTAGCGCTCGGCGTCCGCGTGCGGCTCGTCCCGGGTGTTGATGATCGGCCGCGAACGGGTCGTGGCAGAGCTGACGCCCTCCCAGATGTGCTCGGCCCGCTGACTCACGCAGTAGACCGCACCCCGCGGCGTCTGCAGCACCTTGCCCGCGCCGCAGATCAGCTGCCGCGTGACAAGGAACGGAATGAGAATGTCCGCCAGGCGGGAGAATTCCCCGTGCCGGGCCACCAGGTAGTTCTCGTGGCAGCCGTACGAGTTGCCCGCCGAGTCGGTGTTGTTCTTGAAGAGATAGACGTCGCCCGCGATTCCCTCCTCGTGCAGGCGGCGTTCGGCGTCGACGAGCAGACCTTCGAGAATGCGCTCGCCTGCTTTGTCGTGAGTGACCAGCTCGGTCACGTTGTCGCATTCGGGAGTTGCATATTCCGGATGCGAACCCACGTCGAGGTACAGGCGGGCGCCGTTCCGCAGGAAGACATTGCTGCTGCGGCCCCATGACACAACACGGCGGAAGAGGTAGCGCGCCACTTCGTCAGGAGACAGTCGGCGCTGTCCCCTGAACGTGCACGTGACGCCGTACTCGTTCTCCAGCCCGAAAATGCGGCGGTCCATGACTGAACATTACGCCTTCTGCCCTCTTCTGAAACCGGGTTCGGGAGCGCCGTTTCGATCAGTCCCCCTCAGCGGGCCGATCGACGCCCCGATCACGGCCCGATCGGCCCATCGGGCGCACCCACCGATCAGGACGCCGACGGCACCTCCGACGGCACGTCAGAGGCCACCTCCGACACACCGTCAGGCGACGCCGCCACCGCGCGGCTTCGCCCACCCGTCGCCAGCGCCCCCTGAGTGACCATCAGAACCAGCAGCGCCGAGAAGCCCGCCACGCCCGCCACGCCGAAGCCCACCGCCGTACCGCCCAGCTCCACCGCCGGCCCCGCCGCCGCCGTACCGATCGCCGCACCCACCCCGAAGAACGTCACCAGCCACGAGAACGCCTCCGTCACCGTGCCCGCCGGAGCATGCCGGTCCACCACGATGAACGCACACGCCAGCGCGGGCGCCAGGAACACACCCGACAACGCCGACAGCCCCGTCATCGCCACCGCACCCGGAACCAGCATCAGCGGCAGGTAGCAGACCGCCAGCAGACCCACCAGCAGCCGCAGCCGCCGCTCGGGCGCACCGGCCCACTGCCGCGCACCGTAGAACACACCACCGATCAGCGCACCCAGCCCCAGCGCCGCCATCAGCCAGCCGTACACCGCCTGACCGCCATGATCATCCGCGTACGCCACACCCGCCACCGTGATCGAACCCAGCGCCATGCCCACGAAGAAGAACGCACCCAGCAGCGCCAGCAGCCCACGCGAACGCAGCGCCCCCAGCCAGTGCGCCTCCCGCGGCTCCGAACGCCACTTCCGGGACGGCTCGCTGACCACCACGGACAGCGCACCCAGCACACCGATCGCGTTCAGCGCCAGCAGTGCCCCCGCCGGCGACCACATCGCCACGAACAGCGTCACCAGCAGCGGACCGACGGTGAACATGACCTCCTGGGCCACCGCGTCCATCGCGTACGCCGCGTGCACCTTCTCCTCACGGCCGCCCAGCACCCCCGGCCACAGCGCCCGCAGCCCGCCCTCCAGCGGCGGAGTGAACAACCCCGCGACCACCACCGCGGCATACGCGGCCACCGCCGACCCCGTACCCGCGAGCGCCAGCCACACCATGCCCAGCGCCGAGACCACCGCGGCCGGCAGCTGCACCCGCGGCTGCCCGAACAGGTCCACGGCCCGCCCCAGCAGCGGCTGACCCACCGCGTTCGCCAGCCCGTACGCGGCGGCCAGCGCCCCCGCCAGGCTGTAGCTGCCGCCCTCGGCACGCGTGAACAGCACGATCGCGATCGGCCCCGTGGCATTGGGCAGCCGGCCCACGAGCGTGCCCACCAGCAGCCTCGCGGCGTGCCTGGTCCCCAGCAGCTCCGCGTATCCCGCGGCCATGTCGGCCCCCTTCTGCCCGGATCCAGCCGGGGAGTAACCCAAGTAATACGTATAACTAGACCCGTCATACGTACCATGGCCGCAGTCCGCCGGTCCACCCCGCAGACCCGCCCACACCCCCGACCTCGCACTTCAGGAGCACCCTGTGACGAGACCCACCAGCCGCGACGTGGCCACCGCCGCCGGGGTCTCCCAGGCCACCGTCTCCCTCGTCCTCGGCGACAAATGGCCCGGCCGCGTCTCCGAACGCACCGCCACCCACGTCCGCGAAACCGCCACCCGCCTCGGCTACCGCCCCAACCTCGCCGCCCGCAACCTCCGCCTCGGCACCACCCGCACCGCCCTCCTCGTCGTCCCCGCCCTCACCAACGAGTTCTTCGCCCGCGTCTACACCGGAGCCGCCCGCGTCGCCGCCGAACACGGCTTCGGCGTCGTCCTCTACCCCTCCCCCGACGGCACCGGCCCCGCCCGCGACCCCTTCGCCTCCGCCCGCGCCGCCCTCGACGGAGTCATCGCCTCCTCCATGGCCGCCCACACCCTCGACGCCATCGGCGGCAACACCCTCCCCCTCGTCATGCTCGACAGCGACCCCGCCGCCGACACCGCCGCCGCCCACGTCAACCTCGCCATGGCCGACGGCATGCGCCAGATCACCGAACACCTCCTGGCCCACGGCCACCGCCGCTTCCTCCACCTCGCCTCCGCCGTCGACTCCTGGACCTTCGACACCCGCGCCGAGGCCCTCACCGCCCTCCTGGGCCCCGGCACCGAGCTGCGCACCGTACGGGCCCCCCTCACCGTCGACGCCGCCCGCACGGCCACGGAGGCCGCCCTGGCCACCCCCCGGGACCGACCCACCGCCATCGTCTGCGACGACGACATCCTCGCCGCCGGCGCCTGCAAGGCCGCCCGCCGCCTCGGCCTGCGCATCCCCGAGGACCTCTCCATCACCGGCTTCGACGACCTCGCCCTCGCCACCGCCGTCGAACCCGAACTCACCACCGTCCACCTCCCCGCCGAACGCGTCGGCGAACAGGGCATGACCGCCCTCCTCGCCGTCCTCGAAGGCACCGCCTGGACCGCCCCCGACATCCCCGTCCGCCTCGTCGTCCGCGACTCCACGGGCCCCGCCCCCACCCCCTGAACCACCCCCCGGACACGACGAAGCCCCGGCCCGCCGAAAACGGCGAACCGGGGCTCCTTGCGCACTGCGACTACTCGGCGTCGTCCTCCGGCGCCTCGTCGTTCGACACGGCATCGGCCTGCACCGCCGCCGTCACATCCGCCTCCAGCAGCCGCGACAGCTGCCGGCCCCGGATCCGCTTGAACTTGCGCTGCTGCGCCCGCGTACGGTCCAGCACCGCGACCTCCAGCCGCTCCGCCGGAATCGCCTTGTCCGCACCGCTGGCCTGGCTGGACAGCGCCTGCACCGCCAGCTTCAGCGCCTCCGACAACGTCATCCCGTCCTGGTGACGCTGATCCAGGAAGGTACTGATCTGCTCGGCGTTGCCACCGACCGCGACCGAACCGTGCTCGTCCACGATCGACCCGTCGTGCGGCAGCCGGTAGATCTGGTCACCCGCGGCCGTCGCACCGACCTCCGCGACCACCAGCTCCACCTCGTACGGCTTCTCACCGGCCGAGGAGAAGATCGTGCCGAGCGTCTGCGCGTAGACGTTCGCCAGCCCACGGGCCGTCACATCGTCACGGTCGTAGGTGTACCCGCGCAGATCCGCGTACCGCACACCGCCGATCCGCAGGTTCTCGTACTCGTTGTACTTACCGGCGGCCGCGAAGCCGATCCGGTCGTAGATCTCGCTGAACTTGTGCAGCGCACGGGACGGGTTCTCGCCGACGAACACGATGCCGTCGGCGTACTGCAGCACGACCAGGCTGCGACCGCGGGCGATGCCCTTGCGGGCGTATTCCGCCCGGTCGGCCATGGCCTGCTGGGGTGACACATAGAACGGAGTCGACACCGGCTGTCCGTCCCTTTCTTCTGGGCGACGAGGAGACGAGAGTGATCAGAGCAGGGCCGCGCGCGGCCCGTCGGGCTGCTCCATGCGCCGCTCGGTGATGGCCCGCGCGAGTTCCGAGGACTCCTCCTCGCTGAGCCTGCGGAAGCCCTCGTCGGTGATGACGGTGACGATCGGGAAGATCCGGCGGTACAGGTCCGGGCCACCGGTCGCCGAGTCGTCGTCGGCGGCGTCGTACAGAGCCTGCACGACCAGGGTGGTGGCCTGCTGCTCCGTCAGGTCGTCGCGGTAGAGCTTCTTCATGGAACCGCGGGCGAAGATCGAACCGGAACCGGTGGCGGCGAAGCCGTGCTCCTCGGAGCGGCCGCCGGTCACGTCGTAGGAGAAGATCCGGCCCTTCTCCTTGGCCTCGTCGTACCCGGCGAACAGCGGCACGACGGCCAGGCCCTGCATGGCCATCCCCAGATTGCTCCGGATCATGGTGGAGAGCCGGTTGGCCTTGCCCTCCAGGGACAGGGTCGTCCCCTCCACCTTCTCGAAGTGCTCCAGCTCCAGCTGGAACAGCTTGACCATCTCCACGGCCAGGCCGGCCGTACCGGCGATACCGACGGCGGAGTACTCGTCGGCGGGGAACACCTTCTCGATGTCCCGCTGCGCGATCATGTTCCCCATGGTCGCCCGCCGGTCACCGGCGAGGACCACCCCGCCGGGGAAGGTGGCGGCGACGATGGTCGTCCCGTGCGGCGCCTCGATGACACCCTCCGGCAGCCTGCGATTGCCGGGCAGCATCTCGGGCGAGTGCGCGCCCAGGAAGTCCATGAAGGACGACGACCCCGGCGTCAGGAAGGCTGCCGGTAGACGCCCTGTGCCACGATTGTTGGCTTCCACGCGTGTCCCTCCAAGTATGAGACGACCCGACGAGCTGCGTCGGGATCGTCACCCAACTTGCCGATGGCCGTGTTGCAGTTGAAGCACAGTACGCCTCGGACCCTACCCGTCTTGTGGCAGTGATCCACATGGACCGCCGGGCGCTTCAGACAGATACAGCAGAGCCCGCCCTGAGCGGCGATCATTTCGTCGCGATCAGCCTCGGTCATGCCGTACGAGCGCTTGAGATGACCCGCCCGACTTTCGACCGCTCGGCACGCCTTGCAACACGTCGACAACCCGTCCGAGGCCGTCTTGTTCCGGTCCCATTCCGAGTGGGGCTTGATCCCCCCGCAGCGGCGGCAGTATTTGTGCCCCGCTGGGGCTTCGACTCGGGGACGCACGTTCTTCCCCTTGGCTATCTGACGCTGTTGGTGGTACTCGGCTGCGCATGGCCTGCAGTAGCACTGCAGGCCATCACGCATGGCCCGGTTCGAAGCGAAAGCATCGAGCGGCTTGACTACGCCACACCGCCCACACTTCTTACCCACCTCCGACACTCACCCTCCCCTGCGAGCGTCACCTTCGATTCGAAGGTGAAATCACTCGCCACCCTTCTGAACGAAGGAGCGCACGAAGTCCTCGGCGTTCTCCTCGAGCACATCATCGATTTCGTCGAGTACGGAGTCGACGTCGTCGGAGAGCTTTTCCTGGCGCTCCTTGAGGTCGGTCGATTCCTCGACCGCCGCCTCCTCGACCTCCTCGGTCGAGCGCGTCGCCTTCTGCTGTCCGCCGCCGGTGTCCTTGGTCGCCATGTCTACCTCACCCCGCTCGGTTCGCACGCTCATGTCGAGAGACCCCGGGATTCGGGATCTCTCAAGATCAGACCCTACGTCGGACCCTATAGGGAGGGTCCGACATTCGTCCCCGCACTTGTTCAAAAGGTCGCGGAACAACGTCCGGTTCTCTTCATGATTCCCGGACCGGAGGCCTTTCAGGCCCCCCAGGCGCCGCTCACTGCCCCGAAAGCACCCGCACCAGGTCCTCCGCCGTGCGGCAGCGGTCCAGGAGCTCCTTGACGTGGTTGCGGGTCCCCCGCAGGGGTTCCAGCGTCGGGACGCGCTGGAGCGAGTCCCGGCCGGGGAGGTCGAAGATCACCGAGTCCCAGGACGCCGCGGCCACGTCGTCCGCGTACTGCTCCAGGCAGCGGCCGCGGAAGTACGCCCGGGTGTCCTCCGGGGGCTTGCTCTGAGCCCGCTCCACCGCCGGCTCTTCCACCAGGCGCTTCATCTTGCCGCGGGCCACCAGGCGGTTGTACAGGCCCTTCTCGGGCCGTACGTCCGAGTACTGGAGGTCCACCAGGTGCAGCCGCGCCGCGTCCCAGCCCAGCCCGTCCCGGCGCCGGTAGCCCTCCAGGATCTCCCGCTTGGCGATCCAGTCCAGCTCCCCCGACAGGCTCATCGGGTCGCTCTCCAGCCGGCCCAGCACGTCCTCCCAGCGGCCCAGCACGTCCTTGGTCTGCTCGTCCGCGTCCGACCCGAAACGTTCGTCCACGTACTTCCGCGCCAGCTCGAAGTACTCCATCTGGAGTTGCACCGCGGTCAGTGTCCGGCCGCTGCGCAGCGTGATGAGGTGCTTGAGGTCGGGGTCGTGGGAGACCTGGTGGAGGGTGCGTACGGGCTGGTCGACGGCCAGGTCGACGTTGATGAACCCGTCCTCGATCATGGACAGGACAAGTGCGGTCGTGCCGAGTTTGAGGTAGGTGGAGATCTCGGAGAGGTTGGCGTCTCCGATGATCACGTGGAGCCGGCGGTACTTCTCGGCGTCCGAGTGGGGCTCGTCGCGGGTGTTGATGATGGGGCGTTTGAGGGTGGTCTCCAGGCCGACCTCGACCTCGAAGTAGTCCGCGCGCTGGCTGATCTGGAAGCCGTGCTCGCGGCCGTCCTGGCCGATGCCCACGCGTCCCGCGCCGGTCACGACCTGTCGCGAGACGAAGAAGGGGGTGAGGTGGCGCACGATCTCCGAGAAGGGGGTTTCCCGCTTCATCAGGTAGTTCTCGTGCGTGCCGTAGGAGGCGCCCTTGTTGTCGGTGTTGTTCTTGTAGAGGTGGATCGGCTGGGCGCCGGGGAGCTGGGCGGCGCGGACCGCCGCCTCGGCCATGATCCGCTCGCCGGCCTTGTCCCAGAGGACGGCGTCGAGCGGGTTGGTGATCTCGGGCGAGCTGTATTCGGGGTGTGCGTGGTCGACGTAGAGCCGTGCGCCGTTCGTGAGGATGACGTTGGCGAGGCCGATGTCCTCGTCGGTCAGCTGGCTGTTGTCGGCGGCCTCGCGGGCGAGGTCGAAGCCGCGGGCGTCCCGCAGCGGATTCTCCTCCTCGAAGTCCCAGCGGGCGCGTCGCGCCCGGTGCATCGCCGCCGCGTAGGCGTTGACGATCTGGGACGAGGTGAGCATGGCATTGGCGTTCGGGTGCCCCGGGACGGAGATCCCGTACTCCGTCTCGATCCCCATTACTCGCCGTACGGTCATGCGGCCCTCCTTGCCCGGCGGCGCTCCCCTTTCGGGAGCGGCGCTCAAGTACCGCTGGTGCTCCGGTGCGTGTGCCTGTGCGGTGCCCGTCCCCGCACTGCGCGTCCGGCGGTACGGAAGAGCCTAGAACCACTGCGCGCTCGTGGGGAGATCATTTCCGTCATTGGATCCGCCTCGTCACCGGCTGAAAAGCGGCCGGTAATGCGGTGGGGTAAAGCAGTCGGCTGCGGATGCCCGGGGTGGGCATCCGCAGCCGCCCCGCTTTGTCAGAGGTACTGACCGGTGTTCGCCACCGTGTCGATGGAGCGTCCGGTGTCCGCGCCTTGCTTTCCGGTGACGAGGGTGCGGATGAATACGATCCGCTCGCCCTTCTTTCCGGAGATGCGGGCCCAGTCGTCCGGGTTGGTGGTGTTGGGCAGGTCCTCGTTCTCCTTGAACTCGTCCACGCAGGCCTGGAGCAGGTGGGAGACCCGCAGGCCCTTCTGGTTGTGTTCGAGGAAGTCCTTGATCGCCATCTTCTTGGCCCGGTCGACGATGTTCTGGATCATCGCGCCGGAGTTGAAGTCCTTGAAGTAGAGGACTTCCTTGTCGCCGTTGGCGTACGTGACCTCGAGGAAGCGGTTCTCCTCGGTTTCGGCGTACATCTGCTCGACGACGGTCTGGATCATGCTGTGGACGGTGCCGTCCTTGGAGTCCTGGTGTTCGGACAGGTCGTCCGTGTGCAGGGGCAGCGAGGCCTTGAGGTACTTGGCGAAGATGTCCTTCGCGGCCTCGGCGTCCGGGCGCTCGATCTTGATCTTCACGTCGAGCCGGCCCGGGCGCAGGATGGCCGGGTCGATCATGTCCTCGCGGTTGGAGGCGCCGATGACGATGACGTTCTCCAGGCCTTCCACGCCGTCGATCTCGGCGAGCAGCTGGGGGACGATGGTGTTCTCCACGTCCGAGCTGACTCCGGATCCGCGGGTGCGGAAGAGGGATTCCATCTCGTCGAAGAAGACGATGACGGGGGTGCCCTCGCTCGCCTTCTCCCGGGCACGCTGGAAGACGAGGCGGATGTGCCGCTCGGTCTCGCCGACGTACTTGTTGAGGAGTTCGGGGCCCTTGATGTTCAGGAAGTAGGACTTCCCGGCGGGCTGGCCGGTCACCTCGGCGACCTTCTTGGCAAGGGAGTTGGCGACGGCCTTGGCGATGAGCGTCTTGCCGCAGCCGGGCGGGCCGTAGAGCAGGATGCCCTTCGGGGGCCGCAGTTCGTGTTCCTTGAAGAGGTCGGGGTAGAGGTACGGGAGCTCGACGGCGTCGCGGATCAGCTCGATCTGGTCGCCCAGGCCGCCGATCTTGTCGTAGTCGATGTCCGGGACCTCTTCGAGGACGAGTTCTTCGACCTCGCTCTTGGGGACGACCTCGTAGACGTAGCCGGAGCGGGGTTCGAGCAGGAGGGCGTCGCCGGGGCGGATGGTGATGTCCAGGAGCGGCTCGGCGAGCCTCACCACCCTTTCCTCGTCGGTGTGCCCGACGACGAGGGCGCGCTCGCCGTCCTCGAGGATCTCTTTGAGGGTGACGATGTCCCCGGCCCGCTCGAATTCCATGGCCTCGACCACGTTGAGGGCCTCGTTGAGCATGACCTCCTGGCCGCGCCGGAGGTCTTCCGGGTCGACGCTGGGGCTGACGTTCACGCGGAGCTTTCGGCCTCCGGTGAAGATGTCGACGGTGCCGTCCTCGTTCGCCTGCAGGAAGACACCGAAACCGGCCGGCGGCTGTGCGAGCCGGTCGACTTCTTCCTTGAGGGCCACGATCTGGTCTCGGGCCTCACGGAGGGTATTCGCGAGTCGTTCGTTCTGTGCGGATACGCCGGCCAGATTTGTCTGGAGCTCGACGATCCGCTCTTCGAGAATCCTCGTGTGTCGCGGAGAGTCGGCGAGCTTTCGTCGCAGGACGGCGATTTCCTGCTCGAGATAGGCAACCTGGCCGGCGGGGTCCTCGGACCCTCGCGCGGGCCGGATGCCGCGGTTGATGTCGTCGTCGTGGGCTGCCACGGTCCTCACCTCCTCCAAGGGGAGCTGGACGCTTCCTGACCCTACCTGGGCTGGTGGTGATTGAAACCCCTAGATCACAAAGACGGTAGAGGTGTGTCCGATCTTCACCCTTGCGTACTCCCTCACGCCAAGGAAATACCCACCCATCAAACTCGGGAAGCAGCCGGTTGTAAGGTCGAACCGTTCAACACCCGTCAGGGCCCGCGCGACTTGCTGCGGGTTTCGACCGGGATGGATCACTCAGCGCAGGGAACGGCAGGAGATATGACCGTGCAGCAGGAGGCTCCGACGGGCGGTGCCGGTGAGGCCGGCGAGCCGCTTGAGGTCTGGATCGATCAGGACCTGTGCACCGGGGACGGCATCTGCGTGCAGTACGCGCCTGAGGTGTTCGAGCTGGACATCGATGGTCTGGCGTACGTGAAGAGCCCGGAGGACGAGCTGCTGCAGGACGCGGGGGCGACCACTCCGGTTCCGCTGACGCTGCTCCAGGACGTGGTCGACTCGGCGAAGGAATGTCCGGGTGACTGCATTCACGTGAGGCGCGTTTCGGACAGGGTGGAAGTCTTCGGTCCCGACGCGGAGTGACGCTTCAAACACTCCTGGCGGCCGAGTCCGTCAGCTCCTGGCGGAATTTTCCGTCGCGCCAGCGCCACTTGGCGAGCTGTTTCGTGTCGGGGCTGTAGCGGGGCACGTCGGGTGAGGAGTAGCCGACGAGGGTTGCCGTGACGAGTCCGTCGCGCACGGTGAGCTCGGTGGCGGTCTGTCGTCGCGCGGTGTCGAGCAGGGTGGCGACGACGCGGGGGCGGGCGCCGTCGGCCCGGTCCCGGGTGAGTACGTAGATCGCGTGGGGCGGGGTGCCGGAGCCGGCGTCGCAGCGGACGGCGGCGACGGTCTCGGGGCGGCCGTCGCCGTCGAGGTCGCCCTGGGCGCTGGTGGTGACGGTCTGCGGGGCGCCCTTGCAGTCGAGGGGGTAGGTGACCCCTGCCGGGTCGGGTGCGGTGGCCTGGGGGCCCTTCGCGGGGGTTTCCGCGGTGCTCGCGGTGGTGTCGGTGGCCGGGGTGCCGGTGGCGGGCTGTACGAGTCCTGCGGCGGCTATGACGGCTGCCATGGCGGTGGCCGTGGCGAGCCAGTGGACTGGCCTGGTGCGGCTGTGCTCCAGGGTGTGCGGGAGCGGGGCCGTCTCGGCGTGGCTGTGCGGCACGCGGGGTGTCTCCTGTGCGAAGGGTGACGGGGAGCCAGCATCGTGCCACACCTCACAGGGAGGTGGAACGGCTGGGTCCGGGGCTGGTGCACGGGACAACGAAAAGGCGCTGTGGCGCAGTTCCCGGGTGGGTCGGGGGAACTGCGCCACAGCGCCTTTGTGTTGGGTCTGCGGGGCCGTTATGCGGAGCGGTCGCTGCCGGGGCCGTCGTAGTCCTCGCCGTAGGCGCCCTTGGCGGGGCGGCGGCGGCGCATGGGGGGCTCGACGCCGTCCGCGAGGCGGCGGGCGGTGACGAGGAAGCCGGTGTGGCCGATCATCCGGTGGTCCGGGCGGACGGCGAGGCCTTCCACGTGCCAGTTGCGGATCATCGATTCCCAGGGCTGCGGCTCGGCGAAGCAGCCGATCTCGCGGATGGACTCGACGGTCTTGGACAGCTGGGTGGTGGTGGCCACGTAGCAGCAGAGGATGCCGCCGGGGACCAGGGCCTTGGAGACGGCTTCCAGGCATTCCCAGGGGGCGAGCATGTCGAGGATGACGCGGTCGACGTCCGTGTCGGACAGGTTGTCCTGGAGGTCGCCGACGGTCAGCTGCCACGCGGGGTGGGGGCCGCCGAAGTAGCGTTCGACGTTGGCGGTGGCGATCTCGGCGAAGTCCGCGCGGCGCTCGTAGCTGTGGAGCATGCCCTGGTCGCCGATGGCGCGCAGCAGGAAGCTGCTCAGGGAGCCGGAGCCCACTCCCGCTTCCACGACGCGTGCGCCGGGGAAGATGTCGGCGAAGGCCAGGATCTGGCCTGCGTCCTTGGGGTAGACCACGGCGGCGCCGCGGGGCATGGACAGGACATAGTCGGGGAGCAGGGGGCGCAGCGCGAGGTATGCGACGTTGCCCGTGGTGCGGACAACGCTGCCTTCGGGAGCACCGATCAGCTCGTCGTGCGGGAAGGAACCCTTGTGGGTGTGGAAATTCTTCCCGGCTTCGAGCGTGAACGTGTAGTGGCGGCCCTTGGGGTCGGTGAGCTGTACCTGGTCCCCGACCTCGAAGGGCCCGCGTCGGCGGGCGGCACCGGTCGGTTCGGACATGTGACCAGTGTATTGGCTTCAGGACTGGGGCCGTGCCATGGCCTTCACGAAGGCCTTTTCGACGTCGAGGGTGGACAGGACGCCGTAGATGGCGCCGCCGGGTTCGAGGACGAGGTATTCGGTGGCGGGGGTGGCGCGGAGGCGGTCGAGGAGTTCTTCGCCGGTGAGGTCCGCTGAAACCTTCATGCCGTCGGTGAGGTCCTGGGCGAGGGTGCTGACGGCGACCCAGGGGCGGCGGTGTTCGGGGACGGAGGCGATGGCGGTTTCGCGGACGATGGCGGTGGGGTCGCCTTGTCCGTCGACGACGACGAGGGCGCGGGCGCCGGCTTCGTTGGCGCGGCGGAGCGCTTCGGAGAGGGGGGTGGCGTTCTCGACGGGGATGGCGCGTCGGGTGAGGGTGCGGGCGCGCAGTTCGGGGAGGTGTTCGCGCAGGCGGGCCATGCGCAGGCTGTTGCCGGCGCCGGTCCAGATGATGCCGGCGAGGATGGCGGCGAGCAGGGCGTCCATGACGGTGTTCATGCCGCCGATTTCCTCGGTGCGGTTGCCGAGGACTCCGGTGTGGGTGAGGAGGGGGAGGCCGAGGAGGACGGCGAGGGCGAGGCCGCGGCCGACCCAGGCGGCGGCGACGGTGCCGGCCATGGGTTTGCCGGTGATGCCCCAGATGACGGCGCGGAGCATGCGGCCGCCGTCGAGGGGGAGGCCGGGGAGCAGGTTGAAGGCGGCAACGAGGAGGTTGGAGATCATCAGGCCGGCGAGGAGGACACCGGGGACGGTGGCCGGGTCGACGGCTTTCATGCCGAGGTAGAAGGCTCCGGTGAGGAGGAGGGAGAGCAGGGGGCCGACGAAGGCGAGGACGAATTCGCGGCCGGGTGTCTCGGATTCCTTTTCGATCTCGGAGACTCCGCCGAAGAACTGGAGCTGGATGCGGCGCACGGGGAGCTTGAAGCGCAGGGCTGCGACGGTGTGCGCGAGTTCGTGGACCAGGACGGAGGCGTAGAAGGCGACGGCGAAGAAGAGGGAGACGAGGTAGCGGACGGGTCCGAGGTCGGGCAGGACGCGGTCGAGCTGGTCGCCGAAGACCCAGGTGATGAGGGCGGCGACGAGGAACCAGCTGGGCGAGACGTAGACGGGTACGCCGAAGGGGCGGCCCATGAGGAGTCCGCCGCCCGGTCCGGAGCGGCCGCCTGAGCGCTCGCCGGTTTCGTCGGTGTCTGCCACGGCTGTCCTTCGTTCGGTGCTGGTGTTTCCAGTGTGTTCTGTTCGCGTACGCGGTGGTGCTGTAGCGGGTTGTGATGCTCCGATCATGCAGTGCGAGGGGGCTTGGCGTCGATGGTATGCGCGTCCTGTCGGTGGCGGGTCGTAGGGTTTTGTGCATGACGACGAGCCCCGGTGCTGTGCCTGGCGCAGCCGATGCCGATGCGCGGAGCGCTGTGGCGCCCTCTTCGCTCTCCCCTTCGCGGGCGAGCGATTTCATGCAGTGCCCTCTCCTGTACCGGTTCCGGGTGATCGACAGGCTGCCGGAGAAGCCCAGTGCCGCTGCTACCCGCGGGACGCTGGTGCATGCGGTGCTGGAGCGGCTCTTCGATCATCCGGCGCAGGAGCGGACGGCGCCGCGGGCGAAGGCGTTGGTTCCGGGGCAGTGGGACCGGTTGCTGGAGTCGAAGCCGGAGCTGACGGAGCTGTTCCCGGAGGGTGATGAGGGGGCGGGGCTGGCGCGGTGGCTGACGGAGGCCGAGGCGCTGGTCGAGCGGTGGTTCACGCTGGAGGACCCGACGCGGCTGGAGCCGGTGGAGCGGGAGTTCTTCGTGGAGACGGAGCTGGAGTCGGGGCTGCGTCTGCGCGGGATCATCGACCGGGTGGACGTGGCGCCGACGGGTGAGGTGCGGATCGTCGACTACAAGACGGGGAAGGCGCCGCGGCCGGAGTATGCCGAGGGTGCGCTGTTCCAGATGAAGTTCTACGCGCTGGTGGTGTGGCGGCTGAAGCAGGTGGTGCCGCGGCGGCTGCAGCTGGTGTATCTGGGCAGTGGGGATGTGCTGACGTACGACCCGGTGGTGGCGGATCTGGAGCGGGTGGAGCGCAAGCTGCTGGCGTTGTGGGAGGCGATCCGGGAGGCGACGGAGTCGGGTGAGTGGCGGCCGCGGCCGACGAAGCTGTGCGGCTGGTGTGATCATCAGGCGGTGTGTCCGGAGTTCGGCGGCACTCCCCCGCCCTATCCTCTGGTGATCTCCCCGCGGCCGGGGGCGGAGCGCCCGGCGGAGTCCTGATCTTGGTGTCAGGGCAGAATGGTCGGGCCCGCCGTAGCCGTCCGACGAATACGAGGTAGACCCCGTGGCGATCCGCGTCCTTCTGGTCGACGACCAGCCGCTGCTGCGCACCGGCTTCCGGATGATCCTGGAGGCGGAGGAGGACCTGGCGGTGGTCGGTGAGGCCGGGGACGGTCTTCAGGCGCTGGACCAGGTGCGGGCGCTGCAGCCCGATGTGGTGCTGATGGACATCCGGATGCCGCGGATGGACGGGGTGGAGGCGACCCGGCAGATCACCGGTCCGGAGCGCGACGGGCCGGCGAAGGTGCTGGTGCTGACCACGTTCGATCTGGACGAGTACGTGGTGGAGGCGCTGCGGGCGGGGGCGAGCGGGTTCCTGCTGAAGGACGCGCCGGCGAACGAGCTGGTGCAGGCGATCCGGGTGGTCGCGGCGGGTGAGGCGATGCTCGCGCCGAGTATCACGCGGCGGCTGCTGGACAAGTACGCGGGGCATCTTCCGTCGGGTGAGGAGAGCCTTCCGAACACCTTGGGGACGCTGACCGAGCGTGAGGTCGAGGTGCTGAAGCTGGTGTCCCGGGGGCTGTCGAACGCGGAGATCGCGGCGGATCTGTTCGTGAGCGAGACGACGGTCAAGACGCATGTGGGGCACGTGCTGACGAAGCTGGGGCTGCGGGACCGGGTCCAGGCGGCGGTGTACGCGTACGAGAGCGGTCTGGTGCGCCCCGGGGCCCAGTAGGCCGGGCGGGGCCGTGCATGCGCGAAGGGGGCCGTACGTGCTGACACGTACGGCCCCCTTCGCGTGGTGCCGGGCCCGCTCCGGGGCGGGCCCGGCTCCGGTGGCTCAGCCCTTGCTGATCTCCCAGAAGCGGAAGACGGTGGAGGCGTCGAGGGACCACTGCAGGCCGCTCACGTTCTGGCGGGTGACGGCGTACTGCTTGCCCTGCCAGAGCGGGATGAGCGGGAGCTCGTCGGCGACGATGTCCTGGAGGCGGTTGTAGTCGGTGTTGGCCGCGGTGCGGTCGGACTTCGCGGAGGTCGACGGGATGATCGTCCCGGTGATCTCCTTGTTCTCGTAGTTGTTGTTCAGCACGTTGTCCGGGCCGAAGAAGGGCTGCGTGAAGTTGTCGGCGTCCGGGTAGTCGGGCACCCAGCCCTTGACGTACACGCCGTACTTGCCGGCCTGGATGTCCTTCTCGTACTGCTCGTACTCGACGGACTTGACGTCGGCGTCGAAGAGACCGCTGTCGTTGAGCTGCTTGGCGATGACCTCGAACTGCTGGTCCGTGGAGGGGCCGTAGCGGGACGGGGTGGAGTACAGGGTCAGCTTGACCTTGCCGTTGATGCCGCCGGCCTTGAGGACGGCCTTGGCCTTGTCGAGCTGCGGGGTGCCGCCGTAGCGGTCGAAGAACGGGGTCGTGTGGCCGGCGATGCCGGTCGGCACGATGGAGTAGAGCGCGGTGGCGGTGCCCGCGTACACGTCCCGGACGAGGGCTTCGCGGTCGATGAGGTAGGCGATCGCCTTGCGCACGGGGAGCTTGCCGACGACGGGGTCGCTGACGTTGAACACCATGTGCTCGACCTCGGCGCCGGTGCCCTGGACGACGTCGACCTTGTTGTCGCCGGTCTTGCTGGAGGCGAGGGCGGCGATGTCCTTGGCGGCGAGGCCGCGGAAGGCGAAGTCGACGTCGCCGCTCTCCAGGACGGTCTTGAGGCCGGCCTGGTCGCCGTTGAAGAACTTCAGCGTGACGCCGGTGTTCTTGGCCTTGGCCTTGCCGCTGTAGGACTCGTTGACGGAGAAGGTGGCGCTCTTCTCGCCGAACGAGTCGAGCTTGTAGACGCCGGAGCCGACGGCCTTGTTGTCGGCGCGCAGCTTGTCGGCCGGGTACTCGGTGTGGTCGACGATGGAGCCGGCGCCCGACGCGATCTTGCTGGGGAAGGTGGCGTCGGAGGTCTTGAGCTTGAAGACGACGGTCTTGTCGTCCGGGGCGTCGATGCTCGCGATCGACGCGAGCATCACGGCCGGGCCGTTCGCGTCGTTGATCTTCAGGGTGCGCTCGAAGGAGAACTTGACGTCCTTCGAGGTGAGGCTGTGGCCGTTGCTGAACTTCAGGCCGTCCCGCAGGGTGCACTTGTAGAGCTTGCTGTCGGCGCCCTCGAAGCCGCAGGCCTGGGCGGCGTCGGGCTCGGGGGTGGTGCCGCCCTTGGGGAAGCTCAGCAGCGACTGGAAGACGTTGTTGAACAGCAGCCAGGAGCCCGGGTCGTAGCCCGATGCCGGGTCGACGGACTTCACCTTGTCGGATATGCCCATGACCACGCCCTTGCCGCTGCCGGCATTGGAGCCATCGGTCGAACCGCAACCGCTGAGCAGCGCGGCGGCGGTGGCTGCGCCGAGCGGGGCCGCCAGCCACTGGTTACGTCGATTCACGCGAACGTCCTTCACAGTCGAACTGTTTCGTTGGTCCGGCCCGCGACTTCCGCTGCCGGTCGTTGCCTTGCTCAGCCGCTTACGCCACGGCCGAGCTCCCACAGCTGGAGGTCGGAGATGGCGTTGACCGACCACTCCACTCCGGTGATCCCGTCGCGTGCGGCGACGTACTGCTTGCCCTGCCACAGGGGCAGGACGGGCACGTCCTCGGCGACGATGTCCTGCATCTCCGTGATCGCGGGGACGGCGACCGTACGGTCGACCGCCCGCCGGGATTCGGGGATGAGCCTGCTGCGTACCGCGTTGTTGGCGTACGGCGTGCCCAGGAAGTTGTCCTGCTCCAGGAACGGGGCGAGGAAGTTGTCGGCGTCCGGGTAGTCGGGGAACCAGCCGAGCCCGTAGGCGGCGTGGTCGCCCTTCTTCTGGGCGGGGCGGAAGTCCGCCCACTCGCTGCCCTGGACGGTGATGTCGAAGAGCCCGGTGGAGTTCAGCTGGGCCTTGAGGGCCTCGAACTCGGCGGTCGTGCCGTCGCCGTAGTGGTCGCTGGTGTAGTGCAGGGTCAGCTTGACCGGGGTCTTGATCCCGGCCTCCTTCAGCAGGGCTGCGGCCTTGGGCGTGTTGGCGTCGCCGTACTTGTTGTAGAAGGAGTTGACGTGGCCCGTCACGGTGGTGGGGACCAGCGAGTAGAGCGGCTGGGCGGACTTGCCGTAGACCTTGGAGATGAGCTGGCCGCGGTCGACGGCGGCGGCGAGCGCCTGGCGTACGGCCTTGTCCTTGACGACCGGCGCCTCGGTGTTGAAGCCGAGGTAGCGGATCTCCAGGCCGGGCATCGGGACCAGCTTGACGCCCTTGGGCGGCTGGGCGCTGAACTCGGTGATCTGGGCGGGCGACAGGGTGCGGGAGACCATGTGGATCTTCCCGTCGGTGAGTGCCTTGCCCATGGCCGGGGAGTCGGGATACGTGCGCAGCTCGACCTTGTCGTTCTGCAGCTTGATGTCGCCCTTGTAGTGCGGGTTCTTGGTGAAGACGGCGCGGACCAGCTGGTTGCCCTTGACCTCGGCCTTCATCGTGTACGGGCCGGAGCCGTCCACGGCGAAGCCCTCGCGGAGCTTCTTGGCGTCGTAGTTCTTCTCGCTGACGATGCCGGCGGCGGGGGTGGAGAGCTTGAACGGGAAGGTCGCGTCCGGGGTCTTCAGGTGGAAGACGACGGTGTCGGCGCCCTTGACCTCGACGTTGTCGAGGGTGGAGAGCAGCGAGGAGGGGCCGTTCTCGTCCTTGATGGCGAGGACGCGGTCGATGGAGAACTTGACGTCCTTGGCGGTGAGGGACTCACCGTCGGCGAACTTCAGACCGGGGCGCAGGGTGCAGCGGTAGCTCTCGTTGCCGGCGTCGGTGAAGCGGCAGGCGGAGGCCGCTTCGGGGACGGGCTGGCCGCCGCCGCGCGGGGTGTGCATCAGCGTCTGGACGGTCTGGCGCAGGATGTTCCAGGCGCCGGCGTCGTAGGCGTAGGCAGGATCAAGGGGGGCGGGAGCGAAGTCTGCGGCCTCGAACCGATCGGTGGTTCCGACGACGATCGCTCCGGATCCTGCTCCTCCGCCGCTCGCGCTGCCGCAGGCGGCCAGCGCGGGGGTGAGCAGTCCGGCCGCGGCCGTCAGCACCATGGTCTTGCGGTTCATGCTGGAAGTACTCCCTGTAACCGGCACTTGTTCAAAGCGGCGTAGAGGACACTTCGCGACGGTCGCCCGTTCGGGGCGGAACGATCGGGCCGGTGTAGTGACGATCGGTCCACGCGGTTCCGGAACAGGGGTGTGTGTCCGGGACGCGGCTGGGTGCGGCGCAGTGCCCGGCTCGACACTAGTGGCCCGGGACGGGATGGCTGGAACTGGCCGGACTTGGGGCGTAATCGCACTGTGATCGGAGCGAACTGCCTGTCCACAGGCAGGCTGCGCAGATTCGGTCAGGGGCTGATCAATGCGGACACATTGGAAGCCCCGGAGGCCCCGGGACAGACCCGTCGGGGGTGCGGAGCGTGACCAAGGTCACCCTGCGCAACGACCCCGGAGGGGATGGAATTTCAGCCTCCGGGACCTAAGGCGGAAGATTCTTCCGTCATGGCGCAGCCAGGCGGCGTTCCGTTCGGCACGGAGCGTGCTCGGGGGGTTCCAGTGCGTGGCAATGCATACCGATGTGGGCCAGTGCATGCCGATGTGTCCGCTTGGGTTGAGTCCGCGCCTGCCGGAGGGCGGGGTCGTCACTCTCAGTTCATCGGGGCGATGAGCGAGCGCAGGAACGCCAGGTCCACGTCCTCCAGCGAGCGGACGACCGTGCGCCCGGGGGCGGGTTCGATCACGCCGACCGAGGGGATGGCCACGACCCGGCAGCCGGCGGCCTCGGCGGCCGCCACCCCGGTGCGGGTGTCCTCGATGACCGCGCACCGCGCGGGGTGCGCGCCCAGGGAGCGTGCGGCGAACAGGTACGGGTCGGGGTGCGGCTTGGTACGGGCCACCTCGTCGCCGGCGACGGTCATCGTGAAGCGGTCGCGGCCGAGGGTGAGCAGGACCTGGTCGATGACCCGGCGGTGGGAGGCGGAGACGAGCGCGGTGGGCACGTTGTGCCGGGCGAGCTCGGACAGCAGCCGCTCGGCTCCGGGCATCAGCGGCACCCGGTCGGCGATGCGGGCCTCGAAGCGCTCGTTGAGCAGGACGCTCAGCTCGGCGAGGCCGATGGCGGCGCCGGTCGCCTCGATCAGGAAGGTCGCGCTGCGGCTCATGGGGCCGCCGACGACCACGTCGCGCCAGGCCTCGTCGAGGCGGTGGCCCAGCTCGTGGAAGATCTCCGCCTCGATCTCCCACCAGAAGCCTTCGGTGTCGACGAGGGTGCCGTCCATGTCGAGCAGCACCGCCTGCAGGGCAGAACCGTCGGCCGTACGGGCGACGGGGGCGGGAACGGTGCTCGTCATGCGCATGCCTCTCAGAAGGGACGAGAAGGCCGGTCACCTCTTCCGCGGGGCATACGACCCCGGGGAACAGGCGACCGGCCTGTATGGGACCGACAAGTGTACGTCGGTTGACCTCAGCGTGCGTTGAAATACTTCGCTTCGGGGTGGTGAATCACGATCGCGTCGGTGGACTGCTCCGGGTGGAGCTGGAACTCCTCCGACAGGTGGACGCCGATCCGCTCCGGCTCCAGGAGGTCGGCGATCTTCGCGCGGTCCTCCAGGTCGGGGCAGGCGCCGTAGCCGAGCGAGAAGCGGGCACCGCGGTACTTGAGGTCGAACATGTCCTCGACCTGGGCCGGGTCCTCGCCGCCGAATCCGAGCTCGGCGCGGACGCGGGCGTGCCAGTACTCGGCCATGGCCTCGGCGAGCTGGACCGAGAGGCCGTGCAGCTCCAGGTACTCGCGGTAGGAGTCCGACTCGAACAGCTTGGCCGTGGCCTCGCCGATCTTGGAGCCGACGGTGACCACCTGGAGGCCGACGACGTCGGTCTCGCCGGACTCCTCGGGACGGAAGAAGTCGGCGAGGCACAGGCGCCGGCCGCGGCGCTGGCGCGGGAAGGTGAAGCGGGTCCGCTCGTTGCCGGCTTCGTCGAGGATGATCAGGTCCTCGCCCTTGGAGACGCAGGGGAAGTACCCGTAGACGACCGCGGCTTCGAGCAGGTTCTCGGTGTGCAGCTTGTCCAGGAGGCCGCGCAGCCGGGGACGGCCCTCGCTCTCGACGAGCTCCTCGTACGTGGCTCCGCCCGCGCGGGCCTGCTTGAGGCCCCACTGGCCCTTGAAGAGGGCGCCCTCGTCGAGCCAGGAGGCGTAGTCCTTGAGCGGGATGCCCTTGACCACGCGGGTGCCCCAGAACGGCGGGGTGGGCACCGGGTTGTCGACGGACACGTCGGAGCGGGCGCCGGACTCCTCCGGCTCCTCCACCTGGAGGGCGGGGGTGTCCCGCTTGGCGACGCGGCGCTGCTTGAGCTCGGGCAGGGTCGCGCCGGGGACGCCGCGCTTGACGGCGATGAGGGCGTCCATCAGGCGCAGGCCCTCGAAGGCGTCGCGGGCGTAGCGGACCTCGCCCTCGTAGATCTCGTGGAGGTCCTGCTCGACGTAGGCGCGGGTGAGGGCGGCGCCGCCGAGGATCACCGGGTAGTCGGCGGCCAGCTTGCGCTGGTTCAGCTCCTCCAGGTTCTCCTTCATGATCACGGTCGACTTCACGAGCAGGCCGGACATGCCGATGACGTCGGCCTTGTGTTCCTGCGCGGCTTCGAGGATCGCGGAGACGGGCTGCTTGATGCCGATGTTGACGACGTTGTAGCCGTTGTTGGTGAGGATGATGTCGACGAGGTTCTTGCCGATGTCGTGGACGTCGCCGCGGACGGTGGCGAGCACGATCGTGCCCTTGCCCTCGTCGTCGGTCTTCTCCATGTGCGGTTCGAGGTAGGCGACGGCCGTCTTCATGACCTCGGCGGACTGCAGGACGAACGGGAGCTGCATCTGGCCGGAGCCGAAGAGCTCGCCGACGACCTTCATGCCCTCCAGGAGGGTGTCGTTGACGATGTCGAGGGCGGGGCGGGTCTGGAGGGCCTCGTCGAGGTCGGCCTCCAGGCCGTTCTTCTCGCCGTCGATGATGCGGCGCTGCAGTCGCTCGTCCAGCGGCAGGGCGAGGAGTTCCTCGGCGCGGCCGGCCTTGAGCGACTTGGTGTTGACGCCCTCGAAGAGGGCCATCAGCTTCTGCAGCGGGTCGTAGTCGCCCTCGCGCCGGTCGTAGATCAGGTCGAGGGCGGTGGTGACCTGCTCCTCGTCGAAGCGGGCGATCGGCAGGATCTTGGAGGCGTGGACGATGGCGGAGTCCAGGCCGGCCTTGACGCACTCGTCGAGGAAGACCGAGTTCAGCAGGACGCGGGCGGCCGGGTTGAGGCCGAAGGAGATGTTGGACAGGCCGAGGGTGGTCTGGACGTCCGGGTGGAGCCGCTTGAGCTCGCGGATCGCCTCGATCGTGGCGATGCCGTCCTTGCGGGACTCCTCCTGGCCGGTGCAGATCGTGAAGGTCAGGGTGTCGATGAGGATGTCCGACTCGTGGATCCCCCAGTTGCCCGTCAGGTCGTCGATGAGCCGCTCGGCGATGGCGACCTTGTGCTCGACGGTGCGGGCCTGGCCTTCCTCGTCGATGGTCAGCGCGATGAGCGCGGCACCGTGCTCCTGGGCCAGTCGGGTGACCTTGGCGAAGCGGGACTCGGGTCCGTCGCCGTCCTCGTAGTTCACGGAGTTGATGACCGCGCGGCCGCCGAGCTTCTCCAGGCCCGCCCGGATGACGGGGACCTCGGTGGAGTCCAGGACGATGGGCAGGGTGGAGGCGGTGGCGAAGCGGCCGGCGAGCTCCTCCATGTCGGCGACGCCGTCGCGGCCCACGTAGTCCACGCAGAGGTCGAGCATGTGCGCGCCCTCGCGGATCTGGTCGCGCGCCATCTCCACGCAGTCGTCCCAGCGGGCCTCCAGCATGGCCTCGCGGAACTTCTTGGAGCCGTTGGCGTTGGTGCGCTCACCGATCGCCATGTACGAGGTGTCCTGGCGGAAGGGCACGGTCTGGTAGAGCGAGGCGGCGCCGGGCTCGGGCTGGGGGGTGCGCTCGGTGATCGCCGTGCCGCGGACGCGCTCGACGACCTGGCGCAGGTGCTCGGGGGTGGTGCCGCAGCAGCCGCCGACGAGGGAGAGCCCGTACTCGCGGACGAAGGTCTCCTGGGCGTCGGCCAGCTCGGGGGCGCTGAGCGGGTAGTGCGCGCCCTGCTTGGTCAGGACGGGCAGGCCGGCGTTGGGCATG
Source organism: Streptomyces sp. NPDC030021 (assembly GCF_055574035.1). Classification (NCBI taxonomy): domain Bacteria; kingdom Bacillati; phylum Actinomycetota; class Actinomycetes; order Kitasatosporales; family Streptomycetaceae; genus Streptomyces; species Streptomyces sp. NPDC030021. The sequence continues at coordinate 332,758 of NZ_JBVIAH010000006.1, forward strand.
CAGGAGAGCGGGATGCGGGCGTTGCGCGCGAGGTAGCGCAGGTGCTCGCTCATCTCGGCGGGGCCGGTGGCGCAGTTCAGGCCGATCATGTCGATGCCGAGCGGCTCCAGCGCGGTCAGGGCCGCGCCGATCTCCGAGCCGAGGAGCATGGTGCCGGTGGTCTCGACGGTGACGGAGCAGATCAGCGGGACGGTGACGCCGAGGGCTTCCATGGCCCGGCGGGCGCCGATGATCGAGGACTTCGTCTGCAGGAGGTCCTGGGTGGTCTCGACGAGCAGCGCGTCGGCGCCGCCGGAGAGCAGGCCCTCGGCGTTGATCTGGTAGGCGTCGCGGATCTGGGCGTAGCCGATGTGGCCGAGCGTGGGGAGCTTGGTGCCGGGGCCCATGGAGCCGAGGACCCAGCGCTGCTGGCCGGTGGAGGCGGTGAACTCGTCGGCGACCTCGCGGGCGATGCGCGCGCCGGCTTCCGACAGCTCGAAATTGCGTTCGGCGATGTCGTACTCGGCGAGCGCCGCGTAGTTCGTGCCGAAGGTGTTGGTCTCGACGCAGTCCACGCCCACCGAGAAGTACGCCTCGTGGACGGAGCGCACGATGTCGGGGCGGGTGATGTTGAGGACCTCGTTGCAGCCTTCGAGCTGCTGGAAGTCCTCCATGGTGGGGTCCTGCGCCTGGAGCATCGTTCCCATGGCTCCGTCGGCGACGACCACGCGGGTCGCGAGCGCCTCCCGGAGGGCATCGGCCCGGGTCTGGGTGTCAGCGGGCAAGGTGGGCAACGAAGCCATGGTTGTGCTCCCTGGGATGCGACGGCTGTCGGCTTTGCACCCCCTCTGTGTCAAGGGTGCACGCGGCCAGGGTAACCGCGCGGCACCCGCCCCGGTGTGGGTGTCCCACGTGGCGGACTGCATTCTGTGGCGGGGACTTCCCGGGGGGTGTCCGGGCGGCGGGTACGGCGAACAGCTGTCCGACGGTGCGCAAGGTCGACATCGACCGATACTGTTCAGCATTGTCGAACCGCGTCAAGATGGTCAGTAATACCGAAGGTCTGCAGGAGGCTGCGCGATGGCACGGAACATCCAGTCGCTCGAACGAGCCGCTGCGATGCTGCGACTCCTGGCCGGCGGCGAGCGCCGGCTGGGACTCTCGGACGTGGCGTCCTCGCTGGGCCTGGCCAAGGGCACGGCCCACGGCATCCTGCGCACCCTGCAGGCCGAGGGCTTCGTGGAGCAGGACCCGGCCTCCGGCCGGTACCAGCTGGGCGCGGAGCTGCTGCGCCTGGGCAACAGCTACCTCGACGTGCACGAGCTGCGCGCCCGCGCCCTGGTGTGGACGGACGACCTGGCCCGGGCGAGCGGCGAGAGCGTGTACGTGGGCGTGCTGCACCAGAGCGGGGTGCTGATCATGCACCACGTGTTCCGGCCCGACGACAGCCGTCAGGTGCTGGAGGTCGGGGCCATGCAGCCGCTGCACTCGACCGCGCTGGGCAAGGTGCTGTCGGCCTACGACCCCGTGGCGCACACCCAGGCACACGAAGTCGAGCGCGAGGCCTTCACCCCCCGCACGGTCACGGACGGCCCCGGCTTCGAGGAGATCCTGGGCCTGACCCGGGCGCGCGGCTGGGCCTCCGACGTCGAGGAGACCTGGGAGGGCATCGCCTCGGTGGCGGCGCCGATCCACGACCGGCGCCGGATGCCGGTCGGCGCGGTGGCGGTCGCGGGCGCCGTGGAACGGGTCTGCGGCGAGTCCGGTGAGCCCCGTGCGGCCCTGGTGGCCTCGGTGCGGGACTGTGCGCGCGCCGTTTCACGCGATCTCGGCGCAGGCCGGTTCTGAGCCTCCTTTAACAGGTCCAGGCCACACCCTGGCCTCTTTATGCCTGTTTTTCGCCGCATCTCGGCCTTGAGATGGCTGGTTTTGGCTGATCGCACCTACTGATAACGATCCGACACTCTGGCCTGGCCGACCCTTGACGCGTTCTTCACTTGGGCGGAAAACTGCCGTTCATCGGTCGGCATTGTCGAACACCTACCGGCAATACGCGCTAGGATGCGACAAGGCCACGGACCGGTGCAGCACTCACCGAGTGCGCGGAACCACCGGAGGGACCCGGTGTCCGCTCACCCCTGGACGTACAAAGGAGTCGCGGGTGTCCAGCTCCGACATCTTCATCGGCGAGACCATCGGTACCGCCCTGCTCACACTGCTCGGCGGTGGCGTCTGCGCCGCAGTGACACTCAAGAGCTCCAAGGCCCGCAACGCGGGCTGGCTCGCCATCACGTTCGGCTGGGGTTTCGCCGTACTGATCGCCGCCTACGTCTCCGCGCCGCTCTCCGGTGCGCACCTCAACCCGGCGGTCACCGTCGGCATCGGCGTCACGACCGGTGAGTGGGGCGACGTTCCCGTCTACTTCGCGGGCCAGCTGCTGGGCGCGATGCTCGGAGCGGTCCTGATGTGGATCACCTACTACGGGCAGTTCCGCGTCCACCTGGCCGACCCGGAGCACATCCGCGACGCCAAGCTCGGTCCCGAGGACCCGCACCCGCACGATGTGGCCGGTCCGGTGCTCGGCATCTTCTCCACCGGCCCCGAGATCCGTAACGTCGTGCAGAACCTGGCGACCGAGATCATCGGTACCGCCGTTCTGATCCTGGCGATCCTGACCCAGGGCCTCCAGGACGGCGGCAAGGGCCTCGGTGTCATCGGCGTCCTGATCACCTCGTTCGTGGTCGTCGGCATCGGTCTCTCGCTCGGTGGCCCGACCGGTTACGCCATCAACCCGGTGCGCGACCTCGGTCCGCGTATCGTTCACGCCCTGCTGCCGCTGCCCAACAAGGGCGGCTCGGACTGGGGTTACTCCTGGATCCCGGTGGTCGGCCCGCTCGTCGGTGCCGCGCTCGCCGGTGGTCTCTACAACATCGCGTTCGCCTGATCAGCAGTACCGGCAAGATCGTAAGATCCGCACCGCCCTCCTGATTCCGCCTACTCACCCGACCTGCCAGGAGCAGCCAACATGACCACCAGCACCGGTCCCTTCATCGCCGCGATCGACCAGGGCACCACCTCCTCCCGCTGCATCGTCTTCGACCGCGACGGCCGCATCGTCGCCGTCGACCAGAAGGAGCACGAGCAGATCTTCCCGAAGCCGGGCCAGGTCGAGCACGACGCCAACGAGATCTGGACCAACGTCCAGGAGGTCGTGGCCAGCGCGATCGCCAAGGCGGAGATCACCGCCGCGGACGTCAAGGCAGTCGGCATCACCAACCAGCGCGAGACCACGGTCCTGTGGGACCGCCACACCGGCGAGCCGGTGCACAACGCGCTGGTCTGGCAGGACACCCGCACCGACGCCCTGTGCAAGGAGCTCGGCCGCAACGTCGGCCAGGACCGCTTCCGCCGCGAGACCGGCCTGCCGCTGGCGAGCTACTTCGCCGGCCCGAAGGTCCGCTGGCTGCTCGACAACGTCGAGGGCCTGCGGGAGCGCGCCGAGGCCGGCGACATCCTCTTCGGCACCATGGACTCGTGGATCATCTGGAACCTCACGGGTGGCCCGCAGGGCGGTGTGCACGTCACGGACGTCACCAACGCCTCGCGCACCATGCTGATGAACCTGCACACCCTGGCCTGGGACGACAAGATCGCCGAGTCCATGGGCGTCCCGCTCAACGTCCTTCCGGAGATCAAGTCCTCCGCCGAGGTCTACGGCCACGTCAAGGAGGGCGTCCTCGCCGGTGTCCCGGTCGCCTCGGCGCTCGGTGACCAGCAGGCGGCCCTCTTCGGCCAGACCTGTTTCGCCGAGGGCGAGGCCAAGTCCACGTACGGCACCGGAACGTTCATGCTGATGAACACCGGCGACAAGATCATCAACTCCTACAGCGGCCTGCTGACGACGGTCGGCTACCAGATCGGCGACCAGAAGCCGGTCTACGCGCTGGAGGGCTCCATCGCCGTCACCGGCTCGCTCGTCCAGTGGATGCGCGACCAGATGGGCCTGATCAAGTCCGCGGCCGAGATCGAGACCCTGGCCTCCTCGGTCGAGGACAACGGCGGCGTCTACTTCGTGCCGGCCTTCTCCGGCCTCTTCGCCCCGTACTGGCGCTCCGACGCCCGTGGCGTGGTCGCCGGCCTCACCCGGTACGTCACCAAGGCGCACATCGCCCGTGCCGTCCTGGAGGCCACCGCCTGGCAGACCCGCGAGATCACCGACGCCATGACCAAGGACTCGGGCGTCGAGCTCGCGGCCCTCAAGGTCGACGGCGGCATGACCTCCAACAACCTGCTGATGCAGACGCTCTCGGACTTCCTGGACGCCCCCGTGGTGCGCCCGATGGTCGCCGAGACCACCTGCCTCGGCGCCGCCTACGCCGCCGGCCTGGCCGTCGGCTTCTGGCCCGACACCGACGCCCTGCGCGCCAACTGGCGCCGCGCGGCGGAGTGGACCCCGCGGATGCCCGCCGACCAGCGGGACCGCGAGTACAAGAGCTGGCTCAAGGCCGTGGAGCGGTCCATGGGCTGGGTCGACGACGAAGACGCCAGCTGACCGCACTCAGCTGAGTCAATCGACGAGGAGCTAAGAGAGATATGAGCAGCCTGCAGAGCGTTCCCGCACTGGGCACGCACCCGACCGCCGGTGCCAACGTCAGCCGCGCCCAGACCCGTGAGCAGCTGTCGAAGGCCACGTACGACCTGCTGGTCATCGGTGGTGGAATCCTGGGCACCTCCGTGGCGTGGCACGCCGCGCAGTCGGGCCTGCGGGTTGCCATGGTGGACGCCGGCGACTTCGCCGGCGCCACCTCCTCGGCCTCCTCCAAGCTCGTCCACGGCGGTCTGCGCTACCTGCAGACCGGCGCGGTCAAGCTGGTCGCGGAGAACCACCACGAGCGGCGGGTGCTGGCCAAGGACGTGGCCCCGCACCTGGTCAACCCGCTCACCTTCTACCTGCCGGTCTACAAGGGCGGTCCGGTGGGTGCGGCCAAGCTGGGCGCGGGCGTCTTCGCCTACTCCGCCCTCTCGGCCTTCGGCGACGGCATGGGCAAGGTCATATCCCCGGCCCGTGCCGTCGCCGACAACCCGGGTCTGAAGACGGACAACCTCAAGGCCGTGGCGGTCTACTACGACCACCAGATGAACGACTCCCGCGTCGCCGTCATGACGGTCCGCGCGGCCGTCGAGTCGGGCGCGGTCGTCCTCAACCACGCCGAGGTCACCGGACTGCGCAAGACGCGCGGCCGGGTCACCGGCGCCGAGCTCAAGGACCGTCTCGACGGAACCGAGTTCGGGGTCGACGCGCGCGTCGTGCTCAACGCCACCGGCCCGTGGGTGGACCACCTGCGGCGCATGGAGGACAAGCACTCCATGCCGTCGATCCGCCTCTCCAAGGGCGCGCACATCGTCATGAAGCGCAAGTCGCCGTGGAAGGCCGCCATGGCCACCCCGATCGACAAGTACCGCATCACCTTCGCCCTCCCGTGGGAGGACCAGCTGCTGCTCGGCACCACCGACGAGGTGTACGAGGGCGACCCGGCGGACGTGCGCGCCACCGAGTCCGACATCGCGCAGATCCTGGACGAGGCGGCCTTCTCGGTGAAGGACGCGGACCTGGACCGCTCGCTGATGACGTACGCCTTCGCGGGCCTGCGGGTGCTGCCCGGCGGCCCCGGCGGCGTCGAGAAGGCCAAGCGCGAGACGGTCGTCTCCGAGGGCGCCGGCGGCATGCTGTCGGTGGCCGGCGGCAAGTGGACGACGTACCGCCACATCGGCCGTGTGGTCATGGACAAGCTGGCGAAGCTCCCGGGCAGCCCGCTGACCGAGGACATGGAGCCGGTGAAGTCGCTGGTGCGCCGGATCGCGCTGCCCGGTGTCGCCAACCCGAACGCGGTCGCGCACCGGCTGCTGGTGGACCGGGAGCCGGGGACGCGGATGGACCCGCTGACGGCCCGCCACCTGGCCTCCCACTACGGCTCGCTGGCCTTCGACATCGCGCGCATCGCGAACGAGGACCCGGCGCTGGCCGAGCGGATCCACCCGGACGGTCCGGAGATCTGGGCGCAGGTCGCCTACGCCCGTGACAACGAGTGGGCCGAGACGGTCGACGACGTGCTGCGCCGCCGTACGACGGTGACGATCCGCGGCCTGGACGACGAGTCCGTACGTGCCCGGGTCGAGGAGATGCTGGGCCGTAAGGCATAGCTCCTACGCAGGTGGGGAAGAGGGGCGGTTCCGAGGGGAACCGCCCCTCTGTCGTGGGCTGTGGCCGGTGCCTCATCAAGGCTTAGGCTGACCCACGTACGCAAGGGAACTTCGGAAGGAGACCTGGGTGATCGAGCTTGAGGGCGTGCCCGAGCTGATCGACCCGGTCATGGTGGCCGCGTTCGAGGGCTGGAACGACGCGGGTGACGCGGCCTCCGGTGCGGTCGCACACCTGGACCGGGAGTGGAAGGGCGAGGTCTTCGCGGCACTCGACGCCGAGGATTACTACGACTTCCAGGTCAACCGGCCGACGGTGTGGCTGGACAACGGGGTACGGAAGATCACATGGCCGACGACACGGCTGTCGGTGGTCCGGATCGGCGGTGCCAAGCCGCGGGACCTGGTGCTGGTGCGGGGCATCGAACCGTCCATGCGGTGGCGGTCGTTCTGCAACGAGATCCTCGGGTTCGCGCACGAGCTGGGCGTGGAGATGGTGGTCATCCTGGGCGCGCTGCTCGGGGACACCCCGCACACGCGGCCGGTGCCGGTGAGCGGGGTCACCTCGGACGCGGACCTGGCGCGGACGATGGACCTGGAGGAGACCAAGTACGAGGGCCCGACGGGCATCGTGGGCATCCTGCAGGAGGCCTGTACGCATGCGGGTGTCCCGGCGGTGTCCCTGTGGGCGGCGGTGCCGCACTACGTCTCCCAGCCGCCGAACCCGAAGGCGACGCTGGCCCTGCTGAACCGCCTGGAGGATCTGATCGACATCCGGATCCCGCTGGGCGAGCTGCCGGAGGACGCGCGGGCGTGGCAGCTGGGCGTGGACCAACTGGCCGCCGAGGACAGCGAGGTGGCGGAGTACGTCCAGACGCTGGAGGAGGCGCGGGACACGGCCGATCTGCCGGAGGCCTCGGGCGACGCGATCGCCCGGGAGTTCGAGCGGTACCTGCGGCGGCGTGACCCTGCGGCGGGCCCGGAGACGGCCACGGACACGGGCTCGTACTTCCGGGACCTGTCAGGTGGCCGCCCCCAGCCGAAGCCGAAGCCCGAGGACGCGGCGGACCAGGACGGTCCGTCACGGCCGGACGCCACCCCCGAAGGAGACGGCGAGGGCGACAGCGAGGACAGCGGGGACACTCCCGGGTCCTGACCGGACGGGGCTGACCGGGTGTCAGTACGTCCTGCTTGGAGACGGGTTGCCGTCCGAGAGACGTAGCGGAGGTCCTCGCCGACGCGTCCGTGCCCGCGTACGTGGGCACGGACGAGCTGCGCTGCGGGGAGTGCGTGGCCGTCGGCGAGCCGCTGCTCGCCCTCGGCCACTCCGAATGGAACGCCGAGACGGTGAGCTAGCGTCCGGTCGAGGAGGCGGCCGACGCGTCCACGACCCCCACGGAGGTGACCGTGGGCCGCGGCTGCACCCTGCAGTTCTACGCGTGCCCCGCCGATCCCCGCCGGTCCCCGGCACCCGCCGGTGACCGTGATGCAGTGAGGCGGTGAAACGGCGAAGCGCGCCGCCGGCACGGGGCCGGGGGCGCGCTTCTCACGTTCCCTAGAGGGCCACGCCCAGCAGCGCGTCCACCGTGCGGGAGACCAGGCCCGGGGCCGACTCGTCGTCGCCGTCGGTGGCGTTCTGGAGCTCCGCCCAGCGGTCCACGGCCGCCAGCGCCGCAGGGGCGTCCAGGTCGTTCGCCAGGGCCTCGCGGACCTCTTCGAGCACCGCGTCCGCCGGGATGCCGTCCGGCCGGGACACGGCCGCCCGCCAGCGCTCCAGCCGGGCCACCGCCTCGGCGAGGACCTCGTCGGTCCACTCCCAGTCGGCCCGGTAGTGGTGCGACAGCAGCGCGAGGCGGATCGCCGCCGGGTCCACCCCGGAGCGCCGCAGCGCCGACACGAAGACGAGGTTGCCCTTCGACTTCGACATCTTCTCGCCGTGCAACGCCACCATGCCGGCGTGCACGTACGCCTTGGCCATCGGGAACTCGCCCGTCAGCGCCTGTGCGTGCGACGCGCCCATCTCGTGGTGCGGGAACGCCAGGTCGGAGCCGCCGCCCTGGATGTCGAAGCCCATGCCCAGGTGGTCGAGGGCGATCGCCACGCACTCGATGTGCCAGCCCGGCCGGCCGCGGCCCAGCGAGCCACCGTCCCAGCTCGGCTCGCCCGGACGCGCGGCCATCCACAGCATCGGGTCCAGCGGGTTCTTCTTGCCGGGCCGGTCGGGGTCGCCGCCCCGCTCCGCCGAGAGCAGCCGCATCGCCTCGGCGTCGAGGTGGGAGACCCCGCCGAAGTGCGGGTCGGCCTCGACCGAGAAGTAGGTGTCGCCGTCCAGCTCGTACGCCGCGCCCGCGTCCCGCAGCCGCTCGACCAGCGGCACGATTCCGGGTATGGCCTCGACGGCTCCGATGTAGTGCTGCGGGGGCAGCATCCGCAGGGCCGTCATGTCCTCGCGGAAGAGTGCGGTCTCGCGCTCCGCCAGCTCGGTCCAGTCCTGGTTGTCGCGCAGCGCCCGCTCCAGGAGCGGGTCGTCCACGTCCGTGACGTTCTGGACGTAGTGGACCTGCCGCTTGGTGTCGAGCCACACGCGTTGTACTAGGTCGAACGCGTTGTAGGTCGCCGCGTGACCGATGTGGGTCGCGTCGTACGGAGTGATGCCGCAGACGTAGATACGGGCGACGGGACCGGGGGCGAGGGTGATCGTCCCCTGGGTCGCGGTGTCGTGGATCTGGAGGTCGCGGCCCTTGCCAGGAAGGGCGGGGACCTCAGAAGCGGGCCAGGCATGCATGTGTCGAGCCTAACCGGACTGATGTTCCGGAAACGAACTGGACCTGCACTGTTGTCTTGATCGGCACTCTTGCGGTCTGGCCGGTTCTGTGCGTATGACCGGTGGCTGATTCAGACCGGCGGCCAGGGGATCGCCGGCCACTGCCCGGACGGCTGGGGATGGGTTCCGGTGCGCAGCAGGTGCTCCACCCGGTCCCGTACGGCGGCCAGCTCGACCGGTGTGATCAGTTCGGCCAGCCGGGTGGCGAGCGGGGCTCCCTCGGCCAGCCCTTCGGCCAGGGCGGCCAGCACCTCGCGCGCCTCGTCGGTCAGCGGCTCGCCCGCCCAGCCCCACAGGAGGGTGCGCAGCTTGTCCTCTGCGTGGAAGGTCACACCGTGGTCGATGCCGTAGAGCCGTCCGTCGGGCGCGGGCAGCAGGTGGCCGCCCTTGCGGTCGCCGTTGTTGATCACGGCGTCGAGGACGGCGAGCCGGCGCAGCCGGGGGTCGTCGGCGTGCACGAGCAGCGCGGTGCGGCCTTCGCCGACCTCGGCGAGGGCGACGGCCTTCCAGCCCTCCCCCGCCTCCTCGCCGTCGACGAGCCCGAGCAGCGCGCCCAGCGGGGAGTCCTCGTCCGGCTGCTCGGCGTCGATCCACCGCTGGACCATGCCCTCGCCGTACGGTCCGTCGCGCAGCACGGTGGCGGGGACCAGGCCCCATCCGGTGGCCTCGGAGATCAGGTAGGCGGCGACCTCCCGGCGGGCGAGGTTCCCGTCGGGGAAGTCCCACAGCGGCCGCTCGCCCTTGACCGGCTTGTACACGCAGTCGGCGCTCACGCCCCCGTACGTGACGCTGCACAGCAGGACCGCGTTGGACGCCTCGCGGATCCGGCCTATGACGGTGAGCTCGCCCTTGGCGAGCAGTTCCTCCAGCTCCCCCGTGTCCGTCACGCCTGGCGCCGGTAGCCGTTCTGGCGCGGGCACACGTGCCCCTCCGGGTCCAGCGGGAGGCTGCACAGCGGGCACGGCGGGCGGCCGGCGTTGACGACGTCCAGGGCCCGCTTGGCGAAGGCCCGGGCCTGGGCACCGGTGAGGCGGACCCGCAGCATCGGCGGGCCGTTCTCCTCGTCCTGGAGCAGCCGCTCCTCGGCCTCGGCGAGGTCCTCGTCGGAGTCGGCGTCGAGTTCGACCAGCGCCTGGGCCTCGACGATCATGCGCTGTTCCTCGCCGTCCCAGGCCAGGGCCATGGTGCCGACGCGGAACTCCTCGTCGACCGGGACGTCCAGCGGCGCGGTGTCGGCGGCCTCGGCAGGGGCGACGGCCGGGACCGGGGCGTTGCCCCCGGTCCGCCGTACGACCTCGTCCAGCAGCTCGTCCATCCGCTCGGCCAGCGCTGCGACCTGGGTCTTCTCCAGGGAGACGCTGGTGACGCGGGGGCCGGCGGAGGCCTGCAGGAAGAACGTACGGCGTCCCGGCAGACCGACCGTGCCGGCCACGAAGCGGTCCGGGGGGTCGTAGAGGAACACCTGACGGGGCACGTCCAGTCTCCAAGTCTCGGCGGCAGGGGCAGGTCTGCGCCCTTGTTGTTGGCCCGTCCACCCTACTGCGCCGGGCGATCAAGCCGCGCCCGCACCGCCTCCCACGACAGCGTTCCCGGCGTCTTCGGTGTCTTTGTCCGATGCGACCGTCTCCGGTGCTGCGGGGCGCCGGACGAGCGAGCCGAAGTCCCCGGTGTCGCCGAGCCGGAACACGAAGGGCCGGGTGGGGGTGTACCGGATGGCGGTCACCGAACAGGGGTCGACGTGGATGCGCTGGAAGAGGTCCAGGTGCATGCCCAGGGCGTCCGCGACAAGGGACTTGATGATGTCGCCGTGCGAGCACATCAGGAAGACGGCGTCGCTGCCGTGCTCCTGCTCGATCCGCGCGTCCCAGTCGCGTACGGCCTCGACGGCGCGCGCCTGCATGGCGCGCATGGACTCGCCGCCGGGGAAGGCGGCGGCCGACGGGTGCTGCTGGACGATCTTCATCAGCGGTTCGTCGGAGAGCTCGGACAGTTTGCGGCCGGACCATTCGCCGTAGTGGCACTCACCGATCCGCTCGTCGGTGTGCACTTCCAGCTCCGGCCGGGCGGCCAGCAGGGGTGCGAGGGTCTCCCGGCAGCGCTGCAGCGGGCTGGTGACGGCTGCGGCCAGCGGCACGCCCGCCAGCCGGCCGGGCAGCGCGGCGGCCTGCTCCGCGCCGCGCTCGTCGAGGGCCACTCCGGGGGTCCATCCGGCGAGCAGCCCAGCGGTGTTGGCGGTGGACCGCCCGTGTCGTACGAGGATCAGCGTGGCCATGGGGCCAGCGTATGCGCTGCCGCGGGTGTGCGGGCGGGCCGTGGGCAGGGAAGAATGCCCCGCGTGATTGTGGACTGCGCGATTTACCGGGACGGCCGCCGTACCAAGGGACCGGACGATTTCTCGGACGCCCTCGACGAGGCCCGGGCGACCGGTGACGCCTTCCTGTGGATCGGCATGCACGAGCCGACGGCGAAGGAATTCGACCACGTCAGCCAGGAGTTCGGCCTGCACCCGCTGGCGGTGGAGGACGCGCTGACCGCGCACCAGCGCCCGAAGCTGGAGGTGTACGACGATTCGCTGTTCGTCGTCCTCAAGCCGGTGCAGTACGACGAGGACACGGACACGGTGACCGCGGGCGAGCTGATGGTCTTCATAGGGGACTCGTTCGTCGTCACGGTCCGGCACGGCGAGGGGGCCCCGCTGGCCGCCGTGCGCCACCGGCTGGAGCAGGAGCCGGACGTGCTGCGGCACGGCCCGACGGCGGTGCTGTACGCGGTGTCCGACGCGGTGGTCGACCACTACATCGAGGTGGCGGCCGAGCTCCAGGGGGACCTGGAGGAGCTGGAGGCCGAGGTCTTCGCCCCGAACGCCTCGGACACCAAGAACACCGCCGCCCGGATCTACGGGTTCAAGCGGCAGGTGCTGGAGTTCCGGCGGGCGACGAGCCCGCTGCTCCAGCCGATGGACCGGCTGGCCTTCGGGGAGGTCCCCTTCGTCCACGAGCACGCCCAGCCGTTCTTCCGCGATGTCGCCGACCACCTGACCAAGGCGAACGAGTACATCGAGGGCCTGGACCGGCTGCTGTCGGACGCGCTCGCCGCGCACCTCGCGCAGATGGGCCTTCGGCAGAACGACGACATGCGCAAGATCTCGGCCTGGGCCGCGATGGCGGCCGTCCCCACGATGGTGGCGGGGATCTACGGGATGAACTTCGACCACATGCCGGAGCTGCGGCACGCCTGGGGCTATCCGGCGGTGCTGGTGGTCATGGCAGGGGCGTGCCTGGGCCTGCACCGGATGTTCAAGCGCCGGGGCTGGCTCTGAGTTCCCTCTCGCGCGGGGCATAGGCGAACCCGCCCGCGGCGGACGGTGCGCCGCCGAGGGCGTCCAGGCGCTCCGGCAGCCGCAGGTTCACCATCCGGTGCCAGCCGCTGAACCGCTCGTACGCGTACATCGCGCGGATGCCGGCGGCCAGCGCGGCCGCCTTCGGGGCGGGCCAGTGCAGCAGCCGTCCCATGTGGCTCATGACGGCGAGGCTCACGTCGCGGTAGACGGAGATCTCGGCGAGCGCGCTCTCGCGGAGCACCCGCTGGATGGTCCGGCCGTGGCCGGACCGGGCGAGGCGCAGCAGTTCCTCGTGGCAGTAGGCGAGGTGGTTGTCCTCGTCGTGGCTGATCATGTGGATCGCCTTGCCCACGTCGGGGTGGTCGCCGAAGTACCTGACCAGCATGTCCATCTGGTCGGCGGCTCGCTGTTCGGTGACGCGGCTGTGCGCGAGGTAGACGACGATGTCCTCCTCGGTCAGCGCCGCCTCGCGGCGCAGCTTCTCGTGCGCGAGGCCGATGCCGCGGCGCTCCAGCAGCATCGTGTAGTCGGTCTCGGGGGGTACCGGGACGGCGGGCAGGCCGCGCTTGCGGAGCAGGGCGTTGAAGATCCGGCCGTGCTTGTCCTCGTCGGCGCCGTGTCGGGTGATCTTGGGCGCGAGGTGGCGCATGCCGTCCGGCACCAGGGCCGCGATACGGGCGTTCTCCCAGCCGCCCTGGGTCTCCCCGCTCGCGGCGATGGAGCAGAACAGCTGGAAGGAGTCGTCGTTGTCGACGATCTCCTGGAACAGGCTGCGGGCAGAGAGCATGGAACGAGTCAAACGCCGGTGGGCGGGGCGGGCAACCGATAGGTCGCACTACTCGTCCGAATGAACGAAATCGCGGGTTGGGCCGCCACGCGTAACCCGGCGGGCGTCCCCGGCGTTGTTCGCTGTGCCGGCCGTGGCGGGGAAGACCCCCCGAGCCCCCACCACGGCCGCAGAAGCGTTCACCGGGGCCGGCGTCCGTCCGCCGGCCCCGGATCCGCCGGTCAGGCGATCAGGCGAGACCCGCCAGCTCCATCGCCTCGGTACCGGCGCGCAGGGCGGCGATCCGCTCGTCCAGGGTGAATCCGGCCGGGGCGAGCGTGAGGGTGGTGACCCCGGCCTCCGCGTAGGCCCGCATCCCGTCGGCGATCCGGGCGACCGGGCCGAGCAGGGTGGTCGAGTCGATCAGCTTGTGCGGGACGGCCTCGGCCGCGCCGGTCTTGTCGCCCGCCAGGTACTTGTCCTGGATCTCGGCGGCTTCCTTCTCGTAGCCCATGCGCTGGGCCAGCTGGTTGTAGAAGTTCTGCTTCCGGCTGCCCATGCCGCCCACGTACAGGGCGGTGTACGGGCGGAACATGTCCGCGAGCGCGTTCACGTCCTCGCCGAGGGCCAGCGGCACGGTCGGGCAGACGTCGAAGCCCTCCATGGTCAGTCCGGCCTTCTCGCGGCCCGCCCGGATGTGGGTGAGGGCGGTGGCCTCCAGGTGCTCGGCGGCCGGGAAGATCAGCAGGGCGCCGTCGGCGATCTCGCCGGTCTGCTCCAGGTTCTTCGGCCCGATGGCGGCGATGTAGAGCGGGATGTGCTCGCGCTCGGGGTGCACGGTCAGCTTGAGCGGCTTGCCCGGACCGTCCGGCAGCGGCAGGGTCCAGTGCTCGCCCTCGTACGAGAGCCGCTCGCGGGTCATGGCCTTGCGGACGATCTCCACGTACTCACGGGTGCGGGCCAGCGGCTTGTCGAACTTGACGCCGTACCAGCCCTCGGAGACCTGCGGTCCGGAGACGCCGAGGCCGAGCCGGAAGCGGCCCTTGGTCAGCGAGTCGAGGGTGGCCGCGGTCATGGCGGTCATGGCGGGCTGGCGGGCCGGGATCTGGAGGATCGCCGAACCCACGTCGATGCGCTCGGTCTGGGCGGCGACCCAGGCGAGCACGGTCGGGGCGTCGGAGCCGTAGGCCTCGGCGGCCCAGCAGACGTCGTAACCCAGGCGGTCGGCCTCCTGGGCGACGGCGAGGTTGTCGGCGTCCATGCCCGCGCCCCAGTAACCAAGATTGATGCCGAGCCGCATGTATCGTCCCCTTACCGGTTTACCGATCAGTAACGTTGGTGTGCGGGGACTGTAGCGCGCCAAGGTCCTCCGCGTCAGCGCCCCAGTAGTCTCAGCGCTCATGGAGCAGAGGCATCTCGGCCGCACCGGACTGCGCGTCTCCCGGATCGGCCTCGGCACCCTCACCTGGGGCCGCGACACCGGCGAGGAAGCCGCCGCCGAGCAGGCGAAGACGTTCTGGGAGGCGGGCGGCACGCTCGTCGACACCGCCGACGTGTACGGCGGCGGTGAGGCGGAGTACCTCCTCGGGCAGCTGGTGGGCGGGCTCGTCCCGCGCCGGGACCTGGTGATCGCGACCAAGGCGGGGAGCGTGCCGGACCCCGACCGGAGGTTCGACGGCTCGCGCGGGCACCTGCTCGCCGCCCTCGACGCCTCCCTGGACCGGCTCGGTACCGACTACGTCGACCTGTGGCAGGTGCACGCCTTCGATCCCGCGACCCCGCTGGAGGAGACCCTGCAGGCGCTGGACCTGGCGGTGAGCAGCGGCCGGGCCCGGTACGCGGGGCTGGCGGGCTTCTGCGGCTGGCAGCTGGCGAAGGCGGCGACCTGGCAGCTCGCGGCCCCCGGGGTGCGCACCCGGATCGCCTCGACGCAGATGGAGTACTCCCTGCTCCAGCGGGGCGTGGAGCGGGAGGTACTGCCGGCCGCGCTGGACCTCGGGATCGGCCTGCTGCCCTCCTCGCCGCTGGGCCGCGGGGTGCTGACGGGCAAGTACCGGGACGGCACCCCGGCCGACTCCCGGGGCGCCTCGGAGTCGCTGGCCGCCCTGGTGGACCCGTACCTCGACGAGGCGGCGGGGCGGATCGTGGACGCGGTGGTGACGGCGGCCCAGGGTCTGGCCGTGACCCCGCTCCAGGTGGCCCTGGCCTGGATCCGGGACCGGCCGGGGGTGGTGGCGCCGATCGTCGGTGCGCGGACGTCCGCACAGCTCGGGGCGGCACTGTCGGTGGAGGCCCTTAGTCTTCCGGAGGAGATCTGCCGGGCGCTGGACGATGTTTCGGCTCCGGTGCACCGCTACCCCGATCAGGACTGGAGCACGCTGTGAGTACGGACCCTCGGGCCGATGCCGCTGCCGCGGAGGACCCGGCCACCCAGGAGGCCGAGCCGTCCGCAGCCGGCGAAGCGGAAGCGGCCCCGGAAGACGCGCACGAGCCCAACCCGGCCGGGACAGAGGCCGAAGCGGGTGCTGAATCGGCCGCCGAAAGCGGGGACGGGGGCCCGGGTACGGAGCCCCCGGCTTCGGGAAGGGGCGGGGAGGGGGAAAGCCCCGCAGGGACCGAGGCCGACGCCGAAACCACCGCCGACGCCGCCGAAGCCGCAGAACCCGCCGGGCCGGCCGCCGAGGCCCAGGCGACGCCCGCGCTCTCCGAGGCCCAGGCCGAACTGGCCGCCCAGAAGATCGAGCGGGAGCGGATCGCCCGGCGCAAGGCCGAGCGGGAGGCGCCCGTCGAGGCCGGGGCGAAGCTCAGCGGGACGGCCGCCGACCTGCTGGCCGCCGTGCGGGCCGTGGAGAGCGGTGCGAAGCCCTCCGCCGTGTACTTCGACGAGGCCCCGGCCGCACCCCGCAGGCCGGCGGCGGCTCCCGCCGCGCCGCGCCCGGTCGCCCCGGCGCCGGTGGCTCCGACCGCACCCTCCGCCGACACCGTCGAGGGCGTACGGGCCGTACTGGCCCGCGGTGGCGCCCCCGAGGCCCTGGCCGCCCCCGCCGCGGCGGCCCTGGGCGAGGACGCCGCCGGGCAGCTCACCGAGAACCCCTGGCGGCTGCTGTCGCTCCCCGCCGTACGCCCTGCCCAGGCCGACGGCTTCGCCCGGGCCCTGCTGGGCCCCGAGGCGGGTCCCGGCGACGAGCGCCGCACCACCGTCCTGGTCGGCTGGCTGCTGGCCCAGGCCGGGCTGAAGGGGCACACCGCCCTGGAGGCCCCGGTGCTGGAGAAGGCCCTGGCCCAGTACGGCGTACCGGATCCGGCCGACGCGCTGGAACGGGCCATCGGCGAAGGCTCAGTGCTGGTCTTCCACGAGCCCCTGGGGCCGCCGGCCGGCAAGGACGCCGAGGACGCCGAGGACGCGGAGGACACCGAGCAGCCCGTAAGGGTGCTCGTGGGCCTGGAGGGTGCCGCCATGGCCGAGGAGAGCCTGGCCGACGGCCTGGCCCGGCTGGCCGCCGGCACCTTCGACGACGCGGCGGAGTGGGAGCGGGCCGGCGGGTCCGCGCCGAGCCCCTCCGCGGCCGAGCTGATCCGCGCGGTCGCGGGCCACGGCCTGGTCACCCACACCGGTGGCGAGGCCGCCCGCGCCGAACCGGTCGCCCTGGCCGCCGCGGCCCGGGAGCTGGGCCTGCGGGTCTGCGTGGCCGCGCACGCCCCCGGCGGTCCGGACCCGGTGACCGTGGCGGGGCTGCTGTCCGGCGCCGAGGGGCCCGGGCGGGACGCGGACGGCCAGTTCGCGCTGGACCTGCTGGTGGTGCTGGACGCGCCGCAGCTGGACGTGGAGACCGCGGCCGCGCTGGTGGAGTCCGTCCCGGACGGGGCCCGGCTGGTGCTCTCCGGGGACCCCGGCGTGCTCGGGTCCGCCGGCGCCGGGCGGGTGTTCGCCGATGTGCTGGCGGCCCGTACCTGCCCGCAGGTGGTCTCCCGCACCCCCGACCCGGGCCCCCTCGGCGAGCTCGTCTCCGGGGTCGGCATCGGGGAGCTGAACCAGGTCGACGCCCCCGGCAAGGAGGTCGTGATCGTCCCGGTCAAGGACGCCGGGGAAGCGGTGCACCGGGCCGTGCAGCTGGTGGCGGAATCGGTGCCGCGGGCCTTCGGGATCCCGGCGGACGGCGTGCAGGTGATCACACCGGGCCACGGCGGCTCGGCAGGCACCCGGGCGCTGAACGCCGCCCTGAAGGAGCGCCTGAACCCCGGTCCGGGCCGCTTCGGCGGCTTCGACCCCGGTGACCGGGTCGTCCACGTGCCGTCCGCCGGACGGGCGCTGGCGGCCCGGGTGGTGTCGGCCGACGCCGAGGGCCTGCACCTGGACCGGGCGGGCGCGCGGGTCGTCGTGCCGAAGGAGCTCGTCGAGTCCCAGGTGCGGCACGGCTGGGCGGTGACGGCGCACCAGGCCGTGGGCACGCGCTGGCCGGCCGTGGTCGTCGTACTGCCGGGTGACGCGGCGCAGGCGCTGTCGCGGGACTGGGTCTACACGGCGTTCGGGCGGGGCGAGCGGCACCTGTCCGTGGTGCACGGGGTCGACCAGGCGCTGCCGCACGCGGTGGCCGACGTGCCGGCGAAGCCGCGTACGACGCGCCTGACCGGCCTGCTGACGGCCCTCGCGACGGCGGGCGCGCAGCCGGAGTGAAACCGGCCGTGGGGGGGGGGGGGGGGGGGGGGGGGGGAGGGGGGAGGAGGGGAGGGGGGGGGGGGGGGGGGGGGGGGGGGGGGGGGGGGGGGTCGATACGAAGGGGCGACCCCCCATCCACAACCCAACCCCCCT
>NZ_JBVIAH010000006.1:350684-423260 GCF_055574035.1 Streptomyces sp. NPDC030021
TGCCACATGTGTGGGCTGATGTGTGGGGGAATCGTTGTAAGGCGCGCCGGGGGGGGGGGGGGGTGTTTTTGGGGGGGGGGGGGGGGGGGGGGGGGGGAAATCGGTTGTGCCCCCCCCCGGGAGGGGCGGGGGCCACGGGGTCCGGCACGTGCGGGGCCGCGATCGGGCCGGGTCAGGCCGGGGTCAGCCCCGGCTCCGAGGCCTCGTCCTCGTCGAACTCGTCGGACTCCTCGTCGAAGACCGAGCTGACGTCGAACCGGTGCAGCACGTCCTGCGGATCGATGTGCCCGAAGGGCGAGCCCAGCCACTCCCCCGGTTCCGCCACCTCCTCCGAGGCCGCGATCCAGAGCGTGGAGTCACCCTCCTCCAGCCCGAAGTCCTTGTAGCGGGAGGCGATCTCGTCGGGCTCGTACTCCCCGAAGAGGACGCCCAGCGCGTCGGCGCTGCCGCCGTCGCCCACGAAATCGGCGTCCCGGTCGTGCGCGGCGACCCGCTCGGCCTGGGCGATCAGCCGGGCCGGTTCGACCACGGCGTAGTCGCGGCGGATGAGCACGCTGAAGGCGGCGGGCTCGGCGGGCCCGGTGTACGGGACGCCGTCCTCGGGCGTGGGGATCTCGAAGGGGGTGACCTCGTCGTAGCGGTCGTAGAGGAGTTCGTCGTACACCTCGGCCGCGGCGGCGAGTTCGTTGAACGCGGCGTAGACGTCCGGGTCCTCGTCCCCGATCCTGCGCTCGACCGCGGCGAGGTGACGGTCGAGCGCGGCCTTGACCGCCTCGGCGGCGGCGCGTACCTCGGCAACAGTGGGCAGATCGGCATCAGACATAGAGCAGACGCTATCCGTAGCAGGGCTCTGCCCGCACAATAGATGCGATGCCGGAATACGAATTTGTCGACGTGTACGTGCCCCGCGGTGTTCCTCGCAAGGAGGCGACCCGCCTGTTGACCGATCATGCCGAGTACGGGAACTGGGAACTCGACCGGCTGAGCCTGTACCGGGACGGCAGCCGCCGTGTGCGACTGCGCCGCCGGATCATCCGTCAGGTCCGCGCGACCTGGTGACGCGGGCCCCGGGGGCGGGGCCCGCGCCGTGACCGTCCGTCAGGCGGCGTTGCGGGCCCGCCGGTAGAGCACGGTGCCGGCGAGCAGCAGGCCGCCCGCGAGCGGCAGCCCGGCGGTGAGGACGTCACCGGACCCGGTGGCGGCGAGACCGCCGGCCTGTCCCGGGTTGTTCCCGGCCCCCGGACCGCCGGGATGCGTGACCGGGGTGACGGATCCCGTGCCGGGGTTGGCCGGCGCACCTGGGGTACCCGGGTTGCCGGGGGTGCCCGGACCACCGGGATTGCCCGGGGTACCCGGACCACCGGGGTTGCCGGGAGTGCCCGGACCGCCGGGATTCCCCGGTCCACCCGGGTTGCCGGGGGTGCCCGGACCGCCGGGATTGCCCGGGGTACCGGGACCACCGGGGTTACCAGGGTTGCCGGGGCCGCCGGGGTTACCCGGGTTGCCGGGGTTACCCGGGTTACCCGGGTTACCCGGGTTACCCGGGTTACCGGGGCCGCCCGGACCGCCCGGGTTGCCGGGGTTACCCGGACCACCGGGACCGCCCGGGTGGTCGTCGCACGGTTCGTCGTCGCCCGGCTGGCCGGGGTTGCCCGGGTGGTTCGGTTCGCCGGGCTTGCCGGGCTTCGGCGGCTTGGCGTGGCCCGGTCCGTTCACGCAGTGGTTCCCGAAAGCCGGGTTGAGGGCTCCCACCACATCGATCGTGTTCCCGCAGACGTTCACCGGCGCGTCCACGGGCGCCTGCAGGTTGTTCCCGGACAGCAGGCCCGGAGAGTTCGCGGCGTGCCCCGAGGCGCTGGCGTCCGCGTGTGCGTAGCCCCCGCCCATCGCGAGGACACCCCCCGCGGCCGCCATGGTGATCAGGGTCTTCCTGGTGACCTGTGCCGGTCGTCGCATCTGTACTCATCCCCTGGTGTGTACGTTTCGGCCGTCGTCCGACGGCTCGGCCCACCTGGCTCCCCTGCCTGGTACGCCGGAAGTGAGAGAAATCCGGGCCGGAAAGCCCGGTGGCCCCGGAGCGCTGGGATGCGCTCCGGGGCCGAAGACTTCAGACGCGTCAGGCGTTGACGCAGGTGTTGCCGAAGGCCGGGTTCAGCAGGCCGATCACGGAGACCGAGTTACCGCAGACGTTCACGGGGATGTGGACGGGAACCTGCAGCACGTTGCCGGACAGGACACCGGGCGAGCCGATGGCCGCACCCTGCGCACCCGCATCGGCGTGGGCCAGGCCCGCACCCGCGAGAACCAGGCCACCGGTGGCAGCCGCAGCGGCGACAACCTTCTTGATCATTGTTCCTCCTAGTAGGCAATGCGGTCCCAGCCGCGGACCGCAACACCTGTAACGAGGAGGGATCACCGGGGCTACGAGCGTATGAGTGCATTCACTCTTCTCAGTGGAATGCGCACATCTTCTCGAATCTCAGGCGTTGTCGATGAATCGGTCGAGCACCCGCACGCCGAACTTCAGTCCGTCGACCGGCACCCGCTCGTCCACGCCGTGGAACATCCCGGCGAAGTCCAGCTCCGGCGGCAGCTGCAGCGGCGCGAAGCCGAAGCAGCGGATGCCGAGGTCGTCGAAGGACTTGGCGTCCGTACCGCCCGAGAGCATGTACGGGACCGCCCGCGCGATCGGGTCCTCGGCCTTCAGGGCGCCCTGCATGGCGTCCACCAGCCTGCCGTCGAAGTCCGTCTCCAGCGCCTTGTCGCCGTGCACGTCCTCCCGCTTCACGCGCGGGCCGAGGATCCGGTCCAGGTCGGCGAAGAACTCGTCCTCGTAACCCGGCAGGAAGCGGCCGTCGACATGGGCCGTCGCCTGGCCGGGGATGACGTTGACCTTGTAGCCGGCGCCGAGCATCGTCGGGGCGGCCGAGTTGCGCAGCGTCGCGCCGACCATCTTGGCGATGCCGCCGAGCTTGGCGAGCGTCGCGTCCATGTTGTCCGGGTCCAGCGGGGTCCCGAGCGCGTCCGAGAGCTCGTCCAGGAAGCTGCGCACCGTCTTGGTCACGCGGACCGGCCACTGGTGGCGGCCGAGCCTGCCCACGGCCTCGCACAGCTCCGTGATGGCGTTGTCGCTGTTGGTCATGGAGCCGTGGCCCGCGGTGCCCTCCACCGTGAGCCGCATCCAGTGCATGCCCTTCTGGGCGGTCTCCACGAGGTAGAGCCGCAGGTTCTCGTTGACCGTGAAGGAGAAGCCGCCGACCTCGCCGATGGCCTCGGTGACGCCCTCGAACAGGCCCGGGTGCTTGTCGACGAGGTGCCGGGCCCCGTAGATGCCGCCCGCCTCCTCGTCGGCGAGGAAGGCCAGCACGATGTCCCGCGGGGGCTTGCGCCCGCTGCGCATCCGGTCGCGTACGACGGCCAGCGTCATCGCGTCCATGTCCTTCATGTCGACCGCGCCGCGGCCCCACACGCAGCCGTCGGCGATCTCGCCCGCGAAGGGGTCGTACGTCCAGTCGGCGGCGTTGGCCGGAACCACGTCGGTGTGCCCGTGGATCAGCAGCGCCGGCCGCGAGGGGTCCTCCCCCTCGATCCGCGCCACGGTCGAGGCGCGCCCCTTGTGCGATTCGAAGATCTGCGGCTCCAGCCCGACCTCGGCGAGCTTCTCGGCGACCCATTCCGCCGCCTTGCGCTCCCCGGGGCCCGAGTGGTCCCCGTAGTTGCTGGTGTCGATCCGGATGAGGTCCCGGCAGAGGTCGACCACCTCGTCCTCGCCGGAGACGGTCCTGCCCGTGCTCGACTCGCTCACGCTGCTTCCTCCCACTGATCAGTACCGAACCCCCATCCTCCCGCTCCGGGCCGTTCTCCCCAAGGGCGATCCCCGGCCGTCGGGGGGTGTGATCGAGGACCCCGGAATGTTTGGTAATGTTTTCCACGTCGGAACGGCCCGCGAGGGACGCGAGACAGACACCTTGTCCGGGTGGCGGAATGGCAGACGCGCTAGCTTGAGGTGCTAGTGCCCTTTATCGGGCGTGGGGGTTCAAGTCCCCCCTCGGACACCATGGTCAAACGACCTGGAAGAGCCGGTCAGAGCGACGCGAAGTCGCTCTGACCGGCTCTTTCGTCGTCCCGCGGCGCGTGGCGCGTGGCGCCCCCCCGGTGCAGCCGGTGGTGCCGGTCACCGGGGGCGCGCCGGGTCAGCCCTGTCCGTCCTCCACCCAGGGGCGGAGCTTCTCCGGATTGCGGACCGCCCAGATGCGGGTGACGCGATCGCCGCCGAGCTCGAACGCGGCCACGGTCACGGTGATCCCGGTGTGCTGGGCGACCAGGCCGGGCCGGCCGTTGACCGAGCGTTCCAGGAGCTCCAGTCCGGGAGCCCTGTCGGCGATCTGGATCAGGTACTCGGCGATGCGCGCGCTGCCCTCGATCGGTCGCAGGGCGGCGCCGACCAGTCCGCCGCCGTCGGCGATCATCGCGGCGTCGGGGGCCAGCAGGCCGACGAGGGCCTTGATGTCCCTGGCCTCCCACGCCTCCTTGAAGTTCCGCACCAGCGGGGCCTGTCCGGCCGTCGGGGCCGCCGGGACCTGCGCGGCGCTCACCCGCCGGCGGGCCGACGTCGCCAGCTGCCGGCAGGCCGCCGGCGTCCGGCCGACGATCCCGGCTATCTCGGCGAAGGGGTAGCGGAAGACGTCGTGGAGGATGAAGGCGACGCGTTCGGCCGGGGTCATCGACTCCAGTACGACGAGGAAGGCCATGTTGACCGACTCGTCCAGGGTGACCCGGTCGGCCGGGTCGACCGGCCCGGCCCCGCCGCCCGCCGGCCCGCCGATCCACTCCGCGCGGTCGGGCAGCGGCTCGGGGACCCATTCGCCGACGTAGCGCTCGCGGCGCGCCCGTGCCGAGCCGAGCAGGTCCAGGCAGATGCGGCCGGCGACCGTCGTCAGCCAGGCGCCGGGCGACTCGACCGCCTCCTGCTTCTGCCTCGGCATCGCGTACCAGCGCGCGTAGGTCTCCTGTACCGCGTCCTCGGCCTCGGACAGCGAACCGAGCAGCCGGTAGGCGAGGTTGGTGAGGTGCCCCCGCTCTCCGACGATCACGTCCAGGTGCGGATCGGACGACGTACCCATGCTCACGACTGCTCCCCCTGGCCCGCCTCTCGGTGCCTCGCCTCACATTTCGCGGGCCCACGTCGTCGGACTACCGAGACCATATCGATCTACGCCGTGAGGCAGAAGAGGGGACCGCCACCATGGCCACACTGACCACGGACAAGCCGCGTACCTTCACTTTCCTGCAGGTCACCGTCGCCCTGCAGACCTTGGCCATCTTCTTCCAGGCGGCCACCGCCGGGGTGCTGCTGTCCTCGGCCCACGGCGAGCTGCTGCACGGCATCGGAGCGCGTGTGATGTACGGGGCGACGATGCTGTACGTGATCGCCGCGGTGCTGGCGTGGCGGCCGGGCGGCGGGTCGCCCCGGCCCGTCCTGTACTCGTCGGGCTTCCTCGTCCTCGCCTCGGTGCAGGTGGTCCTGGGCATCGCGCGCGTGCCGTCGGTCCATGTCCCCCTGGGTGTCCTGATGTTTGCCCTGAGCCTGCTGGCGCTGAGCCGCAGACCGTCGGCCCGCCGGTCCTGATCGGCGCAACAGGGCAGGTCAGAGCGACGCAATGCCGCCCTGACCTGCCCTTTTGCTATGTTGGGACCACATCGGAGGGGCAGACCGGCTGATGGAGGTCCCGTGATGTGGGCTGAGGGTGCCGGCCCGCGTCCGCTGTTCGGCGAGGACGCGGACGAGGTGGTCGCCGCCGCCGTGGCGGGTGATCCGTCCGGTGTGGACCGGCTGGTGCGTGAGTACCGGCTGCTGCGGCAGGTCCTCGACGGGGCCCGGGCGGGGATCGCCCTGCTCGACACCGACCTGCGCTACCTGTACGTCAGCCCGCACATGGCCGTGATGAACGGCCTGCCCGCCGAGGCGCTGCTGGGGCGGACGCTGAACGAGGTGCTGCCGGACGTCGAGCGTCCTGACGAGGTGCTGCACGAGGTGCTGCGGGACGGGGAACCCCGGGAGCTGGTCCTGGAGGGCCGCACCCTGGCCGATTCACCGTACGAGTCGCGGGTGTGGCGGGGGACCTACCACCGACTGGAGGAGGACGGACGGGTGCTGGGGCTGGCGGGGATCGGCCTGGAGGTCAGCGCCCCCAGGGAGCGGCAGCGGGAGCTGTCGCGCACCAACCGGCGCCTGCTCCTGCTGGACACCGCCGCGGTGCGGGTCGGCACCACCCTCGATCTGGACACCACCTGTCGTGAGCTGACCGAGTTCCTGGTGCCCGGGCTGGCCGACGCCGCGAGCGTGGAGCTCATCCCGCGGGAAGGACCGGGCGGAGAGCTGCCCGACGGCGGGGCCCTGCGGCTGCGGCGGGTGGCGGTGGCCTCGGTACGGGATCTTTCGCCGCAGGTGCGGGCGCTCGGCGCGGCCGGGGAGTACGTGGACTACCAGCCCGGTTCGGCGGTCAGGCAGTGCCTGGAGAGCGGCGAGCCGTGGCTGGGCAACTTCTCCTCCGACGAGGCCTTCAGCCGGGCGGCGCCGAGCGCGGACCGGCTCTCCACGTACCGGGATGCGGGCATCCACTCGGGTGTCGTGGTCCCCCTGATCGCCCAGGACCGGCCGATCGGAACCCTCACCCTGGTGCGTGCCGGGGACTCGCCGGCCTTCGGGCGCGAGGACGTCGTCGTGGCCCGGACCCTGGCCGAGCGGGCGGCCGCCAGCCTCGCCAAGGCGGAGCGGTTCGCCCGGGAGCAGGGGATGGCCCTGGAACTGCAGCAGGCGCTGCTGTCCGAGCCCACCTTCCCGCACGGCGATCTCGAAGTGGCTTCCCGCTACCTGCCCTCCGGCACGGGTGTCCTGGTGGGCGGGGACTGGTTCGACTGCCTGGCGCTGCCCGGCGGCCGGACCCTGCTGGTGATGGGCGATGTGATGGGCCACGGCGTCGAGGCGGCGGTCGCCATGAGCCACTACCGCTCCCTCATCCGCGCGCTGGCCGCGTCCGGGCATCCGCCGGCGGACATCCTGTGCGAGGCGGACCATGTGGTCTTCGCGGGCGGTCTGGACCGGGTCGCGACCTGTCTGCTCGTCCTGGTCGACCATGCGGCCGGGACCTGCGTCCACGCGAGCGCCGGGCACCTGCCCGCCATGGTCATCGGCCGCGGGCAGGGTCCGTTCCTGGCGCCGGTCCCGGTGGGCCCGCCGCTGGGCACCGGCTACGGCCGGTACGAGGCCGCGTCCTTCGTCCTCAGGCCGGGTTGCGTCCTGATGATGTTCACCGACGGCCTGGTCGAGCGCCGGGGAGAGGACATCGACGCCTCGCTGCGACGGCTGACCGGCATTCCACTCCTGGTGGACGGGGCCCTGAACGAGGTCATCGACACGGTGCTGGCGGCGCTGCGGGTCACCGACGCGGAGGACGACGTGACCGTCCTGGCCGCCCGTACCGCCGGGCGATCAGGACCCTAGTGCTGTGGCGGGGCGGCCCAGGTCACGCGGCTGGGGGTGTCGAGCAGGGCCACCGTCGAAGCCACCGCGCGGAACGGGTCCGGCGCGGTGGCTTCGGCGGGGGCGGGGCGGGATCAGCGGCGGGTGGTGGCGAGTTCGGCCACGCGGCCGCGGACCAGGTACCAGCCGCCGACCAGGGCGGCGCCGATGACCGGGACGAACAGGACCGTGGTGCGGCCGACACCGCCGTCGCACCACATCAGCACCAGCACGGCGAGCAGGAAGACCAGGGTGACGATCTGGGTGTACGGGGCCCAGGGCAGGCGGTACGAGGGACGCTCCACGAGGCCCTGCCGGGAGCGGCGCCAGAAGAACAGCGAGCAGATCATGACCATCGCCCAGGTGCCGAGGATGCCCAGCGAGGCGAAGTTCAGGACGAGCTCGAAGGCGTCCTTCGGCATGAAGGCGTTCAGCCCGACGCCCGCGAGGCCGAACGCGGCGGTGAACAGGACGCCGCCGTAGGGGACCTTGCCCTTGTTCATGACGCCGGTGAACTTCGGTGCGGAGCCGGACAGGGACATCGAGCGCAGGATGCGGCCGGTGGAGTAGAGGCCGGAGTTCAGGCTGGAGAGGGCGGCCGTCAGGACGACGAGGTTCATGATGCCCGCGGCGCCGGGGACGCCGAGCTTGTCGAAGACGGTGACGAAGGGGCTCTGGTCGGAGCTGTAGGCGGTGTAGGGCAGCAGGAGGGCGAGGAGGACGACCGAGCCGACGTAGAAGAGGCCCACGCGCCACATGATCGAGTTGATCGCCTTCGGCATGATCTTCTCGGGGTTCTCGGTCTCGCCGGCGGCGACTCCGCAGAGCTCGACGGAGGCGTACGCGAAGACGACGCCCTGGATCACCAGGAGCATCGGGAGGACGCCGGAGGGGAAGAGGCCGCCGTTGTCGGTGATGTTGGCGAGGCCCGGGGTGCTGCCGCCGATGTCGTGGCTGGTGGCGACGAGCCAGATGCCGACGATCAGGAAGACGACGAGCGCGGCGACCTTGACGAGCGAGAACCAGAACTCCATCTCGCCGAAGTACTTCACCGAGATCAGGTTGGCGGTGAGCACGATGGCGAGGGCGATGAAGGCGAGGACCCACTGGGGGACCTCGGTGAACAGCGACCAGAAGTGGGCGTAGGTCGCGGCGGCCGTGATGTCGGCGACGGTGGTCGTGGACCAGTTCAGGAAGTACAGCCAGCCTGCCGTGTAGGCGCCCTTCTCCCCCATGAACTCACGGGCGTAGGAGACGAAGGCGCCGGAGGAGGGGCGGTAGAGGACGAGCTCGCCGAGCGCCCGGACGACGAAGAAGGCGAAGATTCCGCACACCGCGTAGGCGATCGCCAGGGAGGGGCCGGCGCCGGCGAGGCGGCCGCCCGCGCCGAGGAAGAGGCCGGTGCCTATGGCCCCGCCGATCGCGATCATGTTGATGTGGCGGGACTTGAGGTCCTTGCTGTAGCCCTCGTCACCGGCGTCGACATGGCGGGTCGGCGCCGGGGCGGGTGCCTCGGTCAAGGTGCGGTCACTCAGGTCACTCATGTAGGACTTCGCCTTCGTGGATGGGACAAGGCAGGCCCTGACCGCCGCGCAGGGGAGCCGGGTGGTGTCCCCTGTGCTGCGATCCGGGTGGTTTGGTCGCAACAGGAGACCATGAGGCTCCACTCCCCTCCAAAAGCACCCCCTGCACACCGAAGCCCCCGACGACCATGGAAACGGGTGTCGGGGGCTTCCTAGAGGCTGGAAAGCGAGGAATCGAGGTCAGTCGCCCGGGGTGCCCTCCGCCGCCTGGTCGAGGCGGAAGGCCTCGTTCCCGAGGCCGATACGGGCGTGCACCTCGGGGCGGCTGCGGCGCAGCACGGCTCCGTAGGCCAGGCCGATCACCACCGCGGCGCCGATGATGCCGGGCAGCGCCCAGCTGAGCGCGGAGCCCTTCTCGGCGCCGACCAGGACGCCGAAGTCCTTGACGGTGTAGACGGCGATGGCGAGCAGGGCGAGGCCGGCGGTGCCGGCCGCGACGAGGCGCCAGACCTGGGCGCCGGCGGTACCGCGGCGGACGAAGAAGGCGATGACGGCGAAGGAGGCGGCGGCCATGAGCAGGGTCACGCCGAGGGCGCCGACGCTGCCCATCCAGGTGAACAGGTGCAGTACCGGGGTGGTGGGGTCGGGCGGCTGCACGGCGAGGGCGGGGTCGGCGGGGGCCTTGTCCTCGGTGAGCGCGAAGGCGATCACGGCGAGGGCGGCGACGCCGGTCTGCAGCAGGGAGCCGGTGGCGGGGGCGCCGGTGCCGGCGTTGGTGCGGCCGAAGGCGGCCGGGAGCAGGCCCTCGCGGCCCATGGCGAAGGCGTAGCGGGCGACCACGTTGTGGAAGCTGAGCATGGCCGCGAACATGCCGGTCACGAAGAGGACGTGCAGGACGTCGGTGAAGGTGGTGCCGAGGCGGCTCTCGGTGAGCTGGAAGAGCAGGGTGGGGCCGGCCTCGGCGGAGGTCTTGACGACCGCGGAGGGGCCGGTGGCGACGGTGAGGGCCCAGGCGCTGACGGCGAAGAAGAGGGCGACGAAGCCGACGGCGAGGAACATCACGCGGGAGACGACGATGTGCGGCTTGCTGGTCTCCTCGGCGTAGACCGGGGACTGCTCGAAGCCGACGAAGGCGGCGATGCAGAAGCAGAGCGCGGTGCCGAAGCCGGCTCCGCCCAGGGTCTCGGGGTTGAAGGCGTGGAGCGAGAGGCCTTCGGCGCCCGGCTTGCCGATGGCGGCGATGTCGAAGACGACGACGAGGACGCACTCGACGAGGAGGAGGACCCCGAGGACCTTCGCGTTGAGGTCGATCTTGAGCCAGCCGAGCGCGCCGGTGACGGCGACGGCGAGCAGGGCCGGTATCCACCAGGAGAGTTCGGTGTCCAGGTAGGTGGCGAAGAGGCCGGATATCTCGAAGCCGAGGATGCCGAAGACGCCGACCTGCATGGCGCTGTACGCGACGAGGGCGACGAGGGAGGCGCCCGCGCCGGCGGTGGGGCCGAGGCCGCGGGCGATGTACGCGTAGAAGGCGCCGGCGTTGTGGACGTGGCGGCTCATCTCGGCGTAGCCGACGCTGAAGAGCGCGAGGACGGCGCCGAGGATGACGAAGAGCAGGGGCTGGCCGACGATGCCCATGACCCCGAAGGTCGTGGGCATGACACCGGCGACGACCATCAGGGGCGCGCTGGCGGCGAGCACGGACAGGAGCAGCCCTGCGGTGCCGAGGCGGTCGGCGCGCAGGGCCCGGTCCTGGCCCTTGTACGTACGGATCTCGGCCGGGTCTTGGAGCGTGGAGGATCTGCCCGTCGGCATGGCGGCGTCCTTTCGGGGGCGTGGTGCTCGGGGATGGGCGCTTGGGGGGGGCGTCTTCGGGGCGTCCGCGGGTGGCACGGACAGGCGGTGCGGTCAGGCGGTGCGGTCAGGCGGTGCGGTCAGGCGGTGCCGAGTGCGACGCCGCGGGCGGCGAGGAAGGCCTTCTGCGGGTCCCGGTCCGGATAGGACCAGGGGGCGCGGGTGGCATGGCTGCCGATGCGGTGGAAGAGGGCGGCGGCCTCGGCGGGGCGGCCCTCGCAGAGTTTGGCGTGGGCGAGGAAGTTGAGGTCGACGCGGTTGCGGGGGTGGTCCTCGCGCTCCCACTCCAGCCACCAGTCGAAGGCGGAGCGCAGCACCTGACGGGCGCGGCGGCCCGCCCAGTGGGCGGCGGCGGACTCGGGCGAGTGCCCGTGCGTGGCGGCCAGCACCCGGTACCGCTCGGCGTGCGCGACGACGGGGAGCACGGCGAGCGGGGAGTCGGCCGGGGACTCCTCGGCGGCCCAGGACGCGAAGTCGTAGACCTCGTGGAGCGGGTCCTGGCCGGAGCCGAGGGTGCGTTCGGCCAGTCTGGCGACCATCAGGTGATGGGCGTGGTGGTGCTCGCGGTGGCGGGCCCGGACCTGGTCGAAATGGCGGCTGAACTCCTCCTCGCTGCCGAAGGCGCGGGAGAGGAGGAGCAGCCCGAGCCAGGGCGTCGGGTCCGCCGGGTGCAGGGTGGCGGCCCGGCGGCAGGCCTCCTCGGCCGCGGCCGGGGTGCCCTTCCGGCGCAGGGCGGCGAAGACGGCGGCGCAGGCGAGCAGGGTGGCGGCGTCGGCGCTCTCCGGTTCGGCGAGCAGCCACTCACGGGCCCAGGCGGAGGCCGCCGGGGTCTGCGCGAGGACGACGACGCGGTGGCCGCGGCGGTCCCAGTCGTCGCCGGTACCGACGAGGAGGGAACGGGCCCGGGTCCACCGGCCCTGGGTGAACTGGGAGCGCACGTCGACGAGTTCGGCGTCGCACAGGGCCGGGTCGAAGAGCTGGGCCTCCCGCTTGCGGGCGCGGCCGAGGGGCGGCGGAGGCGGGGACATCCGCGGGTTTCCCTCCAGGACGCGGGCGGACGAGGGGTGCGGTGGCCAGATACCCGCGCAAGGCGCACGCGAGGGCTTCGGCCGGGTCGGTCGGGGGATCGCGACGGTGAGCGCGTCGGTGATCACGCACAGCAAAGCGGTACGCCCAGCTCCGCGTCAAGGTCCAGTCCACTGCGTGGCGGGTTTCAACTGCTCTGACGGTGGTGCGAGTTGAGGCGGACTGGCCGGATCTGTGGGTGTCCGCGCCATCTCGCAGGGTGGCCGCATGACCACCTACGACGATCTTCCCCCGTATCTGCCGGGGTTCCCCGGTCCGCTGCGCGACCAGCTGGTCGCGGCGGTGCTGAGCGGGGCGAAGACCAGCAGCACCGGCCTGCTCGCGGAGTATGAGGCCGAGGACGAGCCGCTGCCACAGCCGGGTGCCCGGTCCCTGCTGGTGGATTCCGCGGAGCGCGGGGTGGCGGTGGTGGAGGTGACCGCCGTGGAGGTGCTGCGGCTCGGGGACATCGGGCTGCGGCACGCGCTCGACGAGGGCGAGGGGTACACGTCGGTGGCCGAATGGCGTACGGCACACGAGGAGTTCTGGCACAGCGCGCCGGTGCGCGCAGTGATCGGTGACCCGGGGTTCACGGTCGACGACGACACGCTCGTCATCGCGGAGCGGTTCCGGGTCACCGAACGGCTGGTCTGACGGCGCCCGTCAGTCCTCGCCCGCAGGGGACGTCAGCCGACGGCCCGGGCCGCGGCGCGGCCCGCCGCCCGGCCCGAGAAGATGCACCCGCCGAGGAAGGTGCCCTCCAGGGCCCGGTACCCGTGCACCCCGCCACCGCCGAATCCGGCCGCCTCGCCCGCCGCGTAGACGCCCGGCAGCGGTTCGCCGGACGCGGTCAGGACGCGTGAGGAGAGGTCGGTCTCCAGGCCGCCCAGGGACTTGCGGGTCAGGATCGACAGCCGTACCGCGATCAGCGGCCCGGCCTTGGGGTCCAGGATCCGGTGCGGGGCGGCCGTGCGGATCAGCTTGTCGCCGAGGTATCTGCGGGCACCGTGGATGGCGGTGACCTGCAGGTCCTTGGTGAAGGGGTTGGCGATCTCCCGGTCGCGGGCCACGATCTCGCCCCGGACGGTGGCCTCGTCGAGGAGGTCCTCCTTGGTGACCGCGTTCATGCCGCGGACCAGGGCGGACAGGTCGCGCTCGACGACG
This sequence comes from Streptomyces sp. NPDC030021, assembly GCF_055574035.1. Lineage (NCBI taxonomy): Bacteria > Bacillati > Actinomycetota > Actinomycetes > Kitasatosporales > Streptomycetaceae > Streptomyces > Streptomyces sp. NPDC030021. The sequence goes on from NZ_JBVIAH010000006.1 coordinate 363,810, forward strand.
AAGTCGGCGCCGTTGTCCATGAAGGCCCGGACCGGGGCGGGTACGGCCTGGCGCGCGCGGGTGAAGACGTCGCGGATCGACTTGCCGGTCAGGTCCGGGTTCTGCTCGGAGCCGGAGAGGGCGAACTCCTTGCCGATGATGCGCTCGTTGAGCACGAACCAGGTGTGGTCGTGGCCGGTCTTCATGATGTGGTCGAGGGTGCCGAGGGTGTCGAAGCCCGGGAAGAGCGGCACGGGCAGCCGCTTGCCCGTCGCGTCCAGCCACAGCGGGGAGGGGCCGGGCAGGATGCGGATGCCGTGCCGGGCCCAGATCGGGTCCCAGTTCTGGATGCCCTCGGTGTAGTGCCACATCCGGTCCTTGTTGATGTGGCTGGCGCCCGCCCGCTCCGCGATGCCGAGCATCAGACCGTCGACGTGCGCCGGGACCCCGGAGAGCATCCGCTGCGGCGGGGTGCCGAGCCGGGCGGGCCACTGCGCGCGGACGAGGTCGTGGTTGCCGCCGATGCCGCCGCTGGTGACGATCACGGCCTGGGCCCGCAGGGAGAAGGTGCCGGTGGCCTCGCGGCTGCTGGCGGTGCCGCGTACGGCGTCGGAGGGTTCCAGGATCTCGCCCGTCACGGTGTCCACCGCGCCGGCCGTGGCGGAGAGCCCGGTGACCCGGTGGCGGAACGCGAACCGGACCAGGCCGCGGGCCACGCCGGCCCGCACCCGCCGCTCGAAGGGCTCCACCAGGCCGGGGCCGGTGCCCCAGGTGATGTGGAAGCGGGGTACGGAGTTCCCGTGGCCGTTGGCGTCGTAGCCGCCGCGCTCCGCCCAGCCGACCACCGGGAAGAAGCGGACGCCCTGGGCGTGCAGCCAGGAGCGCTTCTCGCCGGCCGCGAAATCGACGTAGGCCTCGGCCCAGCGGCGCGGCCAGGCGTCCTCCTCGCGGTCGAACCCGGCGGTGCCCAGCCAGTCCTGGAGGGCGAGCGCGTGACTGTCCTTGATCCGCATCCGGCGCTGTTCGGGCGAGTCCACGAAGAACAGCCCGCCGAAGGACCAGTGCGCCTGGCCGCCGATCGACCGTTCCGGCTCCTGGTCGAGCAGGATGACCTTGCGGCCCGCGTCGACGAGCTCGGCGGTGGCCACGAGCCCCGCGAGCCCGGCTCCGATCACGATCACGTCTGCGTCGTACGTCATGCGGTTACCCGTCCTCCGTCGGTGGTGGGGCAGATCCTTGGCTACGGAGCGGTAACCAGTCAACAGCGGTGATTGGATGACCTGTATGAGTGCCGCTGACGAAGTACTGGACGTGGTGGACCGGGACGACCGGGTCGTCGGACAGGCCCCGCGGGGCGAGGTGTACGCCCGGGGGCTGCTCCACCGTTGCGTGTTCGTGCAGGCCGGGGACGCGGAGGGGCGGATCTTCGTACACCGGCGGACCGCCTCGAAACTGGTCTTCCCCTCGCACTACGACATGTTCGTGGGCGGGGTGCTGGGCGCCGGCGAGAGCTACGCGCAGGCCGCGCTGCGCGAGGCCGAGGAGGAGCTGGGGGTGCGGGGGCTGGCGCAGCCGACGCCGCTGTTCAAGTTCCTGTACGAAGGTCCGGGCGGGGCCTGGTGGTCGTACGTGCACGAGGTGCGGTGCGAGGCGGCCGTGCGGCCACAGGAGTCCGAGGTCGCGTGGCACGCGTGGCTCTCCCCGGAGGAGTTGGCGGAGCGCGTCGGGGGCGGCGAGTGGGCCTGGGTGCCGGACGGCCTGGAGGCGTACCGGCGGCTGACAGCTTTCCGGGACCACCGGGCCGCCCGTGACCTCCGTGCCCCCCGGAGCTTCCGCGCGGAGGGCGGTCACGGGATCGGCGGGTAACGCCGCGTAGATTGGGCAGGTGATCGACTTCGTCAAGGACGTGCGCCTCTGGTTCGCACCCTCGCGGCTGAGGGACGAGGGCGAGACCCCGGACTACCGCTTCTCGCTGGCCAACGAACGGACCTTCCTCGCCTGGATCCGGACCGCGCTGGCCCTGGTGGGCGGCGGCTTCGCCGTCGACCAGTTCCTGCCGGACCTGCGCTGGGGGGTGCGGGTCGGGATGGCCTTCACCCTGCTCGCGGTGGGCGCGGCCTGTGCACTGCGGGCGGTGAACCACTGGGTGCGGTGCGAGCGGGCGATGCGGCGGGGCGAGGATCTGCCGCTGTCGCGCTTCCCGGTGCTGCTGAGCCTGGGCGTGGGGCTGGTGGCGGTGACGATGGTGGTGGTCGTGCTGCTGGGCTGGACGACGGGCCGGTGAGCACCTCGGGCACGGACCGCGATGCCGGGCTGCAGCCCGAGCGGACCCGGCTCGCGTGGCGGCGTACGACGCTGGCCTGCTCGGTGGTGGCGGTACTGGCGCTGCGGCAGGCGTTGCGCGGGACGGGCGCGCCGGCGGAGGTGGCCGGGGCGGCGGCCATCGCGCTGATCTGGCTGGCGTTCCTGTGGGTGGCCCACCGGCGGATCCGGACGCTGGCGGCCGGCCGGCCGCGGGAGCTCGCGCCGCAGGCGGCCCTGGCGGTGGTGGCGTGCACGGTGGCGCTGGCGGTCTTCGCGATGACGGTGATCCTCTGAGCCGCCGGCCGGTGTGATGATCGTGCTTCGCCGCGCCACTGCGACACAACGGGCGATACCCGGCAATCCACACTAATCTCGGCGCCATGACGACCCTGCACCACGAACACCCCACGCACCAGCACGCGCACGGCACGGACTGCGGGCACCGGGCGGTCGCGCACGGCGACCACGTCGACTACGCGCACGACGGCCATCTGCACCGGGAGCACTCGGGGCACTGGGACGAATGCGAGCCCAGCGGGCACACCACGCACGACGGCCACGCGCACGCGCACGGCGCGGACTGCGGGCACGAGACGGTCCGGCACGGCGATCACGTGGACTACCTGCACGACGGGCACCGGCACGCGGCACACGACGGACACTACGACGACCACTGACCGGACCACGGATCCGACCGCTGACCGGATCACCGGCCGGGCCACCGGCTGAAGGTCCGGTCAGGAGCGGTACCCGCCCTCCCCCGGCGCGGCAACGGCTGGCAGGATGCCGACCGTTCGTCGAAGCGACCCGGGGAGAGCGCAGATGTCCGTCGAAGAGCCTTACCTCGTCCAGCCCGCACCGGGGGTGTACGCCTACGTCCAGCCGGACGGCGGCTGGTGCCTCAACAACGCCGGATTCGTGACCGACGGGGGCCGGACCCTGCTCGTGGACACGGCCGCCACCGAGCGGCGGGCCCTGGCCCTGCGCGCCGCGGTCGTGGCGGCCGGGGTGCCGCTCCCCCGCACCGTGGTCAACACCCACCACCACGGCGACCACACGTACGGAAACGGCGTCTTCGCCCCCGAGGCGCTGATCCTCGGGCATGACAACGCACGGTCCGAGCAGCTCGCGGCCGGGCACCAGCTGGAGCTGATCTGGCCCGCCACGGACTTCGGCGCGATCGACATCGTCCCGCCCGACCTCACCTACAACGACCGGGCGACCGTGCACGTCGGCGCGACGGAGGTACGGGTCATCCACCCTGGTGTCGCGCACACCACCGGGGACTCGGTCGTGTGGCTGCCCGGGCAGCGGGTGGTGTTCACCGGCGACCTGGTCTTCGCCGGGGGGACGCCGTTCCTGGCGATGGGCTCCCTCGCCGGCTCGCTGCGGGCGCTGGAGCTGCTGCGTTCGCTGGACGCGGAGACCGTCGTACCGGGCCACGGACCCCTGACCGACCCCTCGGCGTACGACTCCACCGAGCGCTACCTGCGGTACGTGGCCGAGCTCGCCCGGGAGGGGCGGGCGAAGGGGCTGTCCCCGCTGGAGGTGGCCCGGCAGGCCGATCTCGGCGAGTTCGGCTCCTGGCGGGAGAGCGAGCGGCTGGTGGCGAACGTGCACCGGGCGTACGCGGAGCTGGCCGGCCGGCCGGAGGGCGCGCCGCTGGACATCCTGGCCGTCCTGACGGACATGACCGTGATGAACGGCGGAACACCGATCCTCTGCCACGCCTGACGCCGCCGGATCCCGCCGGGCGGAGAGTTTTCTTTCCGCCCGGCCTCTGGACGACATACCGACTGGTCGGCATGATGGCTCGCGACGGTGCTCCGACGCACCGTCGTTCTTCCCCTCGTCCCCCGAATCGCACGGAGGTGCGCACCATGACCTCAGCCCCGGCCGACCCGCGCGGCCTGGATCTGGAGCGGCTGCGCGGTCATCTCGACCGGGCCCGGCCGGGACTCGTGGCCGGGACGCTGAGCGGCCGGCTCATCGAGGGCGGCCGGTCGAATCTCACGTACGAGATCACCGACGGGACCGCCCGCTGGGTGGTCCGCCGGCCGCCGCTGGGCCACGTCCTGGCCACCGCGCACGACATGCGGCGCGAGCACCGGGTCATCGAGGCGCTGCACGGCACGGCCGTGCCGGTGCCCGAGCCGCTGCTCCTGTGCGAGGACGAGGCCGTGCTCGGGGCGCCGTTCTACGTCATGGAGTTCGTGGACGGGGTGCCGTACCGGACGGCCGAGCAGCTCGCCGCGATCGGACCGGAGCGGACCCGGCGGGCGGTGCTGGGCCTGGTGGACACCCTGGTCGACCTGCACGCGGTGGACCCGGAAGCGATGGGCCTGGGCGACTTCGGCCGGCCCGAGGGCTTCCTGGACCGGCAGCTGCGCCGCTGGGGCAAGCAGCTCGCGGCCTCCCGGGGCCGGGAGCTCGCCGGGATCGACGAACTCCACGGCGCGCTCAGCCGGACGCTGCCCGACTCCCCAGCCCCGACCGTGGTGCACGGGGACTTCCGGCTCGACAACGTCCTGATCGGCGGCCCGGACGACACCATCCGGGCGGTGCTGGACTGGGAGATGTCCACGCTCGGGGATCCGCTGACCGACCTCGGGCTGCTGGTGATGTACAGCTCGGACCTGGGCCTGACCGGATCGCCGGTCAGTACGACGAGCGGGGCGCCGGGCCATCCGACGCCGGCCGAGCTCGTCGAGCGGTACGCCGCCCGCTCGGGCCGGGACACCGGGGCCATCGCCTGGTACACGGCCTTCGCCTGGTTCAAGCTCGCCGTGATCCTCGAGGGCATCCACTACCGCTACACGCTGGGGCAGACCGTCGGGGCGGGCTTCGACCGGATCGGCGAGCTGGTCCCGGTCTTCATCGAGCACGGACTGACCACTCTCCAGGACCGCCAGGACCGCCAGGACCGCCAGGACCGCCAGGAAGGCTGAGGCACTCACCCATGGATTTCGCATTCGACACCCGGACCGAGGAACTCCGCGAGCGGCTGCTCGCGTTCATGGAGGAGTACGTCTACCCGGCGGAGCCCGTCGCCGCCGAGCAGCGCGCACGGCTGGCCTCGCCCTGGGACACCCCGGTCGTCTTCGGCGAACTGAAGGCCGAGGCGCGCCGCCAGGGCCTGTGGAACCTCTTCTTCATGGACCAGCACAGCCTGCCGGACGCGGAGCACGGCGCGGGGCTGACCAACCTCCAGTACGCACCGCTCGCCGAGATCACCGGCCGCAGCCCGCACCTGGCGCCGATGGCCACCAACTGCGCGGCCCCGGACACCGGGAACATGGAGCTGCTCGCCCAGTTCGGGAACGAGGAGCAGAAGAAGCGGTGGCTGGAGCCCCTGCTGGCCGGCGAGATCCGCTCCGCCTTCGCGATGACCGAGCCCGAGGTCGCCTCCTCGGACGCGACCAACATCGAGACCCGCATCGGGCGCGACGGTGACGAGTACGTGGTCACCGGCCGCAAGTGGTTCATCTCCGGGGCGATGAACCCGGACTGCGAGATCTTCATCGTGATGGGCAAGACCGACCCGGAAGGCGCCGATCCGCGCCGCCAGCAGTCGATGGTCCTGGTGCCGCGCGACACCCCGGGGGTCGAGGTGCGCCGGGCCATGACCGTGTACGGGTACGAGGACCACGACCACGGCGGCCACGCCGAGGTGGTCTTCGACGGGGCCCGGGTCCCGGCGGCGAACCTGATCGGCGAGGAGGGCACCGGCTTCGCCATCGCCCAGGCCCGGCTCGGCCCGGGCCGCATCCACCACTGCATGCGGCTGATCGGGATGGCGGAGCGGGCCATCGAGCTGATGTGCCGGCGCGCGGTGGAACGTACCGCCTTCGGCAAGCCGCTGGCCGCCCAGGGCGTCGTACAGAACTGGATCGCCGACGCCCGGGTGACGGTGGAGCAGCTGCGGCTGCTGGTGCTGAAGACGGCCTGGCTGATGGACACGGTCGGCAACCGGGGCGCGCACACCGAGATCCAGGCCATCAAGATCGCGACCCCGCGGGCGGTGGTGCGGATCCTGGACGACGCGGTGCAGCTGCACGGTGCGGGCGGGGTGAGCCAGGACTTCCCGCTGGCCGAACTGTGGGCGGCGGCGCGGACCCTGCGGCTGGCCGATGGGCCGGACGAGGTGCACCAGCGGTCTTTGGCGCGGCGGGAGTTGAAGCGGTACGCGGCCGGTCGCCCGTGAACGTGTGGGAATCGTGCGGGAGTTCATGTGAACTCGTGTGCGAGGTGAAGGCGTTGCGGGGGACCCTTTAAGAAACCTTGTTGAACAACCCCATAACCCCAAGGCGTTCTTGATTTGCGCCTGTCAATCGGACGAGGGTTCTCCAGAAGGTCTGACGCCCCCAACGTCAACACGAGGAGAACCCTCCAGATGGCAACTCACAAGCGCTCGCGCGGTTTCCGGTACGCGGCGGTCGGCACCGGAGCGGCCACAGCGGCTGCCGTGGCCCTGCTCGCCACCCCCCTCGCGGGAGCGGCGACACCGGCCGAAGGCACGGTGTACGGCCTCGGCGCGCCCGGCGCGATCAGCGGAAGTTACGTCGTCATACTCGACGCATCCGCGAACAAGGAACAGCTCGCCCGTAAGTACGGTGGCGAGCTGAAGCGCTCCTACGGCTCCGGGGTCAACGGTTTCTCGGCCTCGGGCCTCAGCGAGACCGAGGCGAAGCGGCTCGCCGCGGACCCGGCCGTCGGCAAGGTCGTGCAGAACAAAAAGTTCACCATCAACGCCACCCAGACCAACCCGCCCTCATGGGGGCTGGACCGGATCGACCAGACCGCGCAGGCGGGCGACAAGAAGTACACCTACCCCGACAGCGGCGGTGAGGGCGTGACGGCGTACGTCATCGACACCGGCGTGCGCACCACGCACAAGGACTTCGGCGGCCGTGCGACGTCCGGGTTCGACGCGGTGGACAACGACGACAGCGCCGACGACGGCAACGGCCACGGCACGCACGTGGCCGGCACCATCGCGGGGACCACGCACGGCGTCGCCAAGAAGGCGAAGGTCGTCGCGGTGCGCGTGCTGGACGACAACGGCTCCGGCACCACCGAGCAGGTGGTCGCCGGGATCGACTGGGTCACGAAGAACCACTCGGGGCCCTCGGTGGCCAACATGAGCCTGGGCGGCGGCGCCGACGAGGCCCTCGACGAGGCGGTGCGCCGGGCCGTCGCCGCGGGTGTCACCTTCACCGTGGCGGCGGGCAACGAGTCGGCCGACGCCGGCCAGGGCTCGCCGTCCCGGGTCACGGAGGCGATCACGGTGGCGTCGAGCACGATCGACGACAAGCAGTCCTCGTTCTCGAACTTCGGCTCCGTGGTCGACCTGTACGCGCCGGGCTCGGACATCACGTCCACCTGGAACGACAGCGACACGGGGACGAAGACCATCTCCGGCACGTCCATGGCGGCCCCGCACGCGGCCGGTGCCGCGGCGGTCTACCTGGCGGGGCACCCGTCCGCGACTCCGGCGCAGGCAGCCGCGGCGCTGACCGGGGCGGCCACGTCCGGGGCGATCACCAACCCGTCGGCGGGCACGGCGAACAAGCTGCTGAAGGTCGCCCCGTAGCGGTGGCCTAGGCGTCCCGAAGCTCCGAGGGGCCCTCTTCTCGTACGGACCCGGGGGATCCGTACGAGGCGGGGGCCCCGTTCGCGCCGGTTCTACGGACGGAGCGCGCGCAGCAGCAGGTCGGCGAGGTGATCGGCGACCTGCTGGGGCGTGAGCGGGCCGTCCGCCCGGTACCAGGTGGACAGGTGGTGGACGGAGCCGAAGTGGTAGTCCACCACCAGGTCGGCGGGGGTGGCGCTGGAGAACACACCCGTACGCTGGCCCTCCTCGACCAGCGCCCGGAAGCGCTCGTGGTAGCGCCGGCGCTCGGCCCTCACCTGCTTGGACTTCTCCGGGCTGAGCTGGTGCATCGACCGGAAGAAGATCATCGCGTCGTCGAGGTTCTCGATGGTCGTGACGACCACGTCGGCGGCCGCGGTGCGCAGCCGCTCCTCGACGGGTGCGTCGGAATCGGCCACCGCGTCCAGGCGCTGCTGCTGGAGCCGCAGCATCCGCGCGTACACCTCGTGCAGCAGATCGTCCTTGGACCCGAAGTAGTGGTAGAGCGCGCCCTTCGTGACACCGGCCGCCTCGACGATCTCCTGGACCGAGGTCCGGTCGTAGCCGCGCTCGGCGAACAGCCGGGTGGCGACGGCCAGCAGCCGCTGCGGTACCGGGGCCTCGTGCGTGCCTGCGGGTTCCGTGGTCCGTGCCGCCATGGCTCTGACCTTCCCTTCCTCGTTCCTGCCTGGTCACGGCGACCAGCTGTACGACCGTCCGACTGTTTTCAGCCGCGATCGCGCAGTTCCCGTCGCAGGATCTTGCCACTGGTCGTCTTCGGAAGGACAGGCAGGATCTCGACCTGGCGCGGGTATTTGTACGCGGCGATGCGCTCGGCACAGTAGGCGGCGAGCTCCGCGGGCTCCACCGAGGTGCCGGGGCGCAGGCTCACGTACGCCTTCACGCTCTCCCCGCGGTACGCGTCGGGGACGCCGACCACGGCGGCCTCACGGACGGCGGGGTGGGTGTAGAGCACGTCCTCGACCTCCCGCGGCCAGACCTTGAAGCCGGAGGCGTTGATCATGTCCTTCTTGCGGTCGACGACGTAGAGCCAGCCGTCCGGGCCCATGAATCCGACGTCGCCGGTGCGCAGTTCGCCGTCCGGGAAGGCCTTGGCGGACTCCGCGGGCAGGCCCCAGTAGCCGGGCACCACCTGGGGGCCGCGGACGGCTATCTCGCCGGTCTCGCCGAAGGGGACCTCGGCGCCCTGCTCGTCGAGGATGCGGACCACGGTGTCGGCGCCGGGCAGGCCCACGGAGAGGGTGCCGGAGGCGGGGTCGACGGGGGCTTCGAGGTGGACGGGCACGCTGGCGCACGGGGCGGTGCACTCGGTGAGGCCGTAGCCGTTGCGGAGGTAGAAGCCGAAGGCGGTGCGCAGGCGCTCGACGAGCGCGGGCGGGAGCGGGGCGCCGCCGGAGGAGATCACCTGGAAGGAGGCGAAGTGGTCCGGGGCGACCCCGGGGTGGGCGGCGAGGGCCATGAAGGCGGTGGCCGGGCCGACGGTGTAGGCCGGGCGGTGTTCGAGGAAGGCGTCGAGGACGGCGCCGGCGTCGAAGCGGTGGGCGAGGACCAGGGTGCCGGCGTTGACGAGGCAGGCGGCGAGCTCGCAGACCATGCCGGTGATGTGGAAGAGGGGCGCGAGGGCGAAGTAGGTGGCGCCCTCGGGGAGGGGGTGGGAGGTCACCTGCCGGACGGCGTTGTAGGTGAGCGCGCCGTGCGGGTTCATCGCGCCCTTGGGGGTGCCGCTGGTGCCGGAGGTGTAGCTGATGAGGGCGATGTCGGCGGCGGTGAGGGACGGGTCGGCCGGCGCGGGTCGCCTGCCGCGGGCCACGGTGAGGAGGTCGGCGGTGCTCAGGCATACGGCGTCAGGGCCGGCCGGACGGCCCCCGTCCGGCACCGCGTCGGGCGCTTTCCGCGTGTCCGGCGCGTCCGCCTGGGCGGGCACGAACGGCCGGTCGGGGGCCGTGATCCGGTCCGGCGCCGGACCGAAGACGCGTGGGTCGTTGCGCGTCTGGAAGTCCAGGTCCGACGCGGTCAGCACGGTCCGCACGGCGCTGTCCCGCGCGGCCTCGCGCAGGTACGCCGGCCACGCGCCGCCGTCGCAGACCAGTGCGGCGGCCCCGGAGTCGCGGAGGATGTGCCCGACCTCGCCGGACTTGTACATGGGGTTGAGCGGGACGACGACGGCCCCGGCCTTCCATGCCGCGAGGACCGCGAGCACGAAGTGCGGGGTGTTCTGCAGCATGACGGCGACCCGGTCCCCGCGGCGGATGCCGCGCGCCGCGAGGTGGCCGGCGACGGAGTCGGAGAGCGCGTCGGCCTCCGCGTAGCCGATCCGGCCGTCGAAGTAGGCCAGGGCGGTGCGTTCGGGGGCCCGGGCGACGGCCTCGCGGAAGGCGTGCAGCACGGTGGGCGGCGGTGCGACGGACGCCCGCTGGGCCGCGGCGAGCAGCCCGAGCCACGGCTTGGCGGCGTACCGGGAGGCGTCGGAGGCGTGCCGGGAGGAGGTCACCGGGTCTCCCATTTCTGCTGGAGGTGGTTCATGCCGCTCAGCCAGCGGTCCGGCTCGGTGGCGCGGGCGGCGTAGAAATCGGCGACCTCGGGGTGCGGGAGGATCAAGAACCGGCCCTTCTCCATGCCGTCGAACAACGCGTCCGCGACCGCTTCCGGCTCGATCGCGGTCGGGGCGAGCACGAGTTCGCCCGCCGAGCCCGCGGCGGTCAGCATGTCGGTGCGCACCCCTTGCGGGCAGATGGCGTGGACCTGGACCCCGCGGTGGCGGTAGGTCAGCGAGAGCCATTCGGCGAAGGCGAGCGCACCGTGCTTGGTGACACTGTACGGGGCCGCTCCGATCATGGTCAGGAGCCCGGCGGCCGAGACGGTGGAGACGAAGCGGCCGCTCTCCCGCTCCAGCCAGTCCGGCAGCAGCAGTCGGGCGGCGCGGACGTGGGCCATGACGTTGGTGTCCCAGGCCGCTTCCCAGACGGCCTCGTCGGCGAAGGCGTCGCCGCCCGAGGCGAGCCCGGCGTTGGCGCAGTAGACGTCGACCGTGCCGCCGAGGGCCTCGCGGGCCTCGGCCACGATCGCCGAGGCGTCGCCCGGAACCGGGATCGCCTGCGCGCCGATGGCGGCCGCGACCGCGGCGGCCTTGGCCGGGTCGAGGTCGTTGACCACCACCGTGGCGCCCTCGGCCGCGAAGCGGTGGGCGAGGGCGGCGCCGATGCCGCCGCCCGCGCCGGTGACGACGACTCGCTGGTCCTGGTACGCGCTCACGGGGTCCACCTCTCGTGCGGCCGGATGCCGGATCGCGGGCAGACTAACCGGTCGGTATGTCAGGAGGAAAGGGGCGCGGCCCCTAGCGTGGCGGGATGACGCTGTCGCGACGCGGGGTGCTGGGGCTGGCGGGGGCCATCGGATCGGCGGGCGCCCTGGGGGCGGCGGGGCCGCTCCGGTCCGGGCCCGCCGGGTCCGGGGCGGGGCCCGCCGGGTCCGGGGCGGCCGGGGCCACGGCAGCGGCCGGCCGGGTGCGTACCGGCTTCGAGCGGCTCGCCGCGGACGGGTACGCCGCACTGGCCGGGCAGAAGGTCGGGGTGGTCACCAACCCCACCGGGATCACCGCCGACGCCCGGCACCTGGTCGACGTACTGCACGCGGACGAACGGGTCGACCTGGTGGCGGTGTTCGGGCCCGAGCACGGCTTCCGCGGAACGGCGCAGGCGGGCGACTCGGAGGGGGCCTCCCGGGATCCGGCGACCGGGCTGCCGGTGTACGACACGTACGACAAGAGCGGGCAGAAGCTCGCGGACGTGTTCACGGCGGCCGGGATCGACACCGTCGTCTTCGACATCCAGGACGTCGGGGCGCGCTTCTACACCTACATCTGGACCCTCTACGACTGCATGCGCGCGGCCGCGCTCGCCGGCAAGGCGGTCGTGGTGCTGGACCGGCCCAATCCGGTGGGCGGCCGGCGGGCCGCGGGGCCCGTGCTGGAGCGGCCGTACGCGAGCTTCGTCGGCCGGGAGCCGATCGCCCTCGCGCACGGGATGACGGCGGCCGAACTGGCCCGGCTCTTCAACGGCGAGTTCCTGACGGACCGCCCGGTCAGCCTGCGGACAGTGGCGATGTCCGGGTGGCGGCGGGAGTCGTTCTTCGGGGAGACCGGGCTGCCCTGGGTGCCGCCGAGCCCGAACATGCCGACCCCGGACACGGCCCTCGCGTACGCCGGTACCTGTCTGTTCGAGGGGACGAACCTCTCCGAAGGGCGCGGGACGACCACGCCCTTCGAGGTGGTCGGTGCGGAGGGGATCGACCGGCGGTGGGCGGAGGCGGCGAACGCGCTGGGGCTGCCCGGGGTGTGGTTCCGGGAGGCGTACTTCACGCCGACGTTCTCCAAGCACGTGGGGAGGGTGTGCGGCGGGGTCCGGCTGATCGTGCACGACCGGGAGGCCTTCGACCCGGTACGGGCCGGGATCGGACTGCTGATCACGGCGCGGCGGGTGTGGAGCGGCTTCGGCTGGCGCGCGGACCACTGGATCGACCGGCTGACCGGCTCGGACCGGGTGCGGACGCTCGTGGAGGCGGGGGCGGACGTGGACGAGGTCGCGGGTGACTGGGCGGCGGGGCTGGCGCGCTTCGGGGCGGTGCGCGAGGGGTATTTGCTGTATCCGTGATCCGACCGCGCCGGGGGGCTGGCCGGGCGGGCGCCGCAGCAGGATGCTGACTGCACCGGAGGCACGGCGTGGAGGGGGACGTCATGGCGGACATCGGTGGCGGATTCGGGATCCGTGGCGGATTCGGGGTCGGTGGCGGGATCGGGGGTGGGATCGGGGCCGGGGGCGGGATCGGGGTCCGGCCGTACGCGGAGCTGACCTTCGACTCCGAAGGGGACGTGGACCGGGTCACGCAAGGGGCGGTGTCCCGGATGGAGGCGACCGACCTGCTGGTCTTCGCGCACGGCTGGAACAGCGACCGGTCCACGGCGACGCGCCTCTACGACCGGTTCTTCGCACCCTTCGAGGGGCTGGTGGGGTCGGGGGTGCGCCTGGGGTACGTGGGTGTCGTATGGCCCGCGATGCGCTTCTCCGACGAGCCGATACCGGACTTCGACGCGCCGGGCGTCCTCGCGGGGCCGGGCCCCGGCAGCGCACTGGACCCGCTCACCCGCCGGGCGCTCGGGGAGTTCTGGCCGGAGCGGCGGGCGGAGCTGGACCGGGTGGCGGAACTGCTGCAGGAACAGCCGGACTCGGCGGCCGCCTTCATCGAGTTCGGCGCTCTGGTGCGCGAGTTGGCGGGGGTGGACGCGGTGCCCGCGGCGATCGCGCCGGCGGTACCCGCGATCTTCACCGACGATGTGCTGGAGGTGTGCCGGGCCCTTTCTGTCGCCCTGGTCAGGGCGGGCGCGCCGGGGGCACCTGCCGCGGCGGGCTCCGGCGGTCCGGGTCTCACGGTCGGCGGCGGGCTGCGCGGGCTGTGGGGCGGCGCCAAGGAACTGCTGCGGCAGGCGACGTACTACAAGATGAAGAAGCGAGCGGGCGTGGTCGGCGAACGTGGCCTCGGCCCCGTGCTGGCCCAGCTGGCGGCCGCCCGCCCCGCTCTGCGGTTCCATCTGATCGGGCACAGCTTCGGGGCGCGCGTCGTCTCCTTCTCCCTGCGCGCGGTGCCGGACCGGGCCCGGTACGTGAAATCCGTGACCCTGCTCCAGGGAGCCTTCTCCCACTACGCGTTCGCCGACCGGCTGCCGCACGACAAGGGCAACGGCGGCGCCCTGCGCGGGCTCCAGCACCGGGTCGACGGGCCGGTCGTCGCCTGCCATTCCGCGCACGACTCGGCCCTCAAGGTCTTCTACCCGCTGGCCTCCCGGATGGCAGGGGATTCGGCCGGACTGCTGGGTTTCGACGAGCGGTGGGGCGCCATCGGGCACGACGGGGTCCAGGCGGTCCCGGGCGCGCCCCGGCTGAGCCTCGACACCGCCCTGCGCGAGGGGGTGCCCACGGCCGGTTGCGTCAGTGTGGACGCGGGCTCCGTGGTGCGGCGCGGCGGCGCCCCGTCAGGGGCGCACAGCGACATCTGCCATGAGGAACTGGCCCGGGTGGTGGTGGCTGCGGGGCGCATGGGGCGCTGAGTTCTCGCCATGTGCCACCCGCACGCCTCGACCGCCCCCGCATGCGCCTGCCTCCGGCCGGGCATGTTGGGCACATCGGCGGAGGTGATGGTGTGATGGCGGGATTCCGGAGTCTGGCCTACCAGGTGCGCGACGCGCGCAATGACCGGGCCTTGCGGCGCCATTCACTGCGCCGCTGCCTGGAGCGGTTCGCGCCGTACGGGCACCGGGCCACGTGGTGGCACCTGTGCGACCGGCACGGGATCGCCCCGGAGGACCGGGGGGCCGATCCGCTGCGGCTGGTCGCCGCCCTGGAGGAGCTGGAGGACGCGCGGGCGGTCTGGCTGGAGTACGAGCGGCAGTTCGCGGAACGGCGCCGGCGGGAGAAGCACCACGGGCTGCGCCGGCCGGAGTGGGCGTGGGGCGGGAGCGGGGACGCGGTGGTGCGGTGCGCGGATCCGGGGGTTCGGCCGGATGGGGCGCTGGGCGAGGTGCTGCGCAGGCTGGTGCGGGCGCTGGAGTCGGGGCCCGGGACGGCGTGCCCGGTGTGCGGGGACACCGAGCTGCACTGGCCGGAGGTGGCTCCGGTCGGCCCCTGGGCGGGGGCGCTGGCCTGGGACGGGCCGGTGTGCGCGGGCTGCGGGATCGTGGTGCCCAGACCGGCCCTGGTGGACACCCCGGCACTGCTGGGCACCCCCTCGGCGGGAGCCGCGTGAGACCGCTGCCGCCGTCGCCGGTGTCGTTGGCGGTGTCGCTGAACGGCTCGCGGAGCGCCGCGGACGGCCCGGCCGTGCCGATGTCGCCGCAGGCGCTGGCGGAATCGGCGCTCGCGGCCGTCGGCGCCGGGGCCGGGGAGGTGCTGGTGCATCCGCGGACGCCGTGCGGGCGGGAGAGCCTCTCGCCGCGGGTGATCGGACCGGTGTTGGAGGTGCTGCGGCGTACGGGGGTCGGCGTAGCTCTGTCGGTGCCGGTGTCGATCGCGGCCGAGCCCGATCCCGAGGGGCGGCTGGAGCGTGTGGCTTCGTGGACGGTGCTGCCGGACCGGGCGGTGGTCCAGTTCGGGCAGCCGGGCGCCGCGGAGCTGGCGCAGGCCCTGCTGGCGCGGGGGGTCGCGGTGGACGCGGTGGTGCCGCTGGGCGGTGTGGCCGGGCCGGAGCCGCTGGCCGGATTCCTGGCCTGGCCGGTGCGTGAGCCCGGGCGGGTCCGGCTCTCGGCCGAGCTGGCGGCGGCCGATCCGGCCCTGGTCGCGGGGCTGCCCGCGCTGCCGCCGGTACCGGTGCTGCTGTACGGGCGGGACGCGGCCGCCTGGCCGGTGCTGCGGCTGGCCGCGCGGTGCGGCACCGGCGTGCGGACCGGCGTGGGCGATGTGACGAACCTGCCCGACGGGCGGCCGGCCCGGTCGAATGCCGAACTGGTGACGGCGGCCCGGCACGTGGTGGCGCGGGAAGCGGTGGCGCGGGAAGCGGCTACAGCCGCGAGCCGGTGAGCCGCTCGCCGAAGGCGTCGTCCGGGTTGGACAGCGCACAGGTCTCCATCGACAGGCAGCCGCAGCCGATGCAGTCCGTCAGGTGGTCGCGCAGACGGCCGAGCCGGGTGATGCGTTCGTCGAGTTCGGCGCGCCAGGCCTCGGAGAGACGGGCCCAGTCCTCGCGGTTGGGGGTGCGCTCCTCGGGGAGCTGGGCCAGTGCCTCGCGGATGCTGGCCAACGGGATGCCCACCCGCTGGGCGGCGCGTACGAAGGCCACCCGGCGCAGCGCGTCACGCGTGAAGCGGCGCTGGTTGCCGGAGGTGCGGCGGCTGCTGATCAGGCCCTTGGCCTCGTAGAAGTGGAGCGCCGAGACGGCCGCGCCGCTACGGGCGGACAGCTGACCGACGGTGAGCTCGTGGATTTTCTCGGGAATCTGCGGCACCCGGTCGAGCGTAGCCGGAAGTCCGTTGACATACGCATACGCCCCCCAGCATGCTGAGCAAGCGCTTATTCGTCCGTCAGTCGTCCGCGAGAGACAGGAACAGGGCATGGCCGAGCCGAGGGTCTTCACGTCCGCCGAGGAGCTGCACGCCGGGATCGGCGAACCGCTCGGCCCGAGCGAGTGGCTGGAGGTGGACCAGAAGCGGATCGACCTCTTCGCGGACGCCACCGGCGATCACCAGTGGATCCACGTGGATCCGGAGCGCGCGGCGGGCGGACCCTTCGGTTCCACCATCGCGCACGGCTATCTGACGCTGTCGCTGCTGCCCAGCCTGGTACCGCAGATCATGCGGGTCGAGGGCATGCGGATGGGCCTCAACTACGGGACGAACAAGGTCCGTTTCCCGGCGCCGGTGCCGGTCGGTTCACGGCTGCGCGCCGTCGCCGTGATCACGGAGGTCGCGGAGGCGGGCGGCGGCGTACAGGTCACGGCCACCGTCACGGTCGAGCGCGAGGGCGGCGACAAGCCGGCGTGCGTGGCGGAGTCGGTGTCGCGCTACTACTTCTGAGGGCCCGGCCGCGCGGCGACCATGCGGAGCACGAGGTCGGCGTAGAGCCCGCCGACCTCGTCGGGCGTGCGCTGCCCGGCCGTGTTGAACCAGCGGGCCACGTCGATGCACAGCGACAGCACGGCGAGGGTGGTGCCCGGCACGTCGGGGACGTCGAACTCCCCCGCGGCCACGCCGTCGGCGATGATGCGGCGCACGGCCGCGTCGCTCTGCCGGCGCAGCGCCACGATCTCGGAGCGGTGCTCCGGAGCGAGAGCGTCGAGCTCGTACTGGACCACGCGCGCGGTGGTGTGGTGCGCCGCGTGCCAGCGTACGAAGGACCGCACGGCGGCATCGAGCCGGTCGGCGGCACTGCCGGGGCCGTCGGCGGCGGTGGTCAGGATCTCCAGCGCCTTGTCGTGGCCGATCCGGCTGATCCGCTGGAGCAGCTCTTCCTTGGTCTTGTAGTGGATGTAGAGCGCGGCCGGGCTCATACCGGCGCGGCCCGCGATGTCACGTGTGGTGGTGGCGTGGTACCCGCGCTCGGCGAAGGCGTCGACGGCGGCGACGAGCAGCCGCCGTGCGGCGTCGGGGGTGACCTCGGACCACGGCCGGTAGCCGTCGACCGTTTCCTCCGCGCTGCCCATCGCTCACTCACCCTTCACCGTGTGGAAGTGAACACCCTACCGGAGGGTGAGCAAGCGCTTAGCGATGTCGGACCGGCCGGGCCCGGCGGGCCGGCTATTTCGGCGCGAAGGGGTCATATTCGGCCATGATCTTCTCCATCCTGGCCTGATCCACCCGGCTGACGATCTGCGTGACCTCCTGGCGGTCGCGGATCACCTTGGCGAGGGTGAAGGCCGAGGTGGTGAGGTAGAGGACCGCGATGCCGAGGAAGGACCGGACCCAGCCGTTCGCCTCCAGGTTGTAGATCCCCACGGCCACGGCGCCGATGGCGATGCCGAAGGAGGCGACGGCCTGGCCGTAGTACGCCCCCGTGCTCTGCTGCTTGACCGGTGTCTCGTTCATGGGTCGAGCATCGGGCGGACGGCGGGAGAGCACATCCGCACGCGTACTCATACGGGGTACTCAGCCGGCCCCGGAATGCCTGAGAAGGCGCGAGAAGACGCGAGAAGGCCTGAGCAGGCATCGGAAGGCGTCGGAAGGACTCAGAAGGCGGAAACCCCGGTGCGGGCGCGGCCGATGAGCAGCTTCTGGATCTGGCTCGTGCCCTCGTACAGGGTCATCACACGGGCGTCGCGCAGCAGTTTGCCCGCCGGGTACTCGTCGATGTAGCCGTACCCGCCGTGCACCTGGAGGGCGTTGCTCGCGGCGCGCACGGCGGCCTCGGAGGCGAAGAGCTTGGCGGTGGAGGACTCGGTGGCGAAGGGCTGCCCGCGGTCGATGAGGTCGGCCACCCGCCAGGTCAGCAGGCGGGCGGCGTCCACGTCGACCGAGATGTCGGCGATGAGCTCCTGCACCAGCTGGTGGTGGGCTATGGGCCGGCCGAACTGCTCGCGCTGGGCGGCGTACGAGACGGCGGCGTCCAGGGCCGCCTGCGCGATGCCGACGCAGCCGGCGGCGACCGACATCCGGCCCTTGGCGAGGGCGGACATGGCGACCGAGAAGCCCTTGCCCTCGGGGCCGAGCATCGCGGAGGCGGGCACGCGGACGCCGTCGAGGACCAGCTCGGCGGTGGCCTGGCCGCGCAGGCCGAGTTTGCCGTGGATCTCGCGGCGGGTCAGGCCCGGGGTGTCGGTGGGGACGAGGAAGGCGGAGACCCCGCGGTGGCCGGGCTCGTCGCCGGTGCGGGCGAAGAGCAGCACCACGTCGGCCCAGGTGCCGTTGGTGATGAACATCTTGCTGCCGTCGAGGACGTACGCGTCACCCGTACGCACGGCGCGGGTGGTGAGGCTGCCCGCGTCGGAGCCGGTGCCGGGCTCGGTCAGGCCGAAGCAGCCGAGCGCGTCGCCGGAGCACAGGCGGGGCAGCCAGGCGCGCTTCTGCTCCTCGGTGCCCCAGGCGGCGATGGTCTTGGCGACCAGGCCGAGCGAGACGGAGACGATCCCGCGCACGGCGGAGTCGCCGCGTCCGAGTTCCTCGGTGACCAGCACGTAGGCGAGGTGGTCACCGCCGGAGCCGCCGTACTCCTCGGGGACGGTCAGGCCGAGGAAGCCGAGCGCGCCCAGCTTCTTCACGATGGCCCGGTCCACGCTCTCGGCGCGGTCCCACGCGGCGGCGTACGGGACGACCTCGCGCTCGGTAAACTCGCGGGCGAGCCTGCGGACGGCGGTCTGCTCCTCGCTCAGCTCCAGATTCACCGGGCACCTCCGGGGCGGGACCGGCGCCTTTAACTAGCACCGGTAGTTTATGGCGGGCAGGCCCTACTATGTGGCGCATGGCCAGACCGCGCAAGCCCCTCCTCAGCCGGGACCGCATCGTCGAGGCGGCCGGCGCCCTGGTGGACGCGGAGGGGCTGGAGGCGGTGTCGACGCGACGGCTGGCCGCCGCGCTCGGGGTCAGCGGGCCCTCGCTCTACAACCATTTCCGCACCAAGGACGAGATCCTGGACGCGGTGGCGGACGCGGTGAGCGCGCGGGTGGACCTGTCGATGTTCGACGGCGGCCAGGACTGGCGGGCGGCTCTGCACGCGTGGGCGCACTCGTACCGGGACGCCCTGGCGGACCACCCGAACATCGTGCCGGTACTGGCGCGCGGGCCGGGCCGCCGGCCGGCCGGGCTGCGGCTGGCGGACGCGGTGTTCGGAGCGATGACGGCGGCGGGCTGGCCGGCGGCGCAGGCGACCCGGATCGGCGCGCTGATGCGGTACTTCATCCTGGGCTCGGCGGTGGCCTCCTTCGCCGGGGGTTTCGTGGACGACCGCACGGCGTACGACCCGGCGGACTACCCGCACCTGGGCCAGGCCCACCTGCTGGCGGAGCGCGGGCGCGAGGTGGACGAGGGCGCCTTCGAGACGGGCCTGGCGGCGCTGCTGGACGGACTGGCCCTCCAGTACGAGGCGTTGCCCGCCTCCTGAACGGGCATCCGGTGAGCCGGCGGTGAGCGCGCGGTGAGTCGCCGCGGTGAGTCTTGCCCCATCGCCGGATCCACCGAGGACCGGCCGCCGAGCAAGGGGTAGGACCATGGGGATGCACACGGGCACGGGCATTGGCGCCGGCACGGGCACGGGCACGCTGAACGGCAAGACGGCACTGGTGACGGGCGGTTCGCGCGGGATCGGCCGGGCGGTCGCGCTGCGGCTCGCGGCCGAGGGCGCTCTCGTCGCCGTCCACCACGGCGGCAACGAGGCCGCGGCCGGCGAGACCGTGGCGCGGATCGAGGCGGCGGGCGGCCGGGCGTTCGCCGTCGCGGCACGGTTCGGCGAGGACGGCGCCGTGGACCGGCTGTTCGAGGGCCTGACCGCGGGACTGGCGGGGCGCGGGCTGGACATCCTGGTCAACAATGCGGGCATCAGCTCCGGCAACCCGATCGCGCACGTCACCCCCGAGGAGCTCGACCGGCTGCTCGCCGTGAACGTCAGCACGCCGTTCTTCGTGGTCCAGCGCGCGCTGGGGCTGCTGAACGACGGCGGCCGCATCGTCAACATGGGTTCGACGGCCAGCCGGTTCGCCGTCTCCACGCAGATCGGCTACACCATCAGCAAGGCGGCTCTGGAGTCGATGACCCCGTCGCTGGCCAACGAGCTCGGCAGCCGCGGCATCACGGTGAACACCGTCGCACCCGGCGCCGTGCGGACCGACATGACCGCCGGCTACACCGCCGTCCCCGAGGTGGTCGCCGGGCTGGAATCGATCACGGCGCTCGGCCGGCTCGGCGAGCCCGAGGACGTCGCCGATGTCGTCGGCTTCCTGGCGGGCCCGCAGGGCCGGTGGGTGACCGGCCAGACGATCGACGTCTCGGGCGGGACGTACCTCGGCCCGATCGTCCCCGCCTGATCGACCGATCGACCGATCGATGAATCGAACGATCAACTGATCGACTCCGGTGGATAATTACCGGCATGCTGTTCGGAATCCTCGGTGAGACCCGGGCGTGGCACGACGACGGGGCCGAGGTTCCGCTGGGCGGACCGGCCCGCCGCGCCCTGCTGGCCCTGCTGCTGACCCACGTGGGAGAGGCCGTGTCGGCGGACCGGCTGGCCGACGCCGTCGACCCGGACGGGACCCTTTCGGCCCACGCCCTGCAGTCCCAGGTGTCCCGGCTGCGCAAGGCCCTCGGTCCGGGGGCCGCGATCGAGCAGGCCGGCGCCGGCTATCGGATCGTGGTTCCGCAGGACGACGTGGACGCCTGCCGGTTCGAGCGGCTGGCCCAGGAGGGCCGGGCCGCGCTGCGGGCCGGCGACGCCGAGCGGGCCGTCACGCTGCTGCGCGACGCGCTGGCGCTGTGGCGGGGCCCCGCCCTGGCCGGCCTCGCCGAGAGCGCCCGACCTGCCGCGGCGCGTCTGGAAGAGCGCCGACTGGGGGCGCTCGAAGACCGGATCGAGGCCGAGTGCCTGCTCGGCGGCCGCCCCGGCGTCGTGCCCGAGCTGCGTGAGCTGGTCGGCCGCCATCCGCTGCGGGAACGGCTGGCGGGGCTGCTGATCCGGGCGCTGTTCGCCGAGGGGGGCCCGGCCGCCGCGCTGGTGGCGTACGAGGAGACCCGGCGGCATCTGGCCGATGAACTGGGCGCCGACCCCTCCCCCGAACTGACGGCACTGCACAAGGAGTTGCTGAGCGTCGATCCGGGACCGGCACCCGCGGCGCCGCCCGCGCAGCTGACGGTGTTCGTCGGCCGCGCCGGCGAGGTGGCCGAGGTCGCGGGGCGGCTTCGGGTGGCCCGGCTGGTCACGCTGACCGGGCCCGGCGGCGTCGGCAAGACGCGGCTGTCCGTGGAGGTCGCGGAGGCCGTCGGCACCGGACCCGGGGCCGACGAGGTGTGCTTCGTGGAGCTGGCCCCGCTGCGCGACGGCGCCGGTCTGCCACAGGCGCTGTTGAGCGCGCTCGGCCTGCGCGCCACCGGGCTGAGCATGGGCGACGGCGGGCAGACGCCGGTCGACCGCCTGATCGCGGCACTGGCGGACCGGATGCTCCTGCTCGTCCTGGACAACTGCGAGCACGTCGTCGACGAGATCGCGGCGCTGGCGGCGCGGCTGCTGGCGGCCTGCCCGCGGCTGCGGGTCCTGGCGACGAGCCGGGAGCCGCTCGGCATCATCGGCGAGAGCCTCTGGCCCGTGCGACCGCTCGACGGTGACGCGGCGGTACGGCTCTTCGTCGAGCGGGCCGGCGCCGTACGGCCCGGATTCACCGCCGATCCCGAGGTGGTCCGGCGGATCTGTGCGGCCCTCGACGATCTTCCCCTGGCCATCGAGCTCGCGGCGGCGCGCATCCGCACGCTGGACGTCGACGAACTCGCGGGACGGCTGGACGACCGGCTCGGGGTCGCGGCCCGCGGCAGCCGAGGCTCCGACGAGCGCCACCGGACCCTGCGCTCGGTCGTCGCGTGGAGCTGGGAGCTGCTCTCCGGGCCGGAGCAGCGGGCCGCACGACGGTTCACGGTCTTTGCCGGCGGCGCGACGGCCGAGTCGGCGATGCGGGTGTGCGACACCGACGGCGAGACGCTCGAAGCGCTCGTCGACAAATCGCTTCTGGAGTTCGCGGGCGGCCGCTACCGGATGCTGGAGACGATCGGCGCCTACGGCGGAGAACGGCTGGACGAGGCGGGCGAACGCGATGCGGTACGGCGCGCCCACGCCCGGCGGTTCCTGGAGCTGGCGCGGACCGCCGACCCTCATCTGCGGCGGGCCGAGCAGTTGGAGTGGCTGCCGCGCCTGACCGCCGAGCACGGGAACCTCCTGGCGGCCCTGCGCTGGGCGGTCGAGTCGCCGGACGCGGAGACCGGCCTCGAACTGGTCGCCGCGGCCTCGCACTACCTGTGGATCCGGGGCATATCCGCCTCCGTGGCACCTCAGGCGATCACGCTCCTGGACACGATGGGCCCGGTACCGGGCGGGGCGATCGGCGAGGCGATGGGCGAGGTGGTCGGCGGTGGGGCGGCCGAGGCCCCGCCGTGGGGCGGGTTCGGCGAGGAGTACGTCCTGTGCGTGCTGCTGGCGGCGTCCGGCGCGGCCGGGCGCCCGGTGTGGCGGCGGCACCGGGCGGCGGCCGGGCGGGCGCTGGCCGCCGCGTGGTCGGGCGCCCGCCCCGGTCGCTACCCCGTCGGCCTGTTCCTGTGGATGATGCGGAACGCGGGCGAGGCCGACGCGCAGGGCGCCTTCGCGCTCGTCTCGGCCCAGCGCGACTGCCCCGAGCCATGGGCGCGGGCCGCCGCCCGGTACGTGTCCGGCTTCGGGCCCCTGGGTGAGGGGGACACCACCCTGGCCGAGGAGACCTTCGGCGGCGCCGCCCGGGGGTTCCGCGAGCTCGGTGACCGCTGGGGCACCGCCCTGGTCCTGGACACCCTCGCCGGCCTGGCGGGCGGGCGCGGCGACCACGTACGGGCCGTCGCGCTCACCGACGAGGCCCTCGCGCTCACCGAACAGCTCGGCGCCCTGGACGACAGGGCCGACCTGCTGGTCAACCGGGCCGACCACCGCGTCGGCGAGAACCCGGCCTCGGCCCGCGCCGACTACGCGGAGGCCGCCGCGCTCGCCCGCCGCGCCGGCAGTGCCACCGGCCTCGCGGCGGCGCTGCGCGGACTGGCCGACATGGCCCTGCTGGACGGGGACCCGGCCGGCGCGGAGCGGCTGTACGAGGAGGCTCTGGAGCGGGCCGACCCGCACTGGGTCAAGAGCGTCGGCACCCGGGTCCGTACGCTCGCCGGCCTCGGCCGCGTCGCCGAGGCGCGCGGCGACGGTGCGACGGCCCGGACCCGCTACCGGGAGGCCGCCGAGGCCGCTGCGCGGACGGGGGCCGAGACTCCGGAAGCGCTCCGCCTGCTGGGCCTGCCCGCGAGCGTGGCCGAACGCGTCGTCGCGGCGGTGAGCGCGCGGTGAGCCCGTGGTGAGCGCCGCCGTGGAAGCTCACCGCATGAACACCACAGAGACGAAGAACATCAGCGTACTGATCTCCGGCGCCTCCGTCGCCGGCCCCGCGCTCGCCCACTGGCTCCACCGGTACGGCTTCACCACCACGGTCGTGGAACGCGCGCCCGCCCTCCGCGACGGGGGCTACGCCGTCGACTTCCGCGGCGAGGCCCACCTGTCCGTCCTCCGTGGCATGGGCATCCTGGAGGCGGTCGAACAGGCCCGGACCGGCATGGGCTCCATGGCGTACGTCAACAAGGCCGGAAAGCCGCAGGCGAAGCTGCCCGCCGATCTGTTCGCGGGAGACGTCGAGATCCTCCGCGGCGACCTGGCGCGGATCCTCTACGAAGCGACCGCCCCGCACACCGAGTACGTCTTCGGGGATTCCGTGACCTCGCTCACCGAGGACGCCGAGGGCGTGACCGTCACCTTCGAGCGTGGCGCGCCGCGCCGGTTCGACCTGGTGATCGGCGCGGACGGGATGCACTCCACCACCCGCCGCCTGGCGTTCGGCCCGGAGGAGCGGTTCGTACGGCACCTCGGTGTCCACTGCGCGATCTTCACCACGGCCAACCGGCTCGGGCTCGACCACACCGGACACGCCTACCGCACCGCGGGCAGGCTCGTCGCGATGTACAGCGCCCGCCACAACGCCGAGGCCAAGGCCGTCTTCTACTTCGCCTCCCCGCTCCTGGACCTCGACCGGCGCGAGGTCGCGCGGCAACAGGCCGTCCTCGCCGAGCAGTTCGCGGGCAACGGGTGGGAGAGCGACCGGCTGCTGGAGGACATGCGGTACGCGCCCGACTTCTACTTCGACTCGGTCGGGCAGGTCCGTATGGACTCCTGGAGCCGCGGCCGGGTCGCCCTGCTCGGCGACGCCGCCTACTGCCCCTCGTCCCTGTCCGGCATGGGTACGGGACTCGCCCTGGTCGGCGCGTACGTGCTGGCCGGCGAGCTGGCCGCGGCACGCGGAGACCACCGTGGCGCCTTCGCCCGCTACGAGGCCGAACTGCGGGAGTACGCGGCGGGCTGCCAGAAGATGGGCGACGGCGTCGCCAGGCTCATGGTTCCCGGGAGCCGCCTGACGGCCACGCTCCTCAACCGCTACTACAAGGTCATGCCGTATCTGCCGGGCAAGGACATGGCGGCCAGGATCGCCCGTAGGACCGCCGAGAACATCACGTTGCGGGACTACAGCGCGTGGGACCGGCTCGGGCCGCGCGACCCCGCCCTCCCG
The DNA here is from genome assembly GCF_055574035.1 of Streptomyces sp. NPDC030021. Classification (NCBI taxonomy): domain Bacteria; kingdom Bacillati; phylum Actinomycetota; class Actinomycetes; order Kitasatosporales; family Streptomycetaceae; genus Streptomyces; species Streptomyces sp. NPDC030021. The sequence continues at coordinate 388,540 of NZ_JBVIAH010000006.1, forward strand.
GTGGCGGGCGGGTGAGCGCTCCGTGGCGGCGCCGCGCGGTGCCCTACGGCTGGAAGACGACCAGGGAGCGGCCGCCCTTGCCCGCCAGCATGGCGTCGAAGGCGGCCGGAATGCCGTCGAGCGTGATGCGGTCGGTGACCAGGGCGCCGAGGTCGAGGCGGCCCGCGCGGACGTGCTCGGCGATCACCGGGAGGTCGCGGGCCGGGTCGCTGTTGCCGTAGACGCAGCCGGTGAGGGTGCGGGCGAAGTGGAAGATCTCCATGGAGTGGAAGGTGACCCGCTGCTCCTTGCCGCCGATGCCGACGACCGTGGTGCGGCCGCCGCGCCGGGTCGACTCCCAGGCGCCCCGGATGGTCTCGGCCCGGCCGACACACTCGACGGCGACGTCGGCGCCCTGACCGCCGGTCAGCGCGCGGATCTGCTGGGCGGTGGTGTCGGAGGCCAGCACGAACTCGGTGGCCCCGGCCGCGCGGGCCAGTTCCTCCTTGGCCGGGGACACGTCGACGGCGATGACCGGGCCGGCCTGCGCGATCCGGGCGGCCTGGAGGGCCACCAGGCCGACCCCGCCGGCTCCGAAGACGGCCACCGACTCGCCCGGGCGGACCTGGGCGCTGTGGTGGACGGCCCCGTAGCCGGTGAGGACGGCGCAGCCCAGGAGGGCGGCCTCGGCGAGCGGGATCCCGGCGGGGGCGGGCAGCACACAGTTGGCCGCGACGAGGGTCTCCTCGGCGAAGGCGGCCACGTTCAGCCCGGGGTGCAGCGGGGTGCCCTGCGCGTCGTGCGCGTAGACGGCCCCGACCCCGGTGAGCGCCGTGGCGCAGAGCCAGACCTCACCGATCGTGCAGTGGTGGCACTCTCCGCAGGACGGGGCCCAGTTGAGCACCACGCCGTCACCGGGGGCGACGTGGGTGACGCCCTCCCCCACCGCGAGGACCGTGCCCGCGCCCTCGTGGCCGAGGACGGCGGGCACGGGAACCCGCATGGTGCCATTGCTGAGGGACAGGTCGGAGTGGCAGACGCCGGCGGCGGCGAGCCGCACCCGGACCTGCCCAGGGCCGGGATCCGGCAGCACGATGTCCCGTATCTCCAGCGGGGCTCCGACGGCGGGCAGGACAGCGGCGCGGACCATGGTCGTCATCTCGTCTTTCCGGTGCGGGGCGAGTGCGGCAGCTCGGGCGGGTGCGGCAGCTCTGGCGGGTCGGGCGGTGGGGTCAGAACTGCAGGGACTTGGTCTGGAGGTACTCCGCCAGGCCGTGCGCGCCCAGCTCGCGGCCGACACCCGACTGCTTGTAGCCGCCGAAGGGCGCGAGCACGTTGAAGCGGCCGCCGTTGATGTCCACCTGCCCGGTGTCCATCCGGCGCGCGAAGGCCACCGCCGTCGCGTCGTCGGCGGCCCAGACGGCGCCGCCCAGGCCGTAGACGGTGCCGTTGGCGATGCTGAGAGCCTCCTCCTCCTCCTCGTAGCGGAGGATCGACAGCACCGGGCCGAAGATCTCCTCCTGGGCGATGGTCATGTCGGGCGTGACGTCGGCGAACACCGTCGGCGCCACGAAGTACCCCTGCTCCAGCGGCGCGTCGGGCCCGCCGGCGACAAGGCGCGCGCCTTCCTCCAGGCCCTTGGTGATGAAACCGCGGACGCGCTCGTGCTGCTTGGCGTTGACGACCGGGCCGACGCGGACACCGGCCTCGCGGGGGTCGCCGGTGGGGTAGTCGGCGACGGCGGCGGCCGCGAGCGAGACGGCCTCCTCGTAGTGGTCCCGGTGGACGAGCATCCGGGTCAGCGCGTTGCAGCTCTGGCCGCTGTTGTTCATGACGTGCCCGACGCCTGCCGCGACGGCCTTGACCAGGTCGGCCCCGGGCAGGATGACATTGGCCGATTTGCCGCCCAGTTCGAGCGCGACCCGCTTGACGGCGGCCCCGGCCGTGGCGCCGATCTGCTTGCCGACCGCGGTCGAGCCGGTGAAGGAGACGAGGTCGACTCCCTCGTGCGCGGCGAGGGCCTGGCCGGCGACCGGACCGGTACCGGTCACCAGGTTGAAGACTCCGGCCGGGATGCCCACCTCGTGCACGGCTTCGGCGAAGAGCTGTGCGGTCAGCGGGGTGTCCTCGGCCGGCTTGAGGACGAGGGTGCAGCCGGCGGCGAGAGCGGGCGCCACCTTTGCAACGACCTGGTGCAGCGGATAGTTCCAGGGCGTGATGGCCGCGACCACCCCGATCGGCTCCAGCAGCACGGTGGAGTTCCCGACCCGCTCCTCGAAGGCGTACGAGGAGGCGAGTTCGGCGTAGGAGGTGGCCACGGCGATCGGCGCTCCGACGTGGACCGCCTTCGAGAAGCCGAGCGGGGACCCGAGCTCGGCGGTGATGGTCTCGGTCAGCTCGCCCGTGCGGGCCAGCAGTGCGTCGCGGAGCGCGCCGATCAGGGCGGCCCGTTCGGCCGGGGCCGTGGCTGCCCAGCCGGGGAGGGCCGCACGGGCCGCGCGTACGGCCGCGTCCACATCCTCTTCGGCACCGGCCGGGACCTGGGCGATGACCTGGCCGTCGGCCGGGTTCACGACCTCGATCAGATCGCTGCCGACGGCGGGCCGCCACGCGCCGTCGATGTACATCCCGTCGTGGGCCTTCATGGCATTCCTCCCGAGCACGCACGAGCGCGTAGATCCGACCTCGCGAACACCCTACAAACTAGCGCCGGTAGTTTTTACCGGCCAGAGGGCACCGGATTTCAGATGATGCCGAAAAGCATCCCTGCCGCGAGGACCACGAGTGAGGTCAGGGCCGCCCATTTCACGGTGAATCGGGTGTGGTCGCCGAACTCGACCTTGGCCATGCCGACGAGGACGTAGACGGCCGGAACCAGTGGGCTCGACATGTGCAGGGCCTGGCCGACGAGGGAGGCACGGGCGATCTCGAGCGGGGAGACCCCGTGGGCGGCGCCGGCCTCGGCCAGGACGGGCAGGACGCCGAAGTAGAAGCCGTCGTTGGACATGAAGTAGGTGAGCGGCAGGCTGAGCAGGCCGGTGACCAGTGCCATGTGCGGGCCCATGCCCTCGGGGATGGCGCCGACGAGCCAGTCGGCCATGTGCTTGACCATTCCGGTGCCGGTGAGGACCCCGGTGAAGACGGCGGCGGCGAAGACCATGCCGGCGACGTTCAGGACGTTGTCGGCATGGGCGGCGATCCGGGCCTTCTGGTCGGGCATGTGCGGGAAGTTGACGGTGAGGGCGAGGGCGGCGCCGAGCAGGAACAGCACCGGGATGGGCAGCAGCTCCATGATCATGGCGGTGAGGAGGGCCACGGTGAGGCCGGCGTTGAACCAGTAGAGACGGGGCCGCAGGGTGGGGCGGTCGGGGTCCAGGCCCTGGAAACCGTCCTCCGGCGCGGGGGCGGAACCGTTCCCGTGCGGGGCGCCGGCGGCCGGACCTGCGGTGGAGGCCGCGGAACCCGCGGAATCGGTGGATCCGGCGGCCCCCTCGACGGACGTGGACGTCATCTCGGCGACGGCTGCGACGGCCGCGGCGGACGTGCCGGGCGCGGCCGGGACCAGCTCCGCCTCGGCGGCCTCCGGCGCCGCCGCCTGGCCGGGCAGCACCAGCGTGCCGACCCGGCGGCGCTCCTTCACACCGAGGACGTACGCCAGGACGAAAACGAAGAGCAGGCCCACCGCGAGCGCCGGAATCATCGGGACGAAGATGTCGGCGGCGTCGAGCTTGAGGGCGGTGGCGGCGCGCGCGGTCGGACCGCCCCAGGGCAGGGTGTTCATGACGCCGTTGGCCGTGGCCGCGACGCCCGTCATCACCACCAGGCTCAGGCCGAGCCGCTTGTAGAGGGGATACATGGCCGAGACCGTGATCATGAAGGTGGTTGATCCGTCGCCGTCGAGCGACACGATCGCGGCGAGGACGGCGGTGCCGACCACCACCCGCATCGGGTCCGCCTTGCAGAAGCGCAGGATGCCGCGGACGATCGGGTCGAACAGGCCGACGTCGATCATCACGCCGAAGTAGACGATGGCGAACATCAGCATGGCGGCGGTCGGGGCGAGCTTGCCGACGCCTTCGATGACGTAGTCGCCGAGGTGCGCGCCCTTCCCTGCGAACACGCAGAAGAGTGCGGGGATGAGGACGAGCGCCGCGATGGGCGACATTTTCTTCATCATGATCAGGACCAGGAATGTCGCGATCATGGCGAAGCCGAGGAAGGTCAGCATGTGGGGAAGGTAGGTGCCCCCTCGGTGCGCCAACAAGACGTCTGCGCGTGAGCAATACGAGCAAAACCCCAGCTCAGGGCAGTGGTGTGAGCTCGACGGGGAAGCCGTTGAGCACTGCCGTGCCGGACAGCCGGTCCATGCGGGTGCCGTCGAGCAGCTGGTTGACGTTCGCGCCGGGCGCCGCGGCGGCCACCGACAGCCGTGAGCCGGCCCGGTCGTGGCCCCAGCCGTGCGGAAGGCTCACCACGCCGCTGCGGATGGCGTCGGTGACCTCGACGGGCACGTCCAGGCTCCCGCCGTCGGCGGTGATCCTGGCCTGCCCTCCGTCGACGAGGCCGAGCCGGTCCGCGTCCTGCGGATGGACCTGAAGAGTGCAGCGGTTGGAACCTCCGGTGAGGGCCGGGACGTTGTGCAACCAGCTGTTGTTGGACCGCAGATGGCGGCGGCCCACGAGCACCAGGGCGGCGGGGCGGTCGGCGAGCGCCCCGCGCAGCCTGGGGAGCTCGGCCGCGATCGGGTCCGGGAGCAGCTCGATCCTGCCGCTGCGGGTCTTCAGCACGCCCGGGAGCCGGGACCGCAGCGGGCCGAGGTCGATGCCGTGCGGCGCCTGCCGCAGGTCGTCGAGCGTCAGGTTGTACGGGCCGGTGCGCAGCATCAGGTCGAGGCGCCGCTCGGGGCCGGTGCGGCCGGTCAGCCGGCGGGCCAGCTCCTGCGGGTCGCCGCCGTGGAGCGGTGAGTGGGGATCGGTGACGGCCCGGGCAAGGCTGTCGGCGATGACGCGCTCGTCGACGGCCCCCGGCGGCGCTCCGTGCAGCCCGGAGACCGCGAGGATCAGGCGCGCGTGGATCTCGCACTCGTCCATGCGCCCGTCCGCGAGCGGGAGGGCGGCGGGCGAATAGCGGGCTTGGTTGCGCACGGCGAACCCGTTGAACGCGAAGTCGAAGTGCGCGCTCTGGGAGGGCGGCGGCGGTGGCAGGACGACGTGGGCGTGGCGCGAGGTCTCGTTCAGGTAGGGGTCGACCGAGACCATGAAGTCCAGCCCGGCCAGCGCCCGGTCCAGCCGATCGCCGTCGGGTGCGGACAGGACCGGGTTGGCGGCGATGGCCAGCAGGACCCGGATCCGCCCGTCACCCGGGGTCTCGATCTCCTCCGCGAGGGCGGCCATGGGCAGTTCGCCCTTGGCCTCCGGGTGGCCGGCGACCCGGCTCGACCAGCGCCCGAGGGCGAACCCCTTGCCCGGGCCCGCAGGGCGGCCCGCGGGGGCCGTCGCGGAGAGCGGGAAGAGGGCTCCGCCCGGCCGGTCGAGGTTGCCGGTGAGGATGTTCAGTACGTCGACCAGCCAGCTCGCGAGCGTGCCGAACTCGACGGTGCAGCTGCCGATGCGGGCGTAGACGGCGGCGGTGGGTGCGGCCGCGAGCTCGCGGGCGAGGGTGCGGATCTCGGCAGCGGTGAGGTCGCATGCGGGTGCGACGGCCTCAGGAGTGAAACTCCCGAGCGCGGCGCCGAGTTCCCCGATGCCGTCACAGTGTTCCTCCAGCGCTCCGGGGTCGGCGAGCTTCTCCTCGATCAGGGTGTGCGCGAGGCCGGCAAGCAGCAGCGCGTCGCTGCCGGGGCGAGGCGCGAGGTGGCGGTCGGCGAGCGCGGCGGTGCGCGTACGGCGCGGGTCGACGACGACCAGGGTGCCGCCGCGGGCGCGCAGGGCCTTGAGCCGGCCCGGGAAGTCGGGGGCGGTGCACAGGGAGCCGTTGGACTCGACCGGGTTCGCGCCCAGGAGCAGCAGGAAGTCGGTCCGGTCGAGGTCGGGGACCGGGATGGCGAAGGGGTCGCCGAAGAGCAGCCCGCTGGACACGTGCTTGGGCATCTGGTCGAGGGTGCTGGCGGTGAAGAGGTTGCGGGTGCCGAGGCTCTTGAGGAGCAGGGGCGGGTAGAGGGCGCCGGCCATGGTGTGGACGTTCGGGTTGCCGAGTACGACCCCGGCCGACTGGGCCCCGTACTCCTGGACCAGGCCGGGGACGGCGGCCGCGATGGCCTCGAAGGCCTCCTCCCAGGTGGACTCCCGCAATCGGCCGTCGCGGCGGACGAGGGGACCCCACAGCCGGTCGGGGTCGGAGTCGAGTGCTCCGAACGCAGCCCCCTTGGGGCAGATGAAGCCGCGGCTGAAGACGTCCTCGCGGTCACCACGGGCTCCGGAGACCGCGCCGTCCGCAAGGGTGAGGGTGAGGCCGCAGGTGGCTTCGCAGAGGGGGCAGATACGCAGGGCGGTGCGGGACATGGGCCCTCCAGGGGCGGCGGTCTGCGGCACGGGCACGGGCACACGGAGTGCAACGAGCATACCGACCGGTACGCATGGAGGGGAGAGGTGTGCGGGACCGAGTGGGTACGGGTGACGGCCGGCACCGCTCCCGGGCCCGGCAGAGGCAACGACATCGGCATCGACACCGGAACCGGAGCCGGAAGGGGTCAGTCCAGCACGCGGGCCAGGTACGCGTGCATCATCGCCCGGGTCTCGGCGACGATGCCGGGATCCCCGGCCGGGTCGGCCCGGAAGGCGAGTTGTATCAGCGCGTCCGTGGCCTCGACCGCGACGAGGACGGCCCGCTCCAGGGCGGCGTCCGGGGTCAGGGCGAGATGCGCGGCGAGCAGTTCCGTCAGCCGGTCGGCGACCTGATGGTTGGGATCCGCCTCCGGCCCCTCGGCCGGAGGCGCGGGCACACCGAAGTCGACGAGCGCGAAGCCGGGAACACTGCGCTTCATGGCCAGGTACTCGTCCAGTACCGCGTCCACGACGGGCCGCCAGTGGGTGGCGGGGAGGTCGGCGAGCCGGTCCGCGATGCCGTCGACGTAGCGGTCCAGGTTGCGGTGGGCGAGGGCGATGGCCATGGCCCGCTTGTTGCCGAAGAAGCGGTAGACGGAACCGATCGGCACGCCGGCGCGCAGGGCCACGGCACGGGTGCTGAGGTTCTCGTACCCGGTCTCGTCCAGCAGCTCGGCGCAGGCGTCGAGGATCCGGGCGAGCCGGTCGGCGCTGCGCTGCTGGATCGGCGTTCGGCGCAGGGAGTGGGCGGGAGGCACGTGGTCCATCATGCCGCTCCTCGCTTCTCGGTTCCGTGGGGGGCTCAGTTCAGCAGAAGACTGAGCCCTCCGACGGTGTAAGCGATCATCAGCGCCAGCAGCGGCAGCTGTCCGGCCACCGCCTTCGCGGGCGGGAAGAGCCGCACGGACCGGTCATGGGCCGCGACGACACCGAGGACGTGACCGGTGACGACGGCGATGACCTGGAGAGCGGCGAGGCCGCCGGGACCCAGCGGTGGCACGGGTTCGGGGGCGTTGTCAGTGCCGAGTGCCATGCTTACTGTGCGTGGTCCTTCGACTACCAGGAGGGAGAAGTAGTGGGCGATGAGATAGCCGAGCGCGATCGGTACGAGTGAGTGCGCGAAGGCGGTCAGCGGGCCGGGGTGCGGGCCGCTGACGAGGCGGGTGGCGGCGGCGCAGAGGCAGTAGAGGGTGGCGACGAGGGCGATGGAGCCGAGCAGTCCGAGTGTGGCCGAGGGGATGCGGCCGAGGGGGGAGGTCTGTACGGCGTTGATCCACGAGGGGTTGTCGGAGAAGCCGTCGTAGGCGGTGGAGCCGAGCAGGACGCAGACGGTGGCGACGAGTCCGGGCCGCTCGGGTGTCGCGTCGAGTCCGTGGAAGGGGTTACGGAGAACGAGGCGGCCGTCGCTGCGACGGCCGAGGGGGGCGAGCCGGGCGAAGAGGGCGGAGTACGCCTCGAAGGCGTCGCCGTCGTCGAACCAGCGCTCGCCGAAGCGGGCGGCGAGCAGGAGTTGGGCGGTGGCGTAGGCGGTGACCGCGATCAGGAGGGTGGTGGTGGATGCGGGATCAGGAGCGACGAGTTCGAGCCAGGTGAAGCCGAACAGTCCGGCGGCGGCGGGCCACTGACCGAGCCGGGCGGGGAGGAGGTGGCCGGGGCCGCGGCGGGGCAGGGCGCGGGAGAGCAGACGGTGCAGGGTGCGGAGCGGGTTGAGCAGGCGCCAGACGGGGCCGAGGAGGAGGGAGGCGGGCACGAGTCCGACCCAGAGGAGGACGTAGACGGCGCCGGGAGCGGGGTTGTGCGCGGGGTCGTCGGGACCGAGGAGGAGGTGGAGCAGGACGGCCGCCGCGGCGGCGAGCCCCAGTCCGCGCAGGGCGGTTCGGGTGGCGGGCGCGTCGGCCACCCGCTGGAGGGCGGCGGGCAGGGCGAGGCCCGAGCGCGCTCCGCGGAAGCGGGAGGTGGACCAGAGCAGGCCGAGCGCGAGAAAGGAGACGAACAGCGCGGCGAAGGCACCGGCGAAGGCATAGAAGGGAGAGATCGGCAGATCGTGCTGGGACCCGATCCCGTGCGCGAGCGAGGCGAGCGGATCGGCCGGGTGAAGGACCACGCCCTGGCCGTGGCCCCCCTCGCCGGCGCCCGGGGCGAGATCCGGCCCGAGCGGGCTCACCATCTCCCCGCCCGGGGCGATGTCCCGTCGGCGACACGGCCCGGCCGCCCGGACTCCGGCCCAGGTCCGGACGGCCGGGGCGGGACACCGTTCGGGAACGCGGGCGGGACGCCTGGCCGTGCCGGCCGGGTCGCGGGCCCAGGCACGGGTCCTGGTACAGGTCCAGGGCCCAGTACAGGCCCAGGCCTAGCCGCAAGACCAGGTACGGGTCCAGGCCCAGCCGCAAGACCCGCTGCGGGAACAGGACCCGGTACGGGTGCAGGGCCCGGTGTCGGCTGGGTTGTGGGCCCAGGCGTCGGCCCGAGCTCGGTTCTGGGCAGAGGGCTGGGTTCGGGGCGGGGTGGGGTCATCGGACGAGGAGTTGGGTCAGGACGAGGCTGGACGCGTGGGTCTCGACCTCGAAGAGGCCCGTGCGGTCGGCCGTGAGGATCAGGGTGGCCTCCTGGCCTGCCGGCAGGGCCAGTTCCTTGTCGTAGCCGTGGACGTGCAGGGTGTCCGCGCGGTCGCTCGTGACGCGCAGGGCCACGCGCTCTCCGCGCCGCAGCTCGGTGCGGGCGGGGGCCGGGCTGACCTTGCCGTCCCGGACGGTGATGGTGACCGTGCGGTCGGCCTGCTCCGGCGCCGCGGGCCGGCTCGGCGGCGGCGTGTCCCCGTGGCTGTGGCCGCCCGGCTGGCCCGGGGTGGTGGCGGTGAGCTGTGCCGTGCCCTCGACCGGCTTGCCCGAGACCGCCCAGGCGGTGTGGTCGTCCGCGTAGAGGCGGACGGTCAGGGTGTGCGTGCCCTCGGGGACCTGCGCCGCGGGCAGGTGGAACCAGGGGCCGTACAGCCGGGCCAGCTTGCGTCCGTCGAGCTCCAGATGCGCGTGGCCCGCGCCCGGGAGGGCGGCGCCGCCGGTGCTGTCGGGGGTGAAGCGGTAGTTCGTCACCGCCAGTTGGAGGTTCCAGCCGTCCTCCGAGTCCGGGCGGACGGTCAGCTGGACCTCCGGCGCGCCCTGGGCCGGGACCTCGCGGAGCCGGTGGCCGGCGGCGTCGGTGGCAGTGAGCAGGGTGCCCACGCCGCCGGAGGCCTGCTCGTGGCTGGTGCCGGGCTTGTGGTGGGTGGTGGCCCGCCCGCCGCAGCCCGTCGCCGCGCCGCCCGCGAGGAGCAGGGCGAGGGCGAGCAGGGCCGCGGCGCGGGCGGTCCGGCGGAGCCTGCGGGCCGCGCGGGGCGGCGTACCGCAGGCGTCGCACCGGTTGTCGTCGTCGGGCCGGTCGGTCACGGCTGGCCTCCTGTGGTCGGGGCGGCGTGGGCGGGGGTCACGGCGCGGGGTCCGGGGTCGCCGGGGGCTCGGGGGCGGCCGCGCTCAGCGCCGGGGCGGGGTCGGAGGGGGCCGGGGCGCGGTCGCCCGCGGGGTCGCCGCCCGGGCCGGACGGGCGGGCCGGGGTGCCCGGGCGGGCCGAGGCCACCACCGCCCACAGGACCCAGATCACGGCGACCAGGGCCCGTGCCCAGGCGGGGCTCAGAGGGGTCCAGGGGATCATCAGGACGGCCTTGTCGAAGGCGTCCAGCAGGGTGAGCCCGGCCAGCAGCAGGGTCAGGCGAGCCAACCAGGGGCGGTCGGCGCGCAGCACCAGGCCGGCGCCCGTCCACCACAGGCCGAGCAGGAGGAGGGCGAGTGCCGGGACGAAGGTGGCGGTCAGGGGCATGGTGGAGCCCGCCACGTCCAGGACCAGGCCCGCCAGCCCGGCCAGCGTGGCGGCCGTGCCCAGCCGGGAGCCGCGCAGGCGGCGCCACCACAGGACGCCGCCGACGAGCAGCAGCACCGCGGCCACGGCCAGCGCGAGCTGGGTCTCCACCCGCTCCAGTCCGCGCGCGCCGTACCAGTCGCAGCCGGACGGGAGTTTGCGCGCCTGGACGTTGTAGTCCGCGCAGACGAGGAGTTGGGCCAGCTTGACCGGTTCGCCGACCAGGCGGGCGGACGCCCCCGAGACCTCGCCCCGGCGGTCACCGCACTGCGGGACCGCGCCGGGGGTGGAGCCGTCGGGTCCGTCCTGCCAGCAGTTGGCGCGCCCCTGGCCGTCCCACCACACGTCCATGCCGTTGGGGCGGGCGACGCCGGACTTGTCCTTGCCCATGACGTTCCCGGCGTACCGGTTGTGGTGGGAGGTGTCGGTCTGCTTCGACCACGCCTCCTCACCGCGGATGAAGGCGGGGACCGCGCTGAGGAAGAAGCCCGCACGCCGGTGCCCGTACACCCAGTTGTTCTCGTAGAGGTTCCAGTTGCCGCCCGCGGTGATGATGCCGGTGCCTGGCGGCATGGAGATCTGCGGGCAGACCACGCCCCGTTCGTAGCCGCGTTCGATCGGCGGTTTGGCGCAGGTGCCGTCGGCGACGTACCCGTAGTAGTCCTGGTTGTTGTCGTGGATCAGGTTCCGCTCGAACTTGGCGTGGTTCTGCGGCAGTCCGGGGTGGCCGGGGAAGGCGCTGTCCATCGAGGCGCCGCCCATGTTCTGGTCGAACTCGTTGTCGTGCACCCACACCGAGTCGCCCGCGGTGCCGGAGTAGCCGACCATGTTGTGGTGGCTGCGGCAGCCGGTGATCTCGATGGAGTACCGGGGGACCTCGTAGCCGCGGCCGTCGTTGATGTTCGAGGCGCTGCCCGGGTAGATGCCGGAGTCGCCGTTCCCGTACGACTCGCAGTTCTTGTAGAGCCCGTGGTCGCTGGCGAAGGTCAGGAAACCGTACTCGTCGTTCCAGCGGGTCAGCACGTCGTCGATGACGAAGCCGTCGCCCGCGAGCACGTACAGCGAGTTGAAGGTGGTGCGCTGGGCGGTGAAGTTGCGGAAGTAGATGCCGTTGGACTTGTCCGCGCGGATGGCGTTCAGCTTCTGGTACTTGGCGTCGACGACCACGTCGAGCCGTGACGCGCCCGTGCCCTCGATCTGCAGGTCCGTCTTGCCGAGGATGGCGACGAGGTTCTGGTTGTGCCGGCACTGCACCTGCTGCTCGTAGGACAGGATCTGGTAGCCGAGCGAGGACTGGGGGGCCTTGAGCGCGGCGCACTCCCCTGTCGGCGTGGGGAGCGAGGGCTCCTCCTCGTACAGGCCGGGGAGGATCGCGATGTTCATCCCGGGCCGGTCGACGGCGTCGACCGCCTCCTGCAGGTGCCGGTAGCCGCTCTGCTCGCACCGTTCGTACAGGGCGAGGTTGCGCTGCCTGAGCTCTTCGGGGAAGGCGGATATCCGGCGCTCGAAGGCGGGCCGGTCGGTTTTGCAGACGATCAGGTCGGGCTCCGCCGTGCGGTACACGGGTACCGATCCGGAGCCGTCCGGGAGGGTGATCGGGCGCTCCTCGTGCGCGCTGGCGGCGGGCGCCGCGACGAGGAGGGACAGGAGGGCGAGAAGGGCGGCGAGGAGCGCCGCCGGCACGGCAGGGAACCTGCGGGTCCACGACATGCGCGTGAGAGTAGAGCAATGTTCATCTTTTGGGATCCCCCTCGACCGAATCCGTGTTCGGCAGCTCCGTCCGCATGCCCGTCGACCCTTCCCCCATTTCCGGCCTTTCCCGCCGATCTCCGGACCGGGCACGGGTTCGCCGTTGACGTGCGAGCCGCGGAATCCTACTGTCGACCATAGGATTCCTTCGACGGAGCGGGAGCAGCACATGAGCGAGCAGGCCAGGAAGACGGCAGAGGCACTGGAGTACCTCACCGGCTTCGGCAACGAGCACAGCTCGGAGGCCGTCCCCGGCGCCCTGCCGATCGGCCGGAACTCGCCCCAGCGCGCACCCCTCGGCCTCTACGCCGAGCAGCTCAGCGGCAGCGCCTTCACCGAGCCCCGCACCCACAACCGGCGCTCCTGGCTCTACCGGATCCGCCCCTCGGCCGCGCACCCGCCCTTCACCCGGATCGACAACGGGGCCCTGCGTTCCGCGCCCTTCACCGAGTCCGTGGCGGACCCGAACCGGCTCCGCTGGAACCCGCTGCCCGACCCGGCCCCCGGCACCGACTTCCTCTCCGGCCTGTGGACCCTCGGCGGCAACGGCGACGCCGCCCAGCGCGCCGGCATGGCCATCCACCTCTACGCCGCCAACGCCGACATGACCGACCGGGTGTTCAGCGACTCCGACGGCGAGCTGCTCATCGTCCCCGAGCGCGGCGGACTGCTCCTGCGCACCGAGCTGGGCCTGCTCGCCGCCCGCCCGGGCGACATGGCCCTCATCCCCCGCGGCATCCGCTTCCGCGTCGAGCTGCTCGACGCCGACGCCCGCGGCTACATCTGCGAGAACTACGGCCAGCCCTTCGAGCTGCCGAACCTGGGCCCGATCGGCGCCAACGGTCTCGCCGCCGCGCGGGACTTCCAGGCCCCCGTCGCCGCGTACGAGGACAGCGAGCGCCCGACCGAGGTGATCAACAAGTTCTGCGGCAACCTCTGGTCGGCCACCTACGACCACTCCCCGCTCGACGTGGTCGCCTGGCACGGCAGCCACGTCCCGTACGTGTACGACATGCGCCGCTTCAACGTCCTGGGTTCGATCAGCTACGACCACCCCGACCCGTCGATCTTCACGGTCCTGACCTCGCCCTCCGACACCCCCGGGCTGGCGGGCGTGGACTTCGTGGTCTTCGCCCCGCGCTGGCTGGTCGGTGAGGACACCTTCCGTCCGCCCTACTTCCACCGCAACGTGATGAGCGAGTACATGGGCCTCATCGAGGGGGCCTACGACGCCAAGGCCGAGGGCTTCGTCCCTGGCGGCGGCTCGCTCCACAACATGATGTCCGCGCACGGACCCGACCACGAGACCTTCGAGCGGGCGAGTGCGGCCGAGCTGAAGCCGCAGAAGATCGACGACGGCCTGGCCTTCATGTTCGAGACCCGCTGGCCGATCACCGCCACCGCGCAGGCGGCCGGCGCCGATCACCTCCAGCGCGGCTACGACGACGTGTGGCAGGGTCTGCAGCGCCACTTCCGCGCCTGACCTGCACTGCATACGCTGCATGCGCCGTACTCGTACGCGTACCCGTACCCGTACCCTGCATGCGCCGCACGCCACCCCTGCCCAGCCTTCGGAGATCCACCCGTGACCGCCTTCGCCCCCGACTCGCTGGTACTGAACCGGAAGCTGCCGCTCTGGTACCAGGTGTCGCAGTCACTGCGCGCCTCGATACTGGGGCGCACCCCGGACGCCTCGCTGCGCCTGCCCACCGAGGAGCAGCTGGCCGGGCACTACGGGGTGAGCGTGCTGACCATGCGGCAGGCGCTCAAGGAGCTGGAGGGCGAGGGCCTGATCAGCCGGCACCGTCGGCGCGGCACCTTCATCGAGCCGGGCGCGCTGCGCAGCGCCCCGGTCCGGCTGCTGGGCTCGGTCGACGCGATCGTGGCCCAGCAGTCGGGCGACCGCACGACGATCCTCGGGCACGGCCGCACGGCCGTGTCCGGGGAACTGCTGGAGCACTTCCCGGACACGGCCGAGGTGGTCACGTACCGCCGCCTGCGTCACGACCGGGAGAGCGGCGAGCCGACGAACTGGGCGGAGAACGCCGTCCTCCCGGAGTTCGCCGAGGCGGTGGATCTCGCCGATCTCGAACGCTGGCCGATGACGAAGGTCCTGCGTGACATCGTGGGGGTCCGCATCAGCCGGATCACGGACACCGTGGAGGCCCGGCTGGCCGACCCTGAGACGGCCGAGCTGCTCCAGGTGCCGCTGCTGAGCCCGATCCTGCACTACACGGGCGTCACGTACGACGAGGACGGCCGGGTGGTGGACGTGGCCCGGATCCGCTACCGGGGCGACCGGTTCTCCTTCACCGTGACGGTCGACGCGCACTGACGCCGCTCCTCCGGCGTCCCCTCTGACGAACCTCTGACGAACCTCTGACGCCCTCTGACGCCCTCTGACGCCCTCCGGCGCCTCTGCGACTCCGCGCGACTACTTCTCGTCGTCCTCCCTGGTGCGTTCGCCCTCCGCCTGGGACGGCGTGGTCCGCATCGTCTGGGGGTGCCGCTGCTTGCGCTGGACCTCGTCCATGTCCTCGTCGAGGCGCTCGCCCTCGGCCTGTGACGGGGTCGTGTATTCGTCGTACTGGCTCATGACCGCCTCCTCAGTCGATACCGTACGTATGCGTACATAAGGAGCCTAGCTCTTCGGCCTGGACGTAGCCCGGCCATCGGATCCCGTCGCTACCATCGGCGGCGTGAGCGAAGACGTACCGCTGATCGAGGATCTGATGCCCTGGTCCGTGGGCGGCCTGCGCCTGGGCCGGGACTGGGTGGCCGCACCCGATCCGGCGGCCCTGCGCGCCCGCTGGGCTGCCCTGACCGGCTCCGAAGGCGCCGAGCGGGAGCGGCTGTTCCGGCCGAGCCGCAGCCGCAGGCCCGACGCCGGGGCGGCCGCCCTGCCGGGGCAGCGCTCGGCGGCCACGGCCCGTTTCGCCGACGCCCCGGGCCCCTGCCCCGACCCCGTACGGGTGCTCCGCGAGCCCTTCGACGAGCAGTGGCTGCTGCCCGACCAGCGGCTCATCGACGCGGCCCGCCCCGAGCTCTGGCGGGTGCGGGACGAGCACCAGCTGTTCCTCGTCGAGACCCCGGATCCGCTGGTCACCGCGCACCTCCCGGTCGGCCGCCTCGGCCGGATCCGCCCCCTTCACCGGCGTCCCGGCGGCGCCGAGCCGAATCTCGCCCCCGGCCTGCTGCCCCTGCTCGGTGCGCGCCACGGCGGCCGGGTCACCCCCGAGGACGTCCTGTGCTGGATCCTCGCGGCGGGCCGCCCGGGCCCGCGCGGGTACGAGGTCCCGCTCGCCGCCGGCTCCGAGCACTGGCGGGCCGGGCTGGAGCTGGGGCACCGACTGCTGAGCGTGCAGCTGCGCGGCGCGCGCGGCGGTGAGCCGCCCCGGCTGCCCGGCGGGCGCCGCCCGTACGTGCGCTCGGCGGTCGCGGGCTGGCCGCGGGAGCTCGCGTACGACGCCGAGAGCGAGACGCTGAGCCTCGGGAGCGGGACGGTCTCCCCCGTGCCGGCCGGGGCCTGGGAGTACGAGGCGCAGGGCGTGCGGGTGCTGCCGGCCTGGTTCGCCGCCCGCACCGCACACCGGGGTCCGGACGCCGACGGTCTGGCCGCGCTGGGGCCGGCCGAGTGGCCGCAGAGCTGGACCTCGGAGCTGCTCGCCCTGGTGACCACGTTGGCACTGCTGGCCGAACTTGCCCCGGAGCGGGCCGCGTTCGAGCCCGGGCCGGTGCTGTCGGCGGAGGCGTTGCGCGCGGCCGGGGTGCTGCCGCCGCCGGCCTGGGCCCGGCGCCCCGCTTCGGTGCTGGACCACCAGGAGGAGGGCCCGGGCGGGCAGTTCGCCCTCCTCTGAGGATCCGAGGAGGGCGCGAGCCCGGCCTGATCGGCACGACACCCCCTTGGGCGTGTCCGCAAAGTTTCGCCTGGTGCGCGACGCCTGGCACCCCCTAGGGTCCCCAGGCCCCCAGCAGCCGGGACACCGTACGGTCGAAGACCAGGGCCATGTCGAGCCCGGCGCCCGGGACCGGGCCGCCGCCACCGAGGGCCGCCGCCAGCCGCGGATACTCCCCGGTGGCCAGCCGGGAGCCGAGCCAGGCCGTCCGTACGCGCTGCTCCTCCGCCTCGCCCCAGGGCAGCGACCGGGCCCGCTCGGCCAGTGCCAGCTCGCTGGCCACGTAGGTCGCGACGGTCCCGTTGACGGCGGCGACGAGCTCCAGCTTCTCGCCGTCCGGCGCGTCGAGCGGAGCCAGGCAGTCCAGGCTGTACTCCAGGTAGCGCAGGGCGTTGGGACCGAAGCCGTAGACGGGGCTCAGCAGGCGCGGCAGCCAGGGATGGCGGTGCATCAGCGCGCGCGTCCGGCGGGCCAGCGCGAGCAGGTCGGCCCGCCAGTCGCCGGTCGGCGCGGGGAACTCGTACTCCCCGCTGACCGCGTCGACCATCAGCTCGTACAGGTCCTCCTTGCGCGGCACGTAGTTGTAGAGGGACATCGTCCCCGCGCCGATCCCGGCCGCCACGCGGCGCATGGAGACGACCTCGATCCCCTCCTCGTCGGCGATGCGCACCGCCTCGGACGCGATGGACTCGCGGCTGTGCGCGGGCCTGGGGCCGCGGCCGGCCCGCTGGGGGCGGGACCAGATCACTTCGGGTTCAGCGGGTCGCCCGCCGGCTGTCATGGCTCAGATCACCTCGTCGTCTCCCCACCATCTTAGTTACGTACACCGTACGTAGTGAGGTACGGTGACGCACATGACAACTACGTACGCTGTACTTAGTGAGGGTCTGGAGAAGAGCTATGGGGAGGTCCACGCCCTGCGCGGCCTCGACCTCGCCGTCCCCGAGGGCACGGTCTGCGGCCTCCTCGGCCCCAACGGCGCGGGCAAGACCACCGCCGTCCGGATCCTGACCACGCTGACCGCACCCACCGGCGGCCGCGCCCTCGTCGCCGGTCACGACGTCACCCGGGATCCCGCGGCCGTCCGCCGCGCCATCGGCGTCACCGGGCAGTACGCCTCCGTCGACGGGGACCTGACCGGCCGGGAGAACCTCCGCCTCTTCGCCCGGCTGACCGGACTGCGCGGCTCCGCGGGCCGGGCCCGCGCGGACGAGCTGCTGGAGCGCTTCGGGCTCGGCGAGGCCGCCGACCGGGTGACCGCCACCTGGTCCGGCGGCATGAAGCGGCGCCTGGACCTGGCCGCCGGCCTGGTCACCCGCCCCCGGGTGCTGTTCCTCGACGAGCCCACCACCGGCCTGGACCCGGCGGCCCGCGAGCAGATCTGGACGGCGGTGCGCCGGCTCTCCGAGGAGGGCACCACGGTGCTGCTCACCACCCAGTACCTGGAGGAGGCCGACCGGCTGGCCGGCGAGATCGTGGTCGTCGACCGCGGCCGCGTCGCCGCCACCGGCACTCCGGCCCGGCTGAAGGCCCGGATCGGCGCCCGCGCCGAGGTCACCGTCGCGCAGCGCGGGGCGCTCGCCCGCGCCGCCGCCGTGCTCGACCAGCTCACCGGCGGCCGGCCCGTGCTCGACGAGGAGCGGCTGACCGTCGGCGTCACCGTCCTCGACGGCGCCCTCACCCTGCCGCGGATCATCCGCGAGCTCGACACCGCCGGGGTCCCGGTCACGGACGCGACCCTGCGCCCGCCCACCCTCGACGAGGTGTTCCTGCGCCTCACCCAGGCCCGTTCCGCCAACCCCGACGCCAACGCCGATACCGGCGCCGATACCGGCGCCGACGACCAGGAGTACGCCGCATGAGCACCCTGCTGTCCGACGGCGGAGCCGTCCTCACCCGCCAGCTCCAGAAGGCCCGGCACGCCCCGGCGCTGCTGGTCCTCACCCAGACCATGCCCATCACCATGCTGCTGTTCTTCGGCTACGTCTTCGGCAGCGCGCTCGCCATGCCGGGCGCGGAGTACCGGGAGTTCCTGGTCCCCGGGCTGCTGGCCGCCACCGCCGCGAACGGTCTGATGACCGGCATGTTCACGGCCGCGCAGGACGCCCACCGCGGGGTGATGGACCGTTTCCGGACCCTGCCGATGAGCCGCACCGCCGTACCTCTCGGGCAGACGGCCGCCGATCTGCTGACCACCGGCGTGTCGATGGTGCCGCTGATGCTGGTGGGGCTGTTGATGGGCTGGCGCATCGAGAACGGCCTGCCCGGCGCGCTGGGGGCCCTGGGCGTGCTGCTGCTGTTCCGCTTCGCCACCGCATGGGTGGGCACGTACCTCGGCCTGCTGAGCAGCAGCGAGGAGGCGGCCGGCCAGCTCGGCAGCGCCACCTTCGTCCTGCCGATGCTCTCCAGCGCGTACCTGCCGACCGCGGGGCTGCCCGGGTGGCTGCGGGCGGTCGCCGAGTGGAACCCGATCAGCGCGGTCGCCACCGCCGTGCGCGCCCTGTGCGGGAACGCCGGGGGCGAGGCCGCGGCGGGCGCCGCCTGGCCCGCGGCGCACCCCGTGGCCGGGGCGCTGCTGTGGTCGGGGCTGCTCCTCGCGCTGTTCGTACCGCTGGCCACGCGCCGGTTCGCGCACGGCGCCCGGTAGCGGCCGTCATATGTGATCAATGGCGCGCATCGCCGCCGGCGTGGTGACAGCTGCCCGTCGACCCGGTAGGCAGGGCCCATGGCTACCGAACCGCTCCCCCTGGACGGCATCACCGTCGTCGCCGTCGAACAGGCCGTCTCGGCCCCCTTCGCCACCCGTCAGCTCGCCGACCTGGGCGCCAGGGTGATCAAGGTCGAACGTCCCGACGGCGGCGACTTCGCCCGTGCCTACGACACGGCCGCGCACGGCCTCGCCTCGCACTTCGTGTGGGCCAACCGGGGCAAGGAGTCGATCGCGCTCGACCTGAAGGACCCGCGCGGCCGGGAGGTCCTGCACGGACTGCTGGCCGGGGCCGACGTCTTCGTGCAGAACCTCGCGCAGGGGGCCGCGGCCCGGCTGGGGCTCGACTCGGCCGCGCTGTGCGCGCGGTACCCCCGGCTGGTCGCCGTGGACGTCTCCGGCTACGGCGCCGAGGGCCCGTACGCCCACAAGCGCGCCTACGACATGCTCGTGCAGTGCGAGGCGGGCCTGGTCTCGGTGACCGGCACCCCGGAGCGGCCGGTCAAGGCGGGCATCCCGGCGGCGGACATCGCGGCTGCCATGTACGCCTTCTCGGGGGTCCTGGCCGCTCTGCTGCGCCGCGGGGTCACCGGGCGCGGGGGCCGGGTGGAGGTGTCCATGCTGGACGCGCTCGCCGAGTGGATGGGCCATCCGCTGCACCACACGATGCACGGCGGGGAGCAGCCCGCGCGGACCGGCCTCGCGCACGCGGTGATCGCGCCCTACGACGCCTACGCGACGGCGGACGGGGACCGGGTGCTGCTGTCGGTGCAGAACGACCGTGAGTGGCGGCGCCTGGCGCAACAGGTCCTGGAACGGCCCGAGTTGGCCGAGGATCCGGCGTACGCGACGAACGCGGCGCGCACCGGGAACCGGGAGAAGACCGACGCGGTGGTGGCGGAGGCGCTGGGCCGGCTCGGCGCGGACGAGGCGATCGGGCTGCTGGAGGCGGCGGGCATCGCGTGCGCGCGGCTGAACTCGGTGGCCCAGCTGGCCGGGCATCCGCAACTCGCGGCCCGGGACCGCTGGCGGGAAGTGGATTCACCGGCCGGTCCGCTGCGGGCCTTGCTGCCGCCGATCGGACTGCCGGGCGGCGCGGCACCGCACATGGGTGCGGTGCCCGCGCTGGGCGAGCACACCGAGTCCCTGCTGCGCGCCCTGGGGATGGCGGACGCACAGATCTCGGAACTGCGCCGGGACGGTGTGATCGGGTAGGGCCGGGGAGCCGGAGGCCAAGGGCCGACGGCTGCGGTACGGGTACGGTTACGAGCGGCGGCTGCCGAAGAGCGTGCGACGCAGACGGCGCAGCGGCGCGAAGAGCGAGACGCGCGCGCTCCGGCTCCGCAGGCGGTGCGTGTGGTCGCGGGAGGTGAGCTCGCGCATCAGCAGCGTCGCCTCGGCGGCCTCCCGGTGCGGGACGGCGGGACCGCCCAGCACGGCGAGGTGGCGGTCGAGGCGCGAGCTGGTCGCACTGCTGCCGCACGTGATGGCAGGCACGCGAGGCGGCCTGCTGCGCATTGCTATCTGTTCCATGTTCTCTCCCCACCCGTACGAGGGCACCCGGCCCGGGCAGGTTAACCCTATCGCCCCCGCGTCGCCCCCGGGTATCCCGGTGGTGTGAATTACCCCTGCGGCGACGGGGAGTTGACGACTACTCAACGGAGTCGCCGATTACTCTCCGCATGGACGTCACGCTGCGAAAGGCCTCTGCGCCAGTCCCGTCACGACAGGGGCCACTTGGCCCACACTGCGCTAACTTGGAGTGATCGCCCGATGACACTCGGGCGCACGGGAGCACACTCGGGGGCGCGCGTGAGTGACCAATCGAACTCCGAACGTGTCATCTCAGGCCGCTACCGGCTGCTCGAACCGATCGGCCGTGGCGGGATGGGCATCGTGTGGCGGGCCCGCGACGAGGTACTCGCCCGCGAGGTCGCCGTCAAGGAGGTACGGGCGCCGGCCGGACTGGAACCCGCCGAACTGGAGCGGCTGTACCGGCGGCTGGAGCGGGAGGCCTGGGCCGCGGCCCGGGTCTCGCACCGCGGGGTGGTCACCGTCTACGACGTGGCCTCCGAGGGCGGACGCCCCTGGATCGTGATGGAGCTGGTGCGCGGGCTCTCACTGGCGGACGTACTGGAGGCCGAGGGGCCGATGACCCCTCAGCGGGCCGCGCACATCGGGGAACAGGTGCTCGCCGCGCTGCGCTCCGCCCACGACTCGGGGGTGCTGCACCGGGACGTGAAGCCGGGCAACGTCCTGATCGCCAACGACGGCCGGGTGGTGCTCGGCGACTTCGGGATCGCGACCCTGGAGGGCTCCTCGGCGATCACCATGACGGGCGAGGTGGTCGGCTCCCCTGAATTCCTGGCGCCGGAGCGGGCGTTGGGGCGCGAACCGGGACCCGAGTCCGACCTGTGGGCACTCGGGGTCATGCTCTATGCCGCCGTCGAAGGGGTCTCGCCCTTCCGGCAGGCCACCGCACTGGACACCCTGCGGGCCGTGGTGGACGCGGAGTTGCCGCCGCCGCGCCGGGCCGGTGCGCTGGAGCCCGTACTGGACGGGCTGCTGCGCAAGGACCCGGCCGAGCGGCTGCCCGCGGCGGAGGCGGCCCGGATGCTGCGCGTGGTGGGCGCGGGCGGGACCGTACGGGCCCCTGGCGGACCGGTGTCGGGGCCGGACACGCCGACGGCCGCGGCGGCGCACCACGGGCACGGGGCGGGCGAGCCGCACCCCGCGCCGCACGCGGCGCATGCGGCGCCCTACGGGACTCCGCCGCCACCGGCCCCGTCCGGGCCGGGGGCGCGCGAGAGCCGGGCCGGGCTGGTGCTGACGGTCGGGATCGTGCTGATGCTGCTGGCCCTGGTCGCGGTGGGGTGGCTGCTGCTCAAGGACCGCGAGAACACCCATGGGAAGGGCGGCGGGAACGGCGGCGCACCGACCGGCTCGGCGACCACCGCCCAGACCGTCACGACGACCCCTTCGACGGCTCCGCCGGCCTCGGCGTCGGCGTCCGCCCCGGCCACTGCGGGGCAGCACGTCTCGGTGTACGTGGACACCGTGCGCTCCTCCTACACCGGCAGCTGCCCGCCGCCCGCCGCGTACGCGCCCGCCTTCACGGCCACCGTCGAGGTGGAGCGCACCCCGGTCGTGCTGGAGTACCGCTGGGCCACGCGGAGCGGGCGGACGTCCGGCCCCGACTGGCGCTCCGTCACGTACGAGGAGGGCGGGCCGAGGAGCCGGCGGCTGGAGCACACGGAGCTCACGCACAAACCGGACGGGGTCTTCGAGGATGCGGTCCGGCTGGAGGTGCGGGGACCGGCCGAGGTGGCCACCCAGTGGGTGGCCACCTCGGTGACGTGCCGGGAGGAGACCCCGACGAGCGGGGCCCCCTCCCCCGGACCGAGTCCGTCGCCGGCCTCGCCGACGGCGAGCGCTCCGGCGGCTCCCGGGACCGGCGAACCGGATCCGACCATCAGGACGGACCGGACGGACCGGATGGACCGGACGGGTCGGACGGGGCAGCCGGGCCGCGCGGACGGGGAGAACCGCGCGGACCAGGAGTACCGGGCCGATCAGGCGGCGTTCGTGAAGACCGGCAGGTAGCCGCCGGACTGTCCGGCCGCGGTCGGGTGGTACGACTCGCCGATGTTCAGCCAGTTGACGCTGTGCAGCCACGCGTCGCCGGAGCAGATCTCGTGACCCGTGAAGGCGCCGGCGACCGAGGCGAAGGTGAAGCCGTGGTTGGCGGCGCGTTTGGCGATGGCGGCGTTGAGGTAGTCGGCGGCACCGTTGATGGCGGCCCGCTCGCCCTCGGTCAGGCCAGTGGTGCAGGTGCCGTTCAGCTTGTAGAAGCGGGGGTAGCCGAGGACGACGACGCGCGCGCCGGGCGAGCGGCTGTCGATGGCGTTGTAGACCTGGTCGAGCTGGCCGGGGAGGGTGGAGTCCACGTAGGCCTTGGCCTGGTTCACGCGGTTGACGCAGGTGGATTCGGACTGGAGGACGCAGGTCGTCATAACGTCGGAGAATCCGGCGTCGTTGCCGCCGATGGTGATGCTGACCAGGTCGGTGCCGGAGTTGAGCGGGGCGAGCTGGTTGGCGAGGACATCACCCGTGCGAGCGCCCGAGCAGGCGGTGAAGGAGAAGGTCTGGGGGGAATGGGCGGCGGCCCACAGGGCCGGGTAGGCGCGGGTGGTGCGCTTGCAGTTGCCGCTCGCGCCGTCGTAGTTGCCGGCGCCGACGCCGGAGGAGTACGAGTCGCCGAGGGCGACGTAGCCGAAGTCGGCCCGGGCGGTGGCGGCCGCCTGGCCCGCGCCGAACAGGGTGGCGCCCGCGGCGAGTAAGAGGGAGGAGGCCAGGGCAGCGAAGCGCGACAGATTCATGCTCATGTGTGCGGCTCCTTGTGGGGGTTACTCCTGAGTCCGTGGTACAAGCAGCCGAGGATCGCTGGAAGTGTCCATGCCAAGAATGTTCAGGGCAGAGTTGAAGCCCGAACCTTCACTCCGAATGCGTTTGAAGAGGGAACTTGGGCACCCGATCCAGCGAAACACGGGTGCACGAGGGCACCGTGTGCCGGATCATGGGCGCCATGTCAGCCAACCCGCATGACGCGCTGCCGATCCGGCTCAACGTCGACGACAGCGACTCACCGTCGGACGTCGTCGACGCGCTCTTCCTCGGCCGGTTCGCGTCCGGCGAGCAGCCGTACTCGCACAGCGTGTCGATCGAGCGGGTCAAGGCGGAGGCCACCCTCCTGCCGCCGGAGGCCACGGTGTTGCGCTCGGCGCGCGACAGCGACCGCAGCGCCACCCTCGCCGAGGGCGAGGGCTGGACCATGCTCGTCTCGCGCTGGAGCCGGGGCGCGGACGTCACCGTGACGGCGATCAGCGACGAACTCGCCGCCGGTGTGCTCGGCAAGGCCACGGAAGGCGTCCAGGACGAGCCCGAACCGCAGCCCGAGAACGTCACGATGGGCTTCTGGTACGTCTCCCCGCGCCGCGGCCCGTACCGGACGACCCGCCAGATCGCGGCCGGAACCTGGGCGGAGGTGCGGCCCAACTACACCGCGCCGGTGGCCGGGGCGATGGACCGGCTGATGAAGGTGACCCCGGACGACATCGCGGGCCGGCTGCTCCTGCTGCACGGGCCGCCCGGCACGGGCAAGACCTCCGCGCTGCGCACGCTGGCCCGGTCCTGGCGCGACTGGTGCCAGGTGGACTGCGTCCTGGACCCGGAACGGCTGTTCAACGACGTGGGCTACCTGATGGACATCGCGATCGGCGAGGACGAGGGCACGGCGAAGGGCCGCTGGCGGCTGCTGCTGCTGGAGGACTGCGACGAGCTGATCCGGGGCGAGGCCCGCCACACGGCCGGGCAGGCGCTGTCCCGCCTGCTGAACCTGACGGACGGCCTGCTGGGGCAGGGCCGCAACGTCCTCGTGGGGGTCACCACCAACGAGGACCTGGAACGGCTCCACCCGGCGGTGGTCCGCCCGGGGCGCTGCCTGGCCCGCATCGAGGTCGGCCGGCTGACCCACCGGGAGGCGGTGGACTGGCTGGGCACGGACGAGGGCGTCTCCCGCGAGGGCGCCAGCCTGGCGGAGCTGTTCGCCCTGCGCCGCGGCACGGGCCCGGCGGCGATCCTGCCGCCACAGCCGCACAGCTCGGAGGCGGGGCTGTACCTCTAGCCTCCGGCTCGGTGGGCGGTTCAACTGCCCGGCCGCGCCTCAATCGCCGGCGTGGCTCATTTGCCGGCCTCTCCGGCGTTCGAGGCACGGAGGTCCGGGGCAGCGCCCCCGGCGACCGGCCGGCGGGGCCGACGTACCGCGCTCTGGGGACCCGCGCCTCAATCGCCGGCGAGGCGGGGGTTGCGCCCGGACCGGCCCGCGCGGGGCCTGGGGTCGCACGGCCTGACCAGCGGTGGCTACTTGGCGGCGTACCGCGCCCGGAGGGCGTCCGTGGCGGCGGCGAGGGCTTCGGCCTGCGTCAGGCCGAGGCGGTGGACCCGGTCCGCGTACGCCTGTGCGGCGGACGCCGCCTCGCGGGACACCGCGTCCCCGGCGGCGGCGATGAAGGTCCCGTTCCGGCCCCGCGTCTCGATCACCGCGTCCGCCTCCAGCG
Source organism: Streptomyces sp. NPDC030021 (assembly GCF_055574035.1). NCBI lineage: Bacteria > Bacillati > Actinomycetota > Actinomycetes > Kitasatosporales > Streptomycetaceae > Streptomyces > Streptomyces sp. NPDC030021. The sequence continues at coordinate 413,417 of NZ_JBVIAH010000006.1, forward strand.
CCCGGTACGCCTTCGCGACCGTGTTGGCGGCCAGCCCCAGCTCCTCCGCGAGGCCGCGTACCGTCGGCAGCTTGAAGCCCGCCGGGAGCTTCCCCGACCGGGCCCGGTCTGCGATCTGCACGCGCAGCTGTTCATACGGGGCGGCCGACCCGGCCGAGCCGTCGATGGTGATCTTCAGGTTTGTCGAGGTCACGCGGGTGATTGTCCACCATCGGCGGCTAATTGGGAGGCGCACGCCGCGAAGGCGCACGTAGCGTCTGCCACATGACCGTATCGATCCGCGACCTCCGCCCCGGCGACCCCTCGGACGCGGCGTCCGTCGTACGGGTACGCCGCGCCGCCCTGCCGTTCGTGATCACCACTGCGGAGGGGGTGACCTTCGAGCTCTCCTCCGCCCACCCGGCGAAGCACCACCGGATCCTCGTCGCCGAGACCGGGGACGGCCGGGTCATCGGCACCGCCCAGGTCGGCATCGTGCACGACAGCCCCGAGCCCGGCCAGTCGTACGTCAACGCCTACGTCGATCCCGCCCACCGCGGCCTCGGCGCCGGCGCCCTCCTGCTGCGCACCGCCGAACAGCACCTCGCCGCGCGGGGCGCGGTGGACGTGTACGCCTGGGTGCTCGACGAGCCCGCCCCTCGTGCCTTCGCCGAGCGGCACGGCTACCGCCCCAGCCGGTCGGCGCACTTCCTGCGCCTGGACCTGGCGGCGGTCACGCTGCCCGAGCTGCCGCGGGACCTTCCGGCCGGGGTCGAGCTGCGTCCCGGTTCCGCCTTCGCCGCCGACCCGCGGCCGCTGTTCGAGGCCGACGCCGAGACGACCTCCGACGAACCGGGCGATGTCGCGGCGGAGCTCGACGACTACGAGGACTGGCTCGCGCACATCTGGAACAGCCCGTCCCTCGACAAGGAGCTGACCACCGTCGCCGTGGTCGACGGCGTCGTGGCCTCCTTCACCGCGGCGCAGACCGACGGCGGGACCCGCTACGCCTCGGCGATGACCGGCACCCTGCGCGCCTTCCGCGGCCGGGGGCTGGCCAAGCTCGCCAAGACGGCCTCCCTGCACCGGGCCCGCGCGGCCGGGTACACCGAGGCCTTCACCGGCAACGACGCGGGCAACGGCCCGATGCTCGCCGTCAACGAGTGGTTCGGCTACGAGATCTGCGCGACCGAGACGCGCTACACGAAGAAACTGGAGACCCCGTGACCGCACAGCTGACCGTCGTCCTGACCAAGGCCGGACGGACCAAGATCCGCTACCCGGCAGTGCAGGTCGCCGACGACGGAGACCGGATCTCCGTGCGCGCCCCCTGGGCGGCGGAGGGCGTACGGGACTTCGGCTTCGTGCGCTTCGAGCCGGGCGACGTGTTCGTCGAGCACTTCTGGCGGACCCGCTGGTACGCGGTCAAGGAGGTGTGGACCGCGGGCGGTGTCCTCAAGGGCTGGTACTGCGACGTCACGCGGCCGGCGCTGGTGCAGAGCGGGGAGATCCTGGTGGAGGACCTGGACCTCGACCTGTGGGTCTCGGCGGACGGGAGCTCCGTGCTGCGGCTGGACGAGGACGAGTTCGCCGGGAGCGGGCTCGCCGCGAGCGACCCGGAGGCCGCGGCCCAGGCCGTACGGGCCCTCGACGCGCTGGACGACCAGGCCCGGTCCGCGGCCGGCCTTTCCGCGCTCCTCTCGTAGTCCGGGGACGTGGGACGCGGGACGCGGGGCGCGCGGCGGCCCTCCCGTGGGGAGCCGGGAGGGCGCCGGGCCCGGGATGGTCCGGGGCCACACCATACGCACGGGCCTCAGTGGCCCGATAGGCATATGACAGGGGATATTCCGGATCCCCGGCGGGCCGGCGCTTCCCCTCGCCCCGGCCCCCCAGCTCCGTCCCCCGATCCCCGACCCCCGAGGAACCGAGCATGCCCGTCCACACCGCCACCCCGCTCGCCGAGGCGGTCCCCACGCCCGAGAAGGTCTGGTACGCCTCCTACGGGTCCAACATGCACATGGACCGCCTCGCCACGTACATCGCCGGCGGGACCCCGCCGGGCGCGGCACGCACGTACCCGGGCTGCCGGGACCACCGGGCGCCCGAGCGCTCGATCGCGGTCGAGCTGGAAGGCCGCCTGTACTTCGCCACGGAGTCCCCGGTGTGGACGGGCGGCCGGGCCTTCTACGACCCCACGGCTCCCGGGCGCATGCGCGGACGCGCGCACCTGGTGACGGTCGGCCAGATGTCCGACATCGCCGCACAGGAGATGTACGAGAAGCCGGGGGCGGACCTGGACCTGACGGCGGCCCTACGGGACGGTCGTGACGAGCTGGGCCCGGGGCGGTACGAGACCCTGATCTGCCCGGGCACCATCGAGGGCATCCCCATGCTGACCTTCACCGCGCCGTGGAGCCTTCAGGACGTCGAGGTGCTCAACCCGTCGGGCGCATACCTGCGCTACCTGGCCGGCGGCCTCCTGGAGTCCGGCCCCTGGGAGGAGCAGGACATCGCCGGCTATCTGGCGGCCTGCCCCGGCGCCGCCGGCAACTGGACGGCCGCACAGGTGAGGGACCTGCTGACGACCGACACCGGCCGGTGACGCCCTGCCGAGCCCACTTCCTGAGGCGGCGCTTGTCCCTGCCTTAAGAGGACCCTAAGGATCCGCTCCGGTGGGCCTGAGGTGGCAAAACCCGTGGTCGGGGCGGCTAGCTTGGCCGGGCCAGGACAGGAAGGGCCCGTTGTGGCGCCGCCGGGGGGCGGCGCACCACGGAGCCCGATTCCGCCGGCACGCCCCTGCCTTGTGCCCGAAGGAGATCACCCATGCCCGCACGCCGCCGCACCGCCGTCACGCTGACCCGTATCGCCGCCGCCGGCCTGGCCCCGCTCGCGCTGGCTGCGTACGCGGCGGCTCCCGCGGTCGCCCACGGTTCGATGACGGACCCGGTCAGCCGGGTGGCCGCGTGCTACGCCGAGGGACCGGAGTCCCCGGAGTCGGCGGCGTGCAAGGCGGCGGTCGCGGCCGCCGGGACGCAGCCGTTCTACGACTGGAACGCGGTGAACATCGCCAACGCGGCCGGCAACCACCGGTCGTTGATCCCGAACGGCCAGCTCTGCTCGGCCGGCAACGACAAGTACCGGGGGCTGGACCTGGCCCGTGCCGACTGGCCGGCTAGCCCGATGGCCGCCGGCGCGCACACCTTCCGCTACAAGGGCACGGCCCCGCACAAGGGCTCCTTCGAGCTGTACGTGACGAAGGACGGCTACGACCCGACCAAGCCCCTGGCCTGGTCCGACCTGGAGCCCGCGCCGTTCGCGAAGGTCACCGACCCGGGCATGCAGAACGGCGACTACGTCTTCTCCGGGACCGTCCCGAACAAGTCGGGCCGCCACCTGATCTACAGCATCTGGCAGCGCTCCGACAGCCCGGAGGCCTTCTACACCTGCTCGGACGTGGTCTTCGGCAAGGACAACGGGGGCGCGGGCGGCGGCAACGGCGGCGGCTCCGGTAGCGCTCCGACCACCGGGACGGGTGCCAAGCCGACCGACAAGCCGACCGGCAAGCCGGGCGACAAGCCTGGCGACAAGCCGGCGGACAAGCCCTCGGCCCCGACCGACCAGCAGATCTCCGACGGCGCCGGCAAGTCCACGGTGGAGCACAACGGCCACGGCGACAACGACCCGAAGACGAACGGCACGACGGATGCCGCCGCCGTCCCGATCGCGGCCGGCTCCTCCTCGCCGGCCGCGGCCAAGGAGAACCTCGCGGAGACGGGCGGCAGCAGCGCCACCCCGACGATCGCGATCGCCGGGGCCGCCGCCCTGGCCGTCGGCGCAGCCGCGCTGTTCGCAGCCGCCCGCCGCCGCACCGCGCGTACGGCGACGGGTCGCCACGGCCGCTAGGCCCCTGTCTGTCCGGTGCCGGACCGCCTGCGCCCCGTCAGTCGAAGACCGAGGCGCAGGTGGTCGGTTCGGCGTGTGCCGAGTCGAGGGCGTTGACCGCCTCGTGCCAGGCGATCCGGTCGGTGAGCCCGATCGTGACGTGCTCCGAGAGGTCCAGGAAGCACAGGTCCTGGAGGACGACGTTGCGTACGTTCGGCCCGTCCAGGAAGGCGCTCCGGTACGGGGTCACCACCTCGTCGTACTTGGTCGCGATGACCGTGTACTTCACCCCGGGCACGGTGTCCCCGCCCTCGTTCAGCTTCTGCTGGAAGGCGGATCCGGCGATCTGGTCGGCGAGACCCGGGGTCGCGGTGCTGATCAGGTCCTCGGCCCCGGGGAAGTACGGCAGGAGCTTGGTGAATCCAAGCAGGGTGGTGCCGTGGTTGTCGGGGGCGAGCCCGACCAGCGCGTTGACCTTCGAGGCGCCGCCGAGGAACTTCAGGTAGTAGCGCGGCATCATGCCGCCCTGCGAGTGCCCGATGATGTCGGTCTTGGCGGAGCCGGTGGCGGCGAGCACCTTGTCTACGAAGACGTCGAGCTGTCCGGCGGACTTGTCGATGGGCCCGAGCCCGTTGAAGAGGGGGACGCCGGGCAGTTGGCCGTAGTCGAGCGAGTAGACGCAGTACCCGCGGTGGACGAGGTAGGGCGCGAGGCCGAGCCAGTTGTCCCAGGAGTTGCCGAAGGTGCCGTGGACGAGGACGACGGGGCGCGGGTGCGCGGCGGACGGCTTGCACGACCAGTTGTTCCAGCCGCTGCTGGGGGCGGCCGCGGCCTGCGCTGCGCCGGTGGGGGCGACGAGTGCGGCGGCGGTGAGGGTGAGGACGGCGAGTGGGCGGAGCAGGCGTCTCCAGGGCAGCATCGGATGATCTCCTCGCGGGTCGACTCAAGGGGATGAGCGTGGGGGTTTGTCCCGTGATCCGGATCACAAGGGGGAGCTGCTGCCGCTAAATTACGGGTGAGTAGCAACACAGGGAAGTTACGCGTCGGTAAAAACTCGCGCGTCGCCCGGGCGACCGCCTGTACGGCGCCGGACGGACCGTCAGGCGGCCAGCGTGCCGCGGGCGATCGCGTGCGGTCCGAAGCGCGCGCGGACCCGGTCCGTGACGACCTCCAGGCGGCGGGCCTTCTCGTCCTCGGGGTCGAGGCTGAGCTGCCGCGTGGCCCGATCGGCCGAGGTCAGGTCCTCGGCGCGCAGGGACAGCGCGCGGACCCGGGCCCGCTGCAGGCCGAGGCCCGCGTAGAGGGCGTAGGCCGTGGCGGTCAGGGCGGCCGAGTGCGCGGTGGGCTCGGCCAGGGTGCGCGTCCGGGTGAGCGTGGTGCGGTCGGCGCAGCGGACGGTGAGCGAGAGGGCGCGGCAGACCTGCCCCCGGCCCTGTTCCTGTGTACGAAGCTTCGCGCCGAGCTCCTCCGTCAGCGAGAGCAGGGCCCGCCGGTGCCGTACGGGATCCAGCTCGTCCAGATCGAAGAGCCGCTCGGCGGCGATGGCGCGGGCGGCGGCGCCCGGCCGGACGGGGGTCCGGTCGATCCCGAGGGCGCGCTCGTGCACCTCACGGCCGAGCCGGGCGCCAAGGATCCGCCGCAGGGCGGCGGGCGGGGCGGCGGCGACCCGGCCGACGGAATCGAGGCCGTAGGAGCACAGGGTGCGGGCGGCCTTCGGCCCGACCCCGTCGAGGGCCGTGACGGGCTTGCCCGCCAGGAAGTCCCGTACGGCGGCGGGCTCCGCGGGGATCACCAGGGTCTCCCCGGGCCGGGCTTCGCGGGCCGCCGCCCGGGCCAGCATGGGGTTGCCGGCCACGCCGACGGCGGCGTCCACGCCGTACAGCGCGAGGGCCCGGACCCGGATCACGGCGGCCAGCCGGGCGGCGTCGCAGTCGAAGTACCGCAGCGCGCCCCGGATCTCGGCGAGGACGGTGTCGGGCGCCAGGGCCTGCACGGCCGGGGTGATGCCGCCGAGCAGCGCGAGCACCCCGGCGTACTCCCGCGCCCCGAGCGGGCCCCCGTCGGCGGGATACGGGCGCAGGCACATCACGACCCGCTCGGTGGCGGTCATCCCGCGCTCCCCGGGCTGGAGTGCCACAGCTTGCGGCCGGTCGCGGGGCCGGTGCCCGGCGGCTGGAGGTCGGCCCAGGGGTTCATCTCGTACCCCGTGGACATGCGGATCCTGCGGCCGGGACCTTGCGGACCCTGCGGGCCCTTCGCCGCAGGCTCCCCGTCGACGCCCGGGGCGGCCGGGGCTCCCGGGGCGGCCGGCTCGGCTGCCGGCTCGGCGAGGCGGGCCGCGACCGCGTCCAGACCGCCCGCCGCCCGCAGTTCCACCAGCTCCGCCAGGTTCCACGCCGCCGCCCCGACGACGCTCAGGCTCTGCGGGCCCCGCCGCTGCACGACACCTCGTACCAGCAGCAGGAAGGAATGGAAGACGGTGTGCGCGCAGCGTTCGTGGCTGTCGTCGAAGAAGGCCAGGTCGACCAGGCCCGTCCCGTCGTCCAGCGTCGTGAAGATGACCCGCTTCCCGGAGCGGATCGGCGGGGTCTGGGTGGCCGCCTTGGCCCCCGCGACCAGTACGGTCTGCCCGTGCTCGGTGTCCCGCAGCCGGCGCGCCGGGATCACTCCCAGTTCGGCCAGGAAGGCGTGGTGGTCCCCCATCAGGTGCCGCGAGGCGTCCATGCCGAGGACGCCCAGCTCGGCGCTGAGCCGTTCCGCCTCGGTCAGGTCGGGCAGTCCGACGGAGGCCGTGGACCGGCCGCCCTCCAGCGGGAGTTGCGGACCGCGCACGCCTGCGGCCCGCTGCGCGCCGTGCAGTTCGGACACGTGCAGCAGCAGGTCCCGCCGGTTGGCACCGAAGGCGTCCAACGCCCCGACCTGCGCGAGCCGTTCGACGACCGGGCGGCCCGGGTGCGCCCGGTCCCAGAAGTCGCGCAGGGAGGCGTACGGCTGTCCCGCCTCGATCCGGTCCGCCTCCGCCCCGCTGATGCCGTGGACGTCGGACAGCCCGAGCCGCAGCCCCCACACCCCTCCGTCATCGGACACCAGTTCGATATGATGGGCGGCCGCCGACCGGTTCACGTCCAGCGGCAGCACCGGCACGCCCCGCCGCCGCGCGTCCGCCAGCAGCAGCCGTTTCGGGTACATCCCCGGGTCGTGGGTCAGCAGCCCGGCGTAGAAGGCCGCCGGGTGATGCGCCTTCAGCCAGGCCGACTGGTATGTGGGCACCGCGAAGGCCACCGCGTGCGCCTTGCAGAAGCCGTACGACCCGAAGGCCTCCACGATCTCCCAGGTCCGGCCGATCACCTCCACCGGATAGCCGCGCTCGGCCGCCTTCGCCGCGAACCAGACCTTGATCCGCGGCTGCGACTGCGGGTCGGACAGCCCGCGCCGCACCCGGTCCGCCTCGTCCCGCCCGCAACCGGTCATGACATGCACGATCTCGATGATCTGCTCGTGGAAGACCACGACCCCGTACGTCTCGCGCAGCGCGTCGGCCAGGTCCGGATGCGGGAAGCGGACCGGGGCCCGCCCGTGCCGGGCCTCGATGAAGGGCCGCACCATGTCGGCGGCCACCGGCCCCGGCCGGAACAGCGAGATGTCGACGACCAGGTCGTGGAAGGTGGCCGGCTGCAGCCGCCCCACCAGGTCCCGCTGGCCCGGCGATTCGATCTGGAAGCAGCCCAGCGTCTCGGCGGAGCGGATCAGCTCGTACGTGGCCCGGTCGCCCGGCGGCACCTGCGCCGGGTCGTCCAGGTCGAGCTCCTCCCCCGTGCCACGGCGGATCTCCGCGACCGCGTGGGCCATCGCGGACTGCATCCGCACGCCCAGCACGTCCAGTTTGAGCAGCCCGAGCTCCTCCACGTCGTCCTTGTCGAACTGGGACATGGGGAAGCCCTCACCGCTGGTGGGTACCACCGGCGTACGGGCGAGCAGCGAGTCGTCGGAGAGCAGCACCCCGCACGGGTGCATGGCGATCCCGCGCGGCAGCGCGTCCAGCGATTCGACGAGCTCCCACAGCCGCCCGTACGACTCCCCCCGCACGTCGCGCAGTTCGGGGAGTTCCTCCAGCGCGGCGCGGGCGTCGCGGGCCCTGATGTGCGGGAACGCCTTGGCGAGCCGGTCGGTGACGGCCGGATCCATGGACAGGGCGGCGCCGACGTCGCGGATGGCGTGCCGGACCCGGTAGGTCTCGGGCATGGAGACGGTGGCGACTCGCTCGGTGCCGAACCGGTCCATGATCCGCCGGTAGACCTCCAGCCGGCGGGCGGACTCCACGTCGATGTCGATGTCGGGCAGGACGCGCCGCCGCTTGGAGAGGAAGCGCTCCATCAGCAGGCCGTGGGCGACGGGGTCGGCGTGCGCGATCCCGAGCAGGTGGTTGACGAGGGAACCGGCGCCGGAGCCGCGGGCGGCCACCCGGATGCCCATCTCCTTCACGTCGTCCACGACTTGAGCGACCGTCAGGAAGTACGAGGCGAAGCCGTGGTAGGCGATGATGTCGAGCTCCTGGTGCATCCGCTCCCAGTACGCGCGGTCACCCGCGTAGCCGCGCAGCACCATGCCGGCCGAGGCCCGGGAGGTGAGGACCCGCTGGACGCTGCGGCGGGCCGCGCCGACGAGCCGGGCCTCGGGGAAGTGCACGGAACCCATGCCGAGGTCGTCCTCGGGGTCCACGGAGCAGGCCTCGGCGGTCCGCCGGGTCTCCGCGAGCAGGCGCCTGGCGTCGGCGGGGCGCAGGCCGGCCGCCCGCGCGATCCGGTCGGCGGCCTCGGCCATGGCGGCGGGGGCCTTGAGCCAGCGCTCGCCGCTGTCGAGCGGGTACGCGGGGTTGCGGGGGTCGATGGGGACCAGGCGGCGGGCCGCGTCGAGGATGTCGGCGACCGGGCCCTGGCCGGGGTCGGCGTAGCGGACGGCGTTGGTCAGCACGGCCGGAACGCCCTGCTCGGCGGCGAAGCCGACGGTCCGGGCGGCCAGCCGGAGCGAGCCGGGCCCGGTGCCGGTGCGGCCGTGGTGGACGGCCTCCAGGCGCAGGGAGTCGCCGTAGATCTCCCGCCAGGGTGCGAGCAGCCGGGCGGCCCGGTCGGGGCGGCCCGCGGCGAGCGCCCGGCCCACCTCGGAGCCGGGCCCGAGCAGGACGAAGACGCCCTCCCCGCGCAGGGCCTCCCAGGGCACCAGCGGGACCTCGGCGGCCCCCGCGTGGGCGGCGGTGACCATCCGGCACAGCTCGGCCCACCCGGCGGCACCGTCCCGGGCCAGGAAGACGGCGCGCGCGGCGGACTCGTCCACGAAGGCCCCGCCCTTGACGGGGGTGCGCCGCCGGTACGAGGCCTCGCCGGAGCCGTCGCCCCCGACGGATCCGGCCGGGCCCCCCGACCCGGCCGAGCCCGTCGCGGACGGGACCGCCATGTCCGCTCCGAACAACGGCCGGATGCCCGCCTGCGCGCACGCCTTCGCGAACCGGACCGCGCCCGCGAGGGTGTCGCGGTCGGTCAGGGCGAGGGCGTCCATACCCCGCTCGGCGGCGCGCTCCGCCAGCCGCTGCGGGTGTGAACCTCCGTAGCGCATGGAGAACCCCGAAACGGTGTGCAGATGCGTAAAACCAGGCACCCGCGGCCTCCTGCTTCGCTCGAATGAACACCTCCCCCGCTCTCCACCATAGAGCAATTCGAATATTCGTGCGAAACACTTGTTCGATCACCTGATCGGGGCGGCTCGGTGTGCGGCGCGGGTGCCCTGCGGGCGGCTCGGCGGTGTGCTTCGGCCCGGGCCGTCTGCCGGGCTCCGCCCGGACCCGCGCCTCAATCGCCGGCGGGGCTGGAGGTGGCGGGCCTGTCGGCAGGGGTCGGGGTGGGGGGCCGGGGCGGGGTGTCTCCTCGGCTCGGCGCGTGCGGGCATGTCTCGGCTGTACCCGGTGGTCGCGCGCTCGTCCTGCGGGGAC
>NZ_JBVIAH010000007.1:0-22006 GCF_055574035.1 Streptomyces sp. NPDC030021
GTTGAGTTCTCAAGGAACGGACGCTTCCTTTGTACTCACCCCCGCGACATCCGCTGGGGCTTTCCTCCGGGCTTTCGTTCTGTTCTTGCGTTTCCAACTCTACCAGATCATTTCCGCGCCGTTTCCGGCGGTGGATTTGAATTCAGTGACTGTTGGGGGTCTTTGCCTTTCGGCGTTCCACCACTTTAGCGCTTATCCCTTGCGGCTCATAATCGAGCCACTGGCCAGGAATTCGGGCATGCCGAATAGGACCCCGCCAGGGGTAAGTCGTAGGTGTTGGGTTGGCCGCTCTGGGTCTCTGCCGACAGCAGTGCCCGTTCAAGCGGCTCGGGCTACGTTAGGCGTCCGGCAGGGCCGAGTCAAGTTGAGCGGCGGCGTGGTGCGTGGGCGCGGTACGGGCTCACCGTCGGGTCGTGGGTGACCCAGAAGCGGTACGGGTGGGCCGCGCCGGCTCCGCCCACTCCCGTGCGCGGGCCGCTGCTCATCAGGTCCGCCGAGGTCGGGGTGCCCGTGAGGAGGGACAAGGGGGAATCGGGGCCCGCGCAGAGGTCGGTGCCGTCGAGGGAGCGGTCCACGTCCAGGGCCGTGGCCAGGCGGGCCGGGCCTTTGGCCAGTTCCCTCGGGCTTCTGGCTGAAACTCGGCGTTTGGCGGCCAGCTCGGCGCCCACAGTGACCTCACCCGCGCGCAGCAGCACCCCGCTCGCGTGGCCCGGGGGGCCGCACACCAGGTTGAGGCTGAACCACATGCCGTAGATGAAGTAGACGTACGCGTGTCCGGGTGGACCGAACATCGACGCGTTGCGGGCGGTGCGGCCGCGGTAGGCGTGGGAGCCGGGGTCACTCTCCCCCTCGTACGCCTCGACCTCCGTGATACGCAGTTCGAGAGGGCCGTCCGTGGTGCGGCGGACGAGGGTGCGGCCCAGGAGGTCCGGGGCCACGCTGAGGACCGGGCGGTCGAAGAAGGACCTGGGCAGGGGCGTACGGTCAGGGCGCGCGCTCATCCGGTCGAGCGTAGTGGAACGCGTCCACCTGGAACCGGGGCCTAAGGTTCCGCGTTGGTACGGGGTAGTCGCGGCGTAGTCGCCAGATCCTTTCAAGGGGAGTTAGAGCATGGGCTTCAAGAAGCTGTTCGCGAGCCTGGGCGCCGGTGGTGCTTCGGTGGACACGATCATCACCGAGCCGAACGTCGTGCCCGGTGGAATCGTCCAGGGCGAGGTACGGATCCAGGGTGGATCCGTGGAGCAGCAGATCGAGGGGCTGTCCGTCGGGCTGCAGGCGCGGGTCGAGGTCGAGGGCGGCGACCAGGAGTACAAGCAGGACATCGTCTTCACCAAGCAGCGTCTGGGCGGTGCCTTCAAGGTGCAGCCCGGCGCGCTGCACGTGGTGCCGTTCGGGCTGGAGATCCCCTGGGAGACGCCGATCACCCACTTCGGGGGTCAGCACCTGCACGGGATGAACATCGGGGTCAGCACCGAGCTGGAGATCGCGCGCGCGGTGGACGCGGGCGACCTCGACGCGATCAACGTGCACCCGGTGCCGGCGCAGCAGGCGATCCTCGATGCATTCCGGCAGCTCGGCTTCACGTTCCGCAACGCGGACATGGAGCGCGGGCACATCCGGGGGACGCGCCAGTCGCTGCCCTTCTACCAGGAGATCGAGTTCCTGCCGCCGTCGCAGTACCGCGGGCTGCACCAGGTCGAGCTCACCTTCATCTCGGACGGCCGGGAGATGGACGTCGTTCTGGAGATGGACAAGAAGCCCGGTCTGTTCACCGAGGGCAGTGACACCTACCGGTGCTTCCAGGTGGGGCTGCAGTCGTACCAGAGCACGGACTGGGCGGCGTACCTGAACCAGTGGATCGCGTCGGTCGGTTCGCAGCGCAACTGGTTCTAGCCGGAGCCGGCGCCCCTGCGCTGATCGTTTCCCGAGCGTTCGCCCGGTCCTGGTCTAAAGAAGGCCAGGACCGGGCATTTTTATTGCGTTGTCCCGCGTGGCGCGCGCGGCCAGAGTGGTTGCGGGCCCTGCCGCCAGGGTGGTCGCGGGCCTGCACACGGGAGGTGGGCGAGATGCGGGACACGCTGGTGCTGAATGCGAGCTTCGAGCCGCTGTCGACAGTGACTCTGAACCGGGCCGTGGTTCTGGTGCTCCAGGACAAGGCCGTCGTCGAACAGTCGCACCCCGAGCTGCGTGTGCGCGCGGCCACCATGGATCTTCCGATGCCCCGGGTGATCAGGCTCTGCAGGTATGTCCGGGTGCCCTTCCGAAGACATGCTCCCTGGTCGCGGAGGGGGGTGCTGGTCCGGGACCAGCACCGTTGCGCGTACTGCGGGAAGCGCGCGACGACCGTGGACCACGTACTGCCGCGGGCCCAGGGGGGTGGGGACACCTGGCTGAACACGGTGGCGTCCTGCGCCGAGGACAACCACCGCAAGGCGGCGCGGACTCCGGAGGAGGCGGGGATGCCGCTCCTCCGGAGGCCCTTCGTGCCGTCGCCGGCGGACGCGATGCTGCTGGCCCTGGGGGTGGCCGGGCGGGAGGCGCTCCCGGAGTGGCTGGAGCGTTCCGCCTAGGCGGATCCCCCGCGTTCGGTGGAGACGGTTGCGCTGGGCGGCGTAGTTCTTCTACGTCGCTCAGCTGACGAGCAGTTGGACGATGGCGAGGATGCCGACCGTCACGATGATCGCGCGCAGGACCGTCGGCGAGAGGCGGCGGCCGACCTTGGCGCCGATCTGGCCGCCGATCGTGGAGCCGACGGCGATGAGGACGACGGCCGTCCAGTCGAACTCGGCGACGAAGAGGAAGACGACGGCCGCGATGCCGTTCACCAGAGCGGCGATGACGTTCTTGACGGCGTTGATGCGTTGCAGGTCCTCGCGGAGCAGCAGACCCATCAGGCCGAGGTAGAGCACGCCCTGGGCGGCACCGAAGTAGCCGCCGTACGCGCTGGAGAGCAGCATGCCGCCGAGCAGGGCCGGTCCCCCGTCGGGGTGGCCGGTGTCGCCTCCGGCGGCTTCCTGGTGTCGGCGCAGCGCGGCGGCGAGCCGGGGCTGGAGGACGACGAGGACCAGGGCCAGTGCGATCAGGACGGGCACGATCGTGTCGAAGGACTCGGACGGCAGGGTGAGGAGCAGGATCGCGCCCGCGAGTCCGCCGACGAGGGACACGGAGCCGAGCCGCAGGATGCGGGCGCGCTGGCCCTGGAGCTCCTTGCGGTAGCCGATGGCGCCGCTGATCGAACCGGGCACCAGGCCGAGCGTGTTGGACACGTTGGCGGTGACCGGGGGCAGGCCGGTGGCGAGCAGCACCGGGAAGGTGATCAGGGTGCCGGAGCCGACGATGGTGTTGATCGTGCCCGCGCCGATGCCGGCGGCGAAGACAGCGAGTGATTCCCAGATGGACATGGACGGTGCCATCCCCTTTGCATGAGTGAGTCGCCTCCCCGCCATGAAGGTCGAGGGGCCTCACCGATCATGCAGGAAGGGGATGGCGGGTCAGTCGATGGGGGGCTGTTCGCGACGGTCCGCGCCGTCCTTGTCCCGCGCGGCCGGGATGCCGCCGCCGTCCTTGCCCGTGTTCTGCGGGTTGAAGCCCGAACCGCCACCCATGGGGCCGAAGTTGCCCATGGCGCCGGAGAGGCCCTTGAGGGCGTCGCCGATCTCGCTCGGCACGATCCAGAGCTTGTTGGCGTCGCCTTCGGCGATCTTCGGGAGCATCTGGAGGTACTGGTAGGCGAGGAGCTTCTGGTCGGCGTCGCCGGCGTGGATGGACTCGAAGACCGTGCGGATGGCCTGTGCCTCACCCTCGGCGCGCAGTGCGGCGGCCTTGGCGTCACCTTCGGCGCGCAGGATGGAGGACTGCTTCTCACCCTCGGCGCGCAGGATCTCGGACTGCCGGACACCTTCGGCCTGGAGGATCGCGGCGCGCTTGTCGCGGTCCGCGCGCATCTGCTTCTCCATCGAGTCCTGGATGGAGGTCGGCGGCTCGATGGCCTTGAGCTCGACGCGGTTGACGCGGATGCCCCACTTGCCGGTGGCCTCGTCGAGGACTCCGCGCAGGGCCGCGTTGATCTCCTCGCGGGAGGTGAGGGTCCGCTCCAGGTCCATGCCGCCGATGATGTTGCGGAGCGTGGTGACGGTGAGCTGCTCGATGGCCTGGATGTAGCTGGCCACTTCGTAGGTCGCGGCCCGCGCGTCGGTCACCTGGTAGTAGATGACGGTGTCGATGTTGACGACCAGGTTGTCCTGGGTGATGACGGGCTGCGGCGGGAACGGAACGACCTGCTCGCGGAGGTCGATCCGGTTGCGGATCGAGTCGATGAACGGGACGACGATGTTGAGGCCCGCGTTGAGGGTGCGGGTGTATCGGCCGAACCGCTCGACGATGGCGGCGCTGGCCTGCGGGATCACCTGGATCGTCTTGACCAGTGCAATGAAGACCAGAACCACCAGAATGATCAGGACGATGATGATCGGTTGCATGCGGTTCCCCGTGCCCTTCCGGCTGTCTGTGCTGCCCCGTTGATCGGAGTCTCGCAGACCTTGGGGCCGCGAGCAGGCTGGTTGTCACATGACGACGGCGGTCGCCCCGTCGATCTCCACCACGTCGACGGACTGGCCGGGTTCGAAGCTGGTGTCCGCGTCGAGGGTGCGCGCGGACCAGACCTCGCCGGCGAGCTTGATGCGGCCGCCGCTGCCGTCGACCCGTTCCAGGACGACGGCGGATCTGCCCCTCAGCGCGTCGATGCCGCTGCGGTGTTGGGGGCGCTGGGTGCGGTGCCGGTTGGCGATGGGGCGTACGACGGCGATGAGCGCGACCGACACGATCACGAAGACCAGGACCTGCGCCACCACTCCGCCGCCGACGGCAGCCGTGACGGCGGCCGCGACCGCGCCGACTGCGAACATGCCGAACTCCGGCATGGCGGTCAGGACGAGGGGGATGCCCAGTCCGACCGCGCCGATGAGCCACCACACCCACGCGTCGATGTCCACATGGTCATGGTAGGTCGGGTGGGCGCGGTCGGGACAGGGTGCGGAGACCCGTAACAGACGACAGGGCCTAGGAGACGGCCTAGCCGAGCGGGAGGCCCTGGGCGGTCCAGCGGTCGGTCCCGTTGCGCTCGACGACCAGCGGGAGGCCGAAGCAGAGGGAGAGGTTGCGGGAGGTCAGTTCGAGGTCGATCGGGCCCGCGGTGACGACCTTGCCCTGACGGATCATCAGGACGTGGGTGAAGCCGGGGGCGATCTCCTCGACGTGGTGCGTGACCATGACCATCGACGGGGCGAGCGGGTCGCGGGCCAGGCGGCCGAGGCGGCGTACGAGGTCCTCGCGGCCGCCGAGGTCCAGACCGGCGGCGGGCTCGTCGAGGAGCAGCAGCTCGGGGTCGGTCATCAGGGCGCGGGCGATCAGCGTGCGCTTGCGCTCGCCCTCGGAGAGGGTGCCGAACTTGCGGTCGAGGTATTCGGTCATGCCGAGGCGGTCGAGGAAGGCGCGGGCGCGCTGCTCGTCGACGTCCTCGTACTCCTCCTGCCAGGTCGCCGTCATGCCGTAGGCGGCGGTGAGGACGGTCTGCAGGACGGTCTGCCGCTTGGGCAGCTTGTCGGCCATCGCGATGCCGGCGACACCGATGCGGGGGCGCAGCTCGAAGACGTCCACCTTGCCGAGGGTGCTGCCGAGGATGGTGGCGCTGCCCTTGGTGGGGAAGAGGTAGCTGGAGGCGAGGTTCAGCAGTGTGGTCTTGCCGGCGCCGTTGGGGCCGAGGATCACCCAGCGCTCGCCCTCCTTCACCGACCAGGAGACCTGGTCCACCAGAGCCCGGCCCTCGCGGACCACGGATACG
This sequence comes from Streptomyces sp. NPDC030021, assembly GCF_055574035.1. Lineage (NCBI taxonomy): Bacteria > Bacillati > Actinomycetota > Actinomycetes > Kitasatosporales > Streptomycetaceae > Streptomyces > Streptomyces sp. NPDC030021. The sequence goes on from NZ_JBVIAH010000007.1 coordinate 5,840, forward strand.
TCCACCAGCTCCAGAACATCGCTCATGAGCGTGTTGTCACCCCTTGCAGTCACGGTTCTCTGTGCGCCGGTAGACGCAGCCCCAGGGGAAAACCTACGCCACTCGGCGAGGGGTCCGGGGCCGGGGCCCGGTGCCGGGGCCGATCCGTAAAGTAGGGGGATGCTTTTCGAACCACGTTCAGGGCGCTTGGCCGCCTGGGGGAACGCACTGCTGGCCGGTCTGGTCTCGCCCGACGAGGCCGTGTTGTCGATCGTGGGCGAGGACTCCGTGCACCGGGTGGAGGGGCTGCCGGGCGAGACGGGCCCCGTCGGGCTCACCCTGGCGCTCGGCCGGCTGCGGGCCCTGGGGGTGACGGGGCTGCGGGTGGCGCTGCCCGCGCCGGGGCATCCGCTGGGGCTGAGCGGGCCGCCGGAGTTCAATGCGCGGGCGCTGGAAGCGGAGGAGGCGGTCGTCGCGGTGGGCGCGGCGCTGGGCCTCGTGCCGGAGGTGTCCGAGGTCGGGCCGGCCGGGGACGTGCACGTGTCGGTGACCTGGCACGTGCTGCCGGTACGGGAGGCCCCGCCGGCGGACGTGCCCTCGCTGAGCGAGGCGGAGCGGGAGCTGGCGGAGGCGCTGCGCGAGGCGACCGAGGCGCTGACCCGGCTGGACGTGGCCGGGTCCGGGCCGGTCGCGGAGGCCGCGCTGTCGGCGTACCGGGCGCGGGCGGAGGCCGGGCGGGACGCGCTGGCGCCGGGGTATCCGCCGCGGGCGGTGCGGGTGCTGGCGCTGGCGCAGCGGGTGGACCTGATGGTGTCGCTGGCGTACGAGAACGGGCACGGGGGCGCGGTGGCCGCCTCGGAGATGGCGGCGCGGGCGGAGGCGCTGCGGCCGGTCGAGCGGGTCGCTCGGCGGGCGCTGGTGGCGGCGTACAACTCGGCCGTCGAGGCGCGCGAGCGGGGGCGCTAGCCGCGCGTGGCCCCGGGTCGTTGGTGCGGCGCCGCTGCGCTGGCGGCCCCGGGCTGCGCCCGGGCCTTGTGGGGCTCCGCCCCACACCCCGCGCCTCAAACGCCGGCGGGGCTGGATCGGGCCGCGCCTCACATCCCGGCGGGGCTGGATCGGGTCGCGCCTCACATCCCGGCGGGGCTGAAAATGGCGCCGCCAGGGCTGGCGGTGGCCGCGTGAAACATGGGGGAACCCCGCTTCCCAGGGAGAGGTGGGGAAGCGGGGTCGGGGTGGGGCGGGTCAGGCGTTGACGCCGGTGTTGCCGAAGGCACCGTTGAGCAGGCCGATCACGTTAACGGTGTTGCCGACCACGTTCACCGGGACGTGCACCGGGACCTGGACCTGGTTCCCGGAGGCCACGCCGGGCGAGTTCAGGGCCTCGCCCTCCGCCGACGCACCGCCGTGCGCCGAGGAGACACCGGCGCCGGCGGCGAGGAGGCCGCCCGCGATCATGGTGACGGCTGCGGCCTTCTTGAAGTTCTTCACGTTCTCGTCCTCCAGTACGTCTGCCGCGACCAGCCGTCGCGGCACGCATTGGAGAACGGCCGGCCCGCGATCGGGATACGCCATGTGGGCTACATACACCCGACCGTATGAATCTCAGACCGGAACGAGATGATCCGATTTCGCTCCGATCACTCGGCGATTCCGTGCCTGACCGCCCACAATGCGGCCTGGGTCCGGTCGGAAAGGTCCAGCTTCATCAGGATGTTCGAGACGTGGGTCTTGACCGTCTTCTCGGACAGGACCAGGGCGCGGGCGATCTCGCGGTTGGAGCGGCCGTCGGCGATCAGGCCCAGGACCTCGCGTTCGCGGTCCGTCAGCGAGCCGGGCCGGCCCGTCGGAGAGCCCTGGTCGTCCTGGGAGAGCAGGGCGAGGGCCACCTCCGGCTGGAGGAGCACGTGGCCCGCGTGGACGGAGCGGATGGCTCCGGCCAGCGCGTCCGGGTCGATGTCCTTGTAGACGTATCCGGCCGCGCCGGCCCGCAGGGCGGGGACCACGGTCCGTTGCTCGGTGAAGCTGGTGACGATCAGCACCCGGGCCGGGTTCGCCAGAGCGCGCAGCCTGCGCAGCGCCTCGATGCCGTCGGTGCCCGGCATCTTGATGTCCATCAGGATCACGTCGGGCCCCAGCTCCTCGGCGCGGGCGATGCCCTCCTCGCCGTCGGAGGCCTCGCCGACCACCTCGATGTCCTCCTGGACCTCCAGGAAGGTGCGCAGGCCCCGCCGGACCACCTGGTGGTCGTCGACCAGCAGGACGCGAATACCGTTGCCGCCGCCACGGCCGGTGCTGTCAGCCACCGGGGACCTCCATCTCGATCGTGGTGCCCCGACCGGGCTCCGAGTGCACGGTGAGCCGGCCGCCGACGCCGCTCGCGCGGTCCCGCATGGAGACCAGGCCCAGATGACGGCCCGCCCGGCGGACGGTCCGGGGGTCGAAGCCCTTGCCGGTGTCGAGGACCTTGAGCACCGCGCCCCCGGCGGGCGTCCGGGCCAGGGTGACCTCGACGCGGTCGCCGGCGGAGTGGCGCAGGGCGTTGTGCAGAGCCTCCTGGGCGACGCGGAGCAGGGCTTCCTCCTGGGTCGCGGGCAGGGCCCGTACGCCGTCACAGGTGAAGGTGACGTGCGCGGTGTGGGCGCGGTCGAGGACGTGGACGTGCGTACGGAGGGTGGCGACCAGTCCGTCCTCGTCCAGGGCGGCCGGGCGCAGCTCGGTCACGGCGGCGCGCAGTTCGTCGGCGGCTTCCGCCGCCAGGGCGGCCACCTGCTGGAGCTCGTCCTTGGCCCGGGCCGGGTCGCGGTCGACGAGGGCGGCGGCGGCCTGGGCGGTGAGGCGGAGCGAGAAGAGCTTCTGGCTGACGGCGTCGTGCAGCTCGTGGGCGAGCCGGGAGCGCTCCTCGGCGATGGTGAGCTCGCGGCTGCGCTCGTAGAGATGGGCGTTGGTGAGGGCGATGGCCGCGTGCTGGGCGAGGAGGGAGAGGAGTTCCTGGTCCTCGTCGGTGAAGCCGCGAGGGCCGCGTTTGTTCGCGAGGAAGAGGGCGCCCAGGGTCTCCTCGCCGTCGCGCACGGGCATGCCGAGGAAGTCGGACATCTCCGGGTGGGCGGCCGGCCAGCCCTCGAAGCGCGGGTCCTCGCGTACGTCGGCCAGGCGCTCGGGGCCTGACTCGTGGAGCATCGCCGCGAGGATGCCGTGCTGGCGGGGCAGCGGGCCGATCCGGCGCCACTGCTCGGCGCTGATGCCGTCCACGACGAACTGGGCGAAGCCGCCGTGGTCGTCCGGGACGCCCAGGGCCGCGTACTCGGCGTCCAGGAGTTCGCGGGCGGACACGACGATCGTGCGCAGGACGTCGCGGACCTCCAGGCGGCGGCTCATGGCGAGCAGTGCGGTGCTCACGGCGGCCAGGCCGCTGGGGGGCCCGACGTGCGGGGGGCTACCGGTCATGGGCTCACCGTACCCGCGGCCGTGACCTGCGGGATCGGGCCGTGGACGTAGGTCGAAGGGACCTGCGGGGGTGGGGCTCGTGGCCGACGCGGTGGGGGGTGGGCCGTTCCTAGGTTGGGGGCATCTGCTGATCGGGACGGAAGGCGAGGGTGCTGTCATGTCGGTGGCGATCGTGACGGGGGCGTCCAGGGGGCTCGGCCGGGCGCTGGCCGGGGAGCTGGCGGCGCGGGGCTGGGACCTGGTGCTGAGCGCACGGGGTGCGGCGGCGCTGGAGGAGACCGTGGCCGGGGTGGCTCGGGCGCCTGGGGCTCGGGTGGCGGCGGTGACCGGGGACGTGTCCTCGGCGGCGCACCGGGCGGCGCTGGTGGCGGCTGCGCGGGAGCTGGGCGGGCTGGATCTGCTGGTGAACAACGCGGGGGTGCTCGGGGCCGAGCCGTTGGTGCCGCTGGCGGAGCATGCGCTGGACGGGCTGCGGGAGGCCTTCGAGGTCAATGTGGTGGGGCCGCTGGGGCTGGTACAGGAGGGGCTGCCGCTGTTGCGGGCAGCACGGGCCGGGGCGGTGCTGAACATCAGCTCGGACGCGGCGGTGGTGGCGTACGCGACGTGGGGGGCGTACGGGGCGACCAAGGCGGCGGGGGACCTGATGTCGGCCGTGCTGGCGGTGGAGGAGCCGGGGCTGCGGGTGTGGTGGGCCGATCCGGGGTCGATGCGGACGCGGATGATGGCGGCGGCCGAGCCGGGCGAGGACCTGGCGGGGCTGCCGACGCCGCAGGAGGTGGCTCCGGCGCTGCTGCGGCTGGTGGAGCGGGCGCTGCCGAGCGGGCGGTACACGGCGCGGGAGCTGGCGGTGGAGGCGGGCTCAGGGGCGGGCCCGGAGGCAGGCTCAGGGGCGGGCCTGGAGGCGGGCTCAGGGGCGGGCCTGGGGGCGGGCGCGGGGGGCGGGCGGTGAGCGGGCGGCGGGCTCTGCAGGAGAAGGGTCTCTATATAACGGACATACCGCCGCAATTGGTGGCCCGGATTCCGGCCGAGCAGCGGGGGCCGGGGCTGGGGCGGGACGCCGTGCGGCTGCTGGTGTCCCAGGGCGGCGAGCGGGTGTCGCTGCACGCCTTCCGGGAGCTGCCGGCACTGCTGCGGGCCGGGGACGTACTGGTGGTGAACACCTCGGCCACGCTGGCGGCCGCGGTGGACGCCCGGCTGGGCGGCGAGGACCTGGTGGTGCACTTCTCGACGCGGGGCGACGACGGCCGCTGGGCGGTGGAGCTGCGCGCTCCGGACGGCGGCGGGACGACCCGGCCGCGGGCCGGGGGGCCGGCCGGGGCGGTGCTGGAGCTGCCGGGCGGACACCGCCTCACCCTGGAGGAGCCCCTGGCGGCGGGCGCGGACCGGCTGTGGTGGGCACGCCCCTCCCCCGCGCCGGGCGGGGTGCCGGCGCTGCTGCGGGCGTACGGGCGGCCGATCCGGTACGCATACACGGAGCGGGACCAGCCGGTCTCGGCCTATCAGACGGTGTTCGCGGTGCCGGCCTCCGACGGGTCGGGCTCGGCGGAGATGCCGAGCGCGGGTCGGCCCTTCACGGCGGAGCTGGTGGCGCGGCTGGTGAGCCGGGGGGTGCAGTTCGCCCCGCTGGTCCTGCACACGGGGGTGGCCTCGCAGGAGGCGCACGAGCCGCCGTACCCGGAGCGGTACGAGGTGTCCGCCACGACGGCGGGGCTGGTGAACGCCGCGCGGGCCGCCGGAGGGAGGGTCATCGCCGTGGGGACCACGGCGGTACGGGCCCTGGAGTCGGCCGCGGACGCGCGGGGGCGGGTGCGCCCGGCCGCCGGGTGGACCGATCTGGTGGTGACTCCGGAGCGCGGGGTGCGGGTGGTGGACGGGCTGCTGACCGGGCTGCACGAGCCCGAGGCGTCCCATCTGCTGATGTTGGAGGCAGTCGCGGGGCGGGCCGCCGTACGGCTCGGGTATGCCGAGGCAATGGCCCGGCTCTGCCTCTGGCACGAGTTCGGGGACGTCCATCTGCTACTCAAGGATGAGAGCCGTGACCATATGAATTGCTCCAGCAACTCACGGTGAAACCGTTACGTGCCCGATGTGACCCCGCACATAGGACCCACATCACTTACGAAGCTGCCTAGTGGACGGATAAAGACCCTGTCAGTGCTGTCCCGCCTAGCGCCGAGGCCCGAATTCGGGCCTCGGCGTCCGTGCGTGATCCACTAAGCGGCTTCGTACGTCACACCTTTGCCACAGGATTTTGCCGCCGCTAAGAATTGCTCCCGTCGCACAGCACCGCGGATCCCCGGATCCACAAAGCGCCTTCCTGCGACTCCCGCTATTCGAAGAGGTTGCCCCGCCATGTCTGCTTCCCGCATCCCCGGTCACAGTCGTCTGACGAAGGCACACAAGCTGACCATCGCCGGTGTCGCCACGCTGAGCGCCGCCGCCGTCGCCTTCTCCCTCGTGCCGGCCGACGCCGCCGAGGCCGAGACGGTCACCGCCGCCCCCGTCGCCTGGACCCAGGCCGTCAACGGCGCGCAGACGAAGGCGCTGCACGGCAACCTCTCCGCACAGCAGGTCATCGCCCAGGCGAACGCGAAGGCCGCGGCCAAGATCAAGGCCGACGCCGACGCCAAGGCCAAGGCCGAGGCCGCCGCGAAGAAGGAGCGCGAGGCGAAGACCGCCGCGAGCCGTTCCGCCGCCCGCACCCCGGTCTTCGCGAACAACCTCGACGGCTGGATCAAGGAAGCCCTCTTCATCATGAAGAAGGAGGGCATTCCGGGCACCTACGCCGGAATCCACAAGAACGTCATGCGCGAGTCCAGCGGTAACCCGATGGCGATCAACAACTGGGACATCAACGCCCAGAACGGCATCCCCAGCAAGGGTCTGCTCCAGGTCATCTACCCGACCTTCAAGGCGTACCACGTCAAGGGCACCAAGTTCGACCAGTACGACCCGGTCGCCAACATCGTCGCCGCCTGCAACTATGCGGCCGACCGCTACGGCTCCATGGACAACGTCAACAGCGCCTACTAGGCCTCGGCGTACCCAAGCCCCCCATGCGCCTCAGGGCGGCACCCGGACTTCCGGATGCCGCCCTGAGGCGTTTTGCCGTGCGTGCACACGGGCCGGGCGTGCGGTCGTCCCGCCCGCGTCCTACTTGCCCGCGCGCATGACCTCGGGCTCGTGGCGGCGCAGCAGGCGCTGCACCGCGAAGCCGCAGGCGACGCCGATGAGCAGCAGGATGGTGATGTTCAGGCTCCACTGCCCGATCGTGGCGTCCCAGAGCGGGTCCGTGTTGGTCGGGTTCTCCGCGTCCCACGGCGGCATGAGCTTGCCGAGGTTCAGCGTGGTGCCGGCGGCGGCGATTGCCCAGCGGGACGGCATCAGCCAGGCGAACTGCTCCAGGCCCGGGGAGTCGTAGACCTGGAAGAGGATGCCGGTGAAGACGACCTGGACGATCGCGAACATGACCAGCAGGGGCATGGTCTTCTCGGCGGTCTTCACCAGCGAGGAGATCACCAGGCCGAACATCATCGAGGTGAAGCCGAGCGCGATGACCGACAGGCAGATCTCGACGGCCGGCGGCATGATCAGGCCCTCGGTGGGCAGGTCACGCGGGAAGAAGCCGATCGCACAGATGATCACGCCCTGGATGGCCGTGATGACGCCGAGGACGATCACCTTCGACATGAGGTACGCGGACCGGTACAGGCCGGTCGCGCGTTCTCGCTCGTAGATGACCCGTTCCTTGATCAGCTCACGGACCGAGTTGGCGGCACCCGAGAAGCACATGCCGACCGCGAGGATCAGCATGATCGTGCCGGCGTCGCCGTTGAAGCGGGACGGCGCGACGGGCGGCGCGAGGCCGAACTTCGCGGGGATCACCGTGGAGACCACGCCCAGGACGGCGGGCAGGAGCACCATCAGGGCCAGGAAGCCCACGTCCGACGCGATCACCGAGACGTAGCGGCGGATCAGCGTCCACAGCTGCGAGCCCCAGCCCTGCGGCTTGGTCGGGTGCATCTGCTGGGCCGGAGGCATCGCGACGGACTGCGGGGCGACCGCGTCGATGTCGGCGGCGTACAGCTGGTAGTGCTGGGAGCCCTTCCAGCGGCCGGCCCAGTCGTAGTCACGGTAGTTCTCGAAGGCCGAGAACACGTCCGCCCACGTGGTGTAGCCGAAGAAGTTCAGCGCCTCGTCCGGCGGGCCGAAGTACGCGACCGAACCGCCCGGGGCCATGACCAGCAGCTTGTCGCAGATGGCCAGCTCGGCGACCGAGTGGGTGACGACGAGGACCGTGCGGCCGTCGTCGGCGAGGCCGCGCAGCAGCTGCATGACGTCGCGGTCCATGCCCGGGTCGAGGCCCGAGGTCGGCTCGTCCAGGAAGATCAGCGAGGGCTTGGTGAGCAGCTCCAGGGCCACGGACACGCGCTTGCGCTGACCACCGGAGAGCGCGGTGATCTTCTTGTCCTTGTGGATGTCGAGCTTGAGCTCGCGCAGCACCTCGTCGATGCGGGCGGCGCGCTCGGACTCGGCGGTGTCGCCCGGGAAGCGGAGCTTGGCCGCGTACTTGAGGGCGGTGCGGACGCGCAGCTCCTTGTGCAGGATGTCGTCCTGCGGGACCAGGCCGATGCGCTGGCGGAGCTCCGCGAACTGCTTGTACAGGTTGCGGTTGTCGTAGAGGACGTCGCCCTCGTTGGCCGGGCGGTAGCCGGTCAGCGCCTTGAGCAGCGTCGACTTGCCGGAGCCGGAGGGGCCGATGACGCCGATCAGCGACTTCTCCGGGACCCCGAAGGTGACGTCCCGCAGGATCTGCTTGCCGCCGTCGACCGTGACCGTGAGGTGGCGGGCCGAGAAGGAGACCTCGCCGGTGTCGACGAACTCCTCAAGGCGGTCGCCGACGATCCGGAACGTCGAGTGGCCGACGCCGACGATGTCGTTCGGGCCCAGCAGCGCGGTGCCGGACTTCGCCAGCGGCTGACCGTTGACGTAGGTGCCGTTGTGGCTGCCGAGGTCGTGGATCTCGAAGCGGCCGCCGGGCATCGAGCGGAACTCGGCGTGGTGGCGGGAGACCTGGAGGTCGGAGACCACCAGCTCGTTCTCCAGCGCACGGCCGATCCGCATGACGTGGCCCAGCGAGAGCTGGTGGAACGTCGTCGGGCTGCGGTCTCCGTAGGCCGGGGCCGCGCCCTGCGCCGGGCGGGGAGCGGCGGCGCCCTGCTGGTGCGGGAGGTGGACCTGCTGCTGCGGCTGGTGCTGCGCGTGCTGCTGCTGTTCCCAGGCCTGGTGCTGGGGCTGCTGCTGCTGCTGCGGAGCCTGGTAGGCCGGGGCCTGCGGCTGGGCGTACGCCTGGGCCGGGGCCTGCTGTGCCTGCTGTGCCACGGCCGGCTGCGGCGCGGCCGCGCCGGCGGCGCTCAGATTCAGCCTCGGGCCGTCCGTCGCGTTGCCGAGGTGGACCGGCGTGCCGGGCACGAGCTCGGTCTGCTGGACCCTGGCCCCGTGCACGTAGGTGCCGTTGGTGCTGCCGTGGTCCTCGATGCCCCAACCCCGGCCGTTCCAGGTGATGGTGGCATGCCGCCACGACACCCGGGCATCGTCGATCACCACGTCTCCCTGGGGGTCACGCCCCAGCGAGTACGACCTGGACGGATCGAGCGTCCAGGTCCTTCCATTCAATTCCAGTACGAGTTCCGGCACTCCAGCCCCACTTAAGTCCCCCGAGAATCCCCCATGACGTCAGGGAGTCTAGGGATGGCGAACATCCGGGGGAACTATTTCAGGCCTACAGCCGTATGTGGAATCCGGGCCTTGCCGGGGCGTCTACGACTGCCCGTTGACGGGGTCGAAAGTCACCCGGAGAGTGAGATACGGGACTTCTCGCCCGGTGGTCCCGTCGCGTACCGCTCGGTAGGCATCGGGGGTTCAGCGTATGCGCCGCATCCGTTGGGGGGACGTGCTGCTGTCCGCCGTCGCCGCCGTGGGCTGGTCCCTGATCGTGATGGCGGGCGTGGCCGGACTCGGGCTGCATCTGCTGGGCGCCGACGCCTCCGACGCCGCGGGAGGCGCGCTCGGCGCGATGACGGCCGCCACGGTGGTCCTCGCGGTCGGTGGAACCGTGACCCCCTCGGGTGACGTCTCGGTCCTCGGGGCCACCGGTGCGGGGGCCGAAACCTCCCTGGACGTCATGCCCTTGGGGGTGTCGCTGGCCGGGGCGCTGGTCCTGGCCTCGCTGTTCCTGCGTTCCCTCCGGGCCGGGGCGGGCCACGGGGAGACGGCGGCCAGGGTGGCGGTCCTCGGGGCGCTGTTCGTGGCGACGGCGGGCGGGCTGGCGTGGGCCGGGCACGACGTGGTCACCCTCGACGGGACGCTGCCGCTGCCCAGGACCCCCGCGAAGGTCGAGATCCCGGGGATCGGGGACATCGGCGGGCTGCTCCCGGACCGCATCGGGGACCTGATCGAGACCCGGACGCGGGTGGGGTTCTCGGTGGAGCTCGGGCCGACCCTGCTGGGCGCGGGGGTGTGGGTGCTCGCGGTACTGGCGCTCGCGCTGCTGGTCTCGCGGCGCGGGCCGGCGGCCCTGGCCCGGCTGCGCCCTGCAGCCTCGGCGGTGGTGGCGATGCTGCTGGTCGCGGTGGCGGCCGGGTGGGCCGCGGCGGTGTGGGCGGCGCTGGGCGACGACCAGCCGCGGCGGGTGCTGGGCGGGGCGCTGCTGGGGGCGCCGAACGGGAGCTGGCTGGGGGTGCTGCTGGGTTTGTCCGTGCCGGTGCGCGGCCGGGTCACGGGGGCTCCGGCCCGGCTGCTGCCCGATCCGCTGGACGATCTGCTCGCGGTGTCCGTGCGGGAGCCGGTGACGGTGGCCCGACTCGCGGAGTACGACGAGCGGGTCTGGCTGCTGGTCGCGGGGGCGGCCCTGCTGCTGCTCTACGCGGGCGTGCTGGCGGCCGTACGCACACCGGGGCGCGGGATCCTGGGGTGCGCGGCGCGGCTGTCGGCCTGCACCGGGGTGGCCCTGGCGGTGCTGGTCTGGCTGACGGGATTCTCCGCGGACGCCTCGCTCGCGGTGCTGGGTGTGGACGCGGTGGACGCGGGGGTGGAGCTGCGGGGGGACGTCCCGTACGCGCTGCTGCTGGGCGCGCTCTGGGGGGCGGTGGCCGGGGCGGCGGGTGCGCTGCCGACCCGCCGGCGCCGGGCGGCCCTGCCGGGCCGGGCCGGGCCGCCGGGGCCCGCGCCGGGGTGGCCCGACCCCGGGGCGCCGACGGCCGCGTACCCCGGGGCCGTACCGTACGGCGGGCCCATACGCGGTGCGCGGCCCGGAGCGGGCGGGGAGGCGGACGGCTCCTGGGACGTGACCGTGACCGGTGTCCCGCCCTGGTCACCGAGGCCGCCGAAACCGCCCCGCCGGGAGCCCTTCACTCCGCCTCCCCCGCCTGGGGCTCCGCCGCCCCCGCCGAAGCCTCCGAAGCCGCCGGCGCCGCCGCGGTGAGGCCCGGCGGCCGCCGCCCGGTCGGCGCGACCGTTCAAGAGGTGGGACGGGGGTCCAGGGGCCCGGGTCGGGAAGATACGGTGAGGGCACCATGAGCGCATCGCAGACCTCCGACGTCCCCACCCTCCTCGTCAAGATCTTCGGCAAGGACCGTCCCGGGATCACCGCCGGGCTGTTCGACACCCTCGCCGCCTACTCCGTCGACGTCGTCGACATCGAGCAGGTCGTCACCCGTGGCCGCATCGTCCTGTGCGCCCTCGTCACCAAGCCCGCCGGCGGAGCCGAGGGCGACCTGCGGGCCACCGTCCACAGCTGGGCCGAATCCCTCAGGATGCAGGCCGAGATCCTCTCCGGTACCGGTGACAACCGGCCGCGCGGCAGCGGCCGCTCGCATGTCACCGTGCTCGGGCACCCGCTCACCGCCGAGTCCACGGCTGCGATCGCCGCCCGGATCACCGAAACCGGCGGCAACATCGACCGTATTTTCCGGCTCGCCAAGTACCCGGTGACGGCGGTGGAGTTCGCCGTCTCCGGCGTCGAGACGGAGCCGCTGCGCACCGCGCTGGCCACCGCCTCCGCGCACATCGGCGTGGACGTGGCCGTGGTCTCGGCCGGACTGCACCGGCGGGCCCAGCGCCTGGTCGTCATGGACGTGGACTCGACCCTCATCCAGGACGAGGTCATCGAGCTGTTCGCGGCGCACGCCGGGTGCGAGGCCGAGGTCGCCGAGGTCACCGAGCGGGCCATGCGCGGTGAGCTGGACTTCGAGCAGTCGCTGCACGCCCGGGTGGCGCTGCTCGCGGGTCTGGACGCCTCCGTCGTGGACAAGGTCCGCGCCGAGGTGCAGCTGACCCCGGGCGCGCGGACCCTGATCCGCACGCTCAAGCGGCTCGGCTACCAGGTGGGTGTGGTCTCCGGCGGATTCACCCAGGTGACGGACGATCTGCGGGAGCGGCTGGGGCTGGACTTCGCCTCCGCCAACACCCTGGAGATCGTCGACGGGAAGCTGACGGGCAAGGTCACCGGCGAGATCGTGGACCGGGCGGGCAAGGCCCGGCTGCTGCGCCGCTTCGCCGCGGAGGCCGACGTACCGCTGTCCCAGACGGTGGCCATCGGCGACGGCGCCAACGACCTGGACATGCTGAACGCGGCCGGGCTGGGCGTGGCCTTCAACGCCAAGCCGGTGGTCCGCGAGGCCGCGCACACCGCGGTGAACGTGCCCTTCCTCGACGCGGTGCTGTACCTGCTCGGGATCACCCGCGAGGAGATCGAGGCCGCCGACCTGGCCTGAGCCCTGAGCCCTGACCCCGACGCACGCGATCGGGCCCCGGCAGCCGATGCGGTTGCCGGGGCCCGTCGGTGTCCCGGGACGCCGGTCAGAGGCCCTTGGGGGTCCAGTAGTCGAGCAGGGTGCCCACGCCGTGTTCCACGGACTTCCACGATCCGGTGAAGGAGACCACGGCGAGGGCCGCGGTCGGGAAGCCCGTACGGGTCATACGCGCCAGGGTTTCGCCCTCCGCGCGCCCCGAGAGGGCGTCGGCGAGGGCGTGCATGCCCGGGTTGTGCCCGATGACGAGGAGGTCGGAGACCTCGTCGGAGGTCTCGTTGAGCAGGGCGATGAGCTCGCCCAGCGAGGCGTCGTAGAGCCTCTCCTCGTAGTGGGTCTTCGGCCGGTGCGGCATCTCCTGGACGGCGAGCTTCCAGGTCTCGCGGGTGCGGGCGGCGGTGGAGCACAGGGCCAGGTCGAAGACGATGCCGGTTTCGGCGAGCTTCAGACCGACGGCCGGCGCGTCCTTGCGGCCTCGTTCCGCGAGCGGTCGATCGTGGTCGGACACCTCGGGCCAGTCGGCCTTGGCGTGCCGGAGGAGGGCGATCCTGCGGGGTGTGTCGGCGCTCATGACTCCCAGCTTCGCACGAAACGAGCCACGGGGCGGTGGGTGTTGGGGGGCTCACGCCCGGGTGAGGGGGGCGCGGGAGGTCAGCCGACGGCGCGCAGGAGCTGCTCGGCGACCTGGACGAGGCCCGAGACCTCACCAGTGGCCGCGTGGGCCTCACCCGATCCGGCGAGGAGCAGCAGCAGGAGCCCGAAGGCGAGGGCGGGCAGGGCCAGTGCCCACCAGTGCAGCCGGGTGCCGGCGGCAGTGGTGGTGCGGGCCCGGGGGCCGGAGGGGCCCGGCGGGAGGGGCCTGATGTGCGTGGGGGCCGACATGGCCGCCTCCGTGGGTGTGGACCGGACTGACTCGCTGCCTGCGAATCTATGGATCCGGGGCCGTGGTTCCCATCCGGGGCACACCCCACTTCACCCTGAGCCTGACCCCCTAGGGGTGGTGGGGTTAGCCCCACCACCCCGGGTGTCCGCCCTCACGGGGACACGGCGCTCAGGGGGAGGCGATCGTGGCGATAACGGAGATGATCACGGTCACGGCGAGGAACGCGCCGAGCACGAGGCCGAGCTTCTTGCGGCCGTCCTGCGGGTTCGGTTCAAGTACGGGCGACATGCCGGTCAGTCTCCCATGCCGCATTCGTCCTCGATCGTGCGGTCCCGTCCGGCGAGGACGCCCAGCACGATCTGCGGCACGAGCAGTCCGGCCATCAGGGCGAGCGGCAGGTCCCAGCCTCCGCTGTGCTGGTAGAGGGCGCCGATGAGGAGGGGGCCGGGGATGGAGATGAGGTAGCCGGTGCTCTGGGCGAAGGCGGAGAGCTTGACCACGCCGGCCGGGGACTGGGCGCGCAGCCCGATGAGGGTGATGACCAGGGGGAACGCGCAGTTCGATATGCCGAGCAGCAGCGCCCAGGCCCAGGCTCCGGCGGCGGGGGCGAAGTAGAGGCCGAGGTAGCCGATGAGGCCGAAGACGCCGAGGGTGACGGCGATGGCGCCCTGGTTCTTCATCCGGGCGGCGAGGCCGGGGATGACGAAGGCGAGCGGGACACCCATGACCATCGTGACGGCGAGCAGCACTCCGGCCGTGGAGGCGGAGACCCCGGCGTCGCGAAAGATCTGCGGGAGCCAGCCCATGGTGATGTACGCGCCGGTGGCCTGGAGGCCGAAGTAGCAGGCCAGGGCCCAGGCGGTACGGCTGCGGACGACGCGCGGGCCGGCCCCGGACCCGACGGGGCCGGCGGCGGCCCCGGCCCGGTCGGCACGCCGGGAGGCGCGGGCGACGGGCAGCCAGGGCAGTACGGCGAGCAGGGCGAGCACGGCCCAGATCAGCAGGCCGGCGCGCCAGCTGCCGCCGAGGGCGCCGGTCAGCGGGACGGTCGCGGCGGCGGCGAGCGAGGTGCCGGCGGCCAGGGACATGGAGTACAGGCCGGTCATGGTGCCGACCCTGTCCGGGAAGAAGCGCTTGACGATCACCGGGAGCAGCACGTTGGTGAGGGCTATGCCGGCCAGCGACAGGGCGCTGGCGGCGAGGAAGCCGACGGCGCCGGCCGCGAAGGGGCGGATGAGCAGGCCGGTGGCGACCGCGGCCATGCCGGCGCAGACGACGGCGGCCGGGCCGAAGCGGCGGGAGAGCCGGGGCGCGGTGACGCCGAAGACGGCGAAGCAGAGGGCGGGGACGGAGGTGATCAGTCCGGCGACGGTGCCTCTCATGCCGAGACCGGTGCGGGTCTCCTCGAAGAGGGCGCCGAGGCTGGTGATGGCGGGCCGCAGGTTGAGGGCGGCCAGCACGATTCCGACGATGAGTACCGGGCCGAGCCAGGTCGGCTGCGCCGTTGCCTGCGGGGTGGCGGCCGGGGTGCGGGCTGCGGCGGCCCCGGCCGCACCGGTGGCCGGCCAGGAGGGCGTGTCGCCCCCGGCGGGCCGGTCGAGCGTCTGGATATCTTCGTCGGGCATTCAACCATCATAGAATCATGGGATGATTGGTTGTCCAATCGCTCCTGAAGTCCCGTGAAGTCGCTCCCGAGAGGAACCCATGCCGCTGACCTCGCCCCGGCGCTCCGCACTCGTCGATCAGGTGATCGCCCAGCTGCGGAACCAGATCACCTCCGGCGAGTGGCCGGTCGGCGCCCGCATCCCGACCGAGCCGGAGCTCGTCGAGCTGCTCGGGGTCGCCCGCAACACGGTGCGCGAGGCCGTGCGGGCGCTGGCGCACAACGGCCTCCTCGACATCCGGCAGGGCTCGGGGACGTACGTCATCGCCACCAGCGAGCTGGCCGGCGTGATGCACCGCCGCTTCGCCGGGGCCGAGCCGCGGCACATCGCCGAGCTGCGTTCGACGCTGGAGTCCTCGGCGGCCCGGCTGGCGGCGGAGCGGCGCACCGAGCGGGACCTCGTACAGCTGGACGCCCTGCTGGCGCGCCGCGAGGAGGCCTGGGCGGGCGGGGACGCGGAGGTCTTCGTGGCGGCGGACGTGAGCCTGCACATGGCCGTGGTGACCGCCTCGCACAACGACGTGCTGATCGAGCTGTACGCGGACCTC
Organism: Streptomyces sp. NPDC030021; assembly: GCF_055574035.1. Taxonomy (NCBI): domain Bacteria; kingdom Bacillati; phylum Actinomycetota; class Actinomycetes; order Kitasatosporales; family Streptomycetaceae; genus Streptomyces; species Streptomyces sp. NPDC030021. The sequence goes on from NZ_JBVIAH010000007.1 coordinate 21,167, forward strand.
GGCGACCTGGTGGCCGACTGGCTGCGGGCGGACGTGGGGACTGAGCTGCACCCTTCCGCCCATCTGGACCACGCCCGGCTGATCGAGGCGATCCGGCGGGGCGACGGGGACGCGGCGGCCTCGGAGGCCGCCGGTTACCCGTTCGCCTGCCTCGGCAAGAACGCCGAGGGCACCCCGCTCACGGGCGCCGGTGGCTGACCCAGGCCGAGCGGACCTCTTTCCAGCAGCGGCCGACGAGCTCGGTCCGGCCGGCCGGGCCGACGGCCACGGCGACGCCGTCGCCGTCCACGTCCCACCAGCGGTCGCACTCGACGTGCAGCCGCACGAGGTCGGTCTCCGGGTAGGCGTTGTGGCAGTACGCCGATACCTGCGAGCCGTGGATGACGGTGTCGCAGTCCGCACCGAAGAGCTCGCCCCCGGCGGGCCGTGCGGGCTGCGCGGGGGGTTCGGCGGGGATGTCGGTGAGCTCCACGACGGCGGGGGCCACCACCTCGGGGCCGGGTGCGGGCTCCTCCCCCACGGGTTGTGCGGCGGCTCCGGGGACCAGGAGTCCGGTCAGGATCACGGACGTGACCAGAACGGATACAGCTCGGCTCGGCCTCGCGCGCACTCCTACCTCCTCCCCGCAGGAGCCGAGAAGATCCCGGCTTGGTCAGTTTGCAGGCATCTGTCCCGGTTTTCGACTCGGGAAGATCCAGTCGGCCGGTGAACATGAGATCGAGCATGCCCGCGCGCAACGCGAAACGGCGGCGGGGGGGGGGGGGGGGGGGGGGGGGGGGGGGGGGGGGGGGGGGGCGGGGGGGGGGGGAGGGGGGGGGAGGGAGAGGGGGAGCGGGCGAG
>NZ_JBVIAH010000007.1:22016-72769 GCF_055574035.1 Streptomyces sp. NPDC030021
GACGGAGTCAACGCGGGCCGCTCTGCGCGCGGGATCATCGCACCCCCCCCCCCCCCCCCCCCCCCCCCCCCGCCGCCGTACGGACGTGGGAGACCCGATCGGGGATCAGGCACCCATCGCGTGCAGGCCGCCGTCCACGTGGACGATCTCGCCGGTGGTCTTCGGGAACCAGTCCGACAGCAGGGCGACGACGCCCTTGCCCGTCGGCTCCGGGTCGCTCATGTCCCACTCCAGCATCGAGCGGGAGTTCCAGACGTCCGCCAGCTCCGAGAAGCCCGGGATGGACTTCGCGGCCATGGAGCCGATCGGCCCGGCCGAGACCAGGTTGCAGCGGATGTTCTCCTTGCCCAGGTCACGGGCGAGGTAACGGCTCGTGGCCTCCAGGGCGGCCTTGGCCGGGCCCATCCAGTCGTACTGCGGCCAGGCGAACTGCGCGTCGAAGGTGAGGCCGACGACGGCCGCGCCCTCCGCCGGGAACAGCGGCTTGCAGGCCATGGTCAGCGACTTCAGCGAGAACGCCGAGACGTGCATGGCGGTGGCCACCGACTCGAACGGCGTGTTCAGGAAGTTGCCGCCGAGGGCGTCCTGCGGGGCGAAGCCGATGGAGTGGACGACGCCGTCGAGGCCGCCGAGCTCGTCGCGGACGAGGCCCTCCAGACGGGCCAGGTGCTCGTCGTTGGTGACGTCGAGCTCGATCACCTTGACCGGCTTCGGCAGCTTCTTCGCGATGCGCTCGGTCAGCGACGGACGCGGCCACGCGGTGAGGATGACCTCGGCGCCCTGCTCCTGGGCCAGCCGGGCCGTGTGGAAGGCGATGGACGACTCCATCAGCACACCCGTGATGAGGATGCGCTTGCCCTCGAGAATTCCGCTCATGGTGATCAGTGACCCATGCCCAATCCGCCGTCAACGGGAATGACGGCTCCGGTGATGTACGCGGCGTCGTCGGACGCCAGGAAGCGGACGGCTGCCGCGATCTCCTCGGGCTGCGCGTAACGGCCGAGCGGCACCTGGCCCACGATGCCCGCGCGCTGCTCGTCGGTGAGCACCTTCGTCATGTCGGTGTCCACGAAACCGGGGGCGACGACGTTGAAGGTGATGTTGCGGGAACCCAGCTCGCGGGCGAGGGAGCGGGCGAAGCCCACCAGCGCGGCCTTGGAGGCGGCGTAGTTGGCCTGGCCGGCTGAGCCCAGGAGCCCGACGACCGAGGAGATCAGGACGACGCGGCCCTTCTTGGCACGGAGCATGCCACGGTTCGCGCGCTTGACCACCCGGAAGGTGCCGGTGAGGTTGGTGTCGAGGACGGACGTGAAGTCCTCCTCGGACATGCGCATCAGCAGCGTGTCCTTGGTGATGCCGGCGTTGGCCACGAGCACCTCGACCGCGCCGTGCGCGTCCTCGATCTCCTTGTAGGCCTGCTCCACCTGCTCGGAGTCGGTGATGTCGCACCGCACCGCCAGGACACCGATCGAGGTGAGCGCCTCCGGCGGCTCACCCGACCGGTACGTGATCGCGACCTTGTCGCCGGCCTCCGCGAAGGCTTGGGCGATGGCGAGGCCGATGCCCCGGTTTCCTCCGGTGACGAGAACCGAGCGGCTCAACGGATCACCCTTTCGCTAGCGGTCTGAATACCAAAAACCTATAGGTCGCATCGCTCGTACGGAGAATCGACCCCCGACAGGGCCTTGCGACCGGCTCTGTCGAATCCCTACAGAAAGATGTAGGCACAAGGGCCCCGATCGCGACATGATCGGGGCGACCGGCTCCGACCACGGGAGGACTTCCGTGCCCCATTCCATCGACGCGGCCTTCACCGCGCTGCCCCTGCGGGCGCTCGCCGACGCGGCGCTCGCCCGGGCCCGCGCGCTGGGCGCCGAGCATGCCGACTTCCGGCTGGAGCGGATCCGCAGCGCCTCCTGGCGCCTGCGGGACGCCAAGCCCTCCGGTGGCTCCGACACCACCGATCTCGGGTACGCGGTCCGGGTCGTGCACGGGGGCAGCTGGGGATTCGCCTCCGGTGTGGACCTGACCATGGACGCCGCCGCCAAGGTGGCCTCGCAGGCCGTGGCCATGGCGAAGCTGTCCGCCCAGGTGATCAAGGCCGCCGGTTCGGACGAGCGGGTGGAGCTCGCCGACGAGCCGGTGCACGCCGACCGGACGTGGATCTCCGCGTACGACGTGAACCCCTTCGAGGTGCCGGACGCCGAGAAGGCCGCGCTGCTCGCCGACTGGAGCGCGCGCCTGCTGGCGGCCGACGGGGTGGCCCACGTGGACGCCTCGCTGCTCGCCGTCCACGAGAACAAGTTCTACGCCGACACCGCGGGCACCTCGACCACGCAGCAGCGGGTCCGGATCCACCCGCAGCTCACCGCGGTCGCCGTGAACGGCACGACCGGCGAGTTCGACTCGATGCGCACCATCGCCCCGCCCGCCGGCCGCGGCTGGGAGTACCTCACCGGCACCGGCTGGGACTGGAACTCCGAGCTGGAGCAGATCCCCGGCCTGCTCGCCGAGAAGATGCGGGCGCCGAGCGTCGAGGCCGGCCGCTACGACCTGGTGGTGGACCCGTCCAACCTGTGGCTCACCATCCACGAGTCGATCGGCCACGCCACCGAGCTGGACCGGGCGCTGGGCTACGAGGCGGCGTACGCGGGGACCTCCTTCGCCACCTTCGACCAGCTGGGCAAGCTCAGGTACGGCTCCCCGATCATGAACGTGACGGGTGACCGCACCGCCGAGCACGGGCTGGCCACCGTCGGCTTCGACGACGAGGGCGTCCAGGCGCAGAGCTGGGACCTGGTCAAGGACGGCACCCTGGTCGGCTACCAGCTGGACCGGCGGATCGCGAAGCTGACCGGCCTCGGGCGCTCCAACGGCTGCGCCTTCGCCGATTCCCCCGGGCACGTGCCCGTCCAGCGGATGGCGAACGTCTCCCTCCAGCCGGATCCGGGCGGGCTCTCGACCGAGGACCTGATCGGCGGGGTGGAGCGCGGGATCTACGTGGTCGGCGACCGCTCCTGGTCGATCGACATGCAGCGCTACAACTTCCAATTCACCCAGCAACGGGCATACAGGATCGAGAACGGCAAACTGGCCGGGCAGCTGCGCGATGTCGCGTACCAGGCCACCACCACCGATTTCTGGGGCTCGATGGAGAAGGTCGGCGGCCCGCAGACCTACGTCCTGGGCGGCGCCTTCAACTGCGGCAAGGCCCAGCCGGGCCAGGTGGCGGCGGTCTCGCACGGCTGCCCGTCCGCGCTGTTCCGCGACGTGAACATCCTGAACACCACGCAGGAGGCCGGGCGATGAGCTCGACGAACCGCATCACCAAGCCCCACGAGATCGTCGAGCGGGCCCTGGAGCTGTCCACCGCCGACGGCTGCGTCGTCATCGCCGACGAGGGGTCGAGCGCCAATCTGCGCTGGGCGGGCAACGCCCTGACGACGAACGGCGTGACCCGCGGCCGGACCCTGACGGTCATCGCCACGGTCGACGGCAAGGAGGGCACGGCCTCGGGGGTCGTCTCGCGCTCCGCCGTGACCGCGGACGACCTGGAGCCGCTGGTGCGGGCCGCCGAGGCGGCCGCCCGCGGGGCGGGCCCGGCCGAGGACGCCCAGCAGCTGATCACCGGGACCCCGGCCTCGCCGGACTTCACCGACGCCCCGGCCGAGACGAGCTCGGCGGTCTTCGCGGACTTCGCCCCGGCCCTCGGCGAGGCCTTCGCCCGGGCCCGCGAGGGCGGCCGGGAGCTGTACGGCTTCGCCAACCACGAGCTGATCTCCACCTACGTCGGCACCTCGACGGGCCTGCGGCTGCGCCACGACCAGCCGAACGGCACCCTGGAGCTCAACGCGAAGTCCCCGGACCGGCAGCGCTCCGCCTGGGCGGGCCGCTCCACCCGGGACTTCAAGGACGTGGACCCGACCGTGCTGGACGCGGAGCTCGCGGTGCGCCTCGGCTGGGCGGAGCGGAAGATCGACCTGCCCGCGGGCCGGTACGAGACCCTGCTGCCGCCGACCGCCGTGGCCGACCTGCTGATCTACCAGATGTGGTCGGCGGCGGCCCGGGACGCGGTGGAGGGCCGTACGGTCTTCTCCAAGCCCGGCGGCGGCACCCGGCTCGGCGAGAAGCTGTCCGGACTGCCGCTCTCCCTGCGCAGCGACCCGAACGCGGCGGGCCTGGAGTCCGCGCCGTTCGTGATCGCGCACAGCTCCGGGGACGACGCCTCGGTGTTCGACAACGGCCTGCCGGTCCCGGCGACCGAGTGGATCGCGGACGGTCACCTGAACCGGCTGAGCACGACCCGGCACACGGCGGGCCTGACCGGGATGCAGCTCTCCCCCGGCTTCGGGAACCTGATCCTGGACGCGGGCGGCGAGAAGTCGCTGGAGGAGATGGTCGCGTCCACCGAGCGGGGTCTGCTGCTGACCTGCCTCTGGTACATCCGCGAGGTGGACCCGGCGACGCTGCTGCTCACGGGCCTGACCCGGGACGGCGTCTACCTGGTGGAGAACGGGCAGGTGGTCGGCGAGGTCAACAACTTCCGGTTCAACGAGTCCCCCGTGGACCTGCTGTCGCGGGCCTCGGAGGCCGGCCGGACCGAGAAGACCCTGCCGCGCGAGTGGAGCGACTGGTTCACGCGCGCCGCGATGCCGGCGCTGCGTATCCCCGATTTCAACATGAGTTCGGTGAGCAAGGGCGTCTGACCACCTAGAATGTGCGGGTAGACCCCTCATCCGCATCCCTACTCACTCCATCTCTCAAGGAGAGTCACGACCGTGACTGACATCGTCGACGAACTGAAGTGGCGCGGGCTCTTCGCCCAGTCCACCGACGAAGAAGCCCTGCGCAAGGCCTTCGCGGACGGTCCGGTCACCTTCTATTGCGGCTTCGACCCGACCGCGGCCTCGCTGCACGTGGGGCACCTGGTCCAGGTGCTCACCGTGCGCCGGCTCCAGCAGGCCGGTAACCGGCCGCTGGCGCTGGTGGGCGGGGCCACCGGGCAGATCGGCGACCCGCGACCGACGGCCGAGCGGACCCTGAACGACCCGGAGACCGTCGCGAACTGGGTGACCCGGCTGCGCACCCAGATCGAGCCGTTCCTGTCCTTCGAGGGCGAGAACGCGGCGCTCATGGTGAACAACCTGGACTGGACGGCGGGCATGTCCGCCATCGAGTTCCTGCGCGACATCGGCAAGCACTTCCGGGTCAACAAGATGCTGACGAAGGACTCGGTCGCCAAGCGGCTCGACTCCGACCAGGGCATCAGCTACACCGAGTTCAGCTACCAGCTGCTCCAGGGCATGGACTTCCTGGAGCTGTACCGGCGCTACGGCTGCGTGCTCCAGCAGGGCGGCTCCGACCAGTGGGGCAACCTGACGGCCGGACTCGACCTGATCCACCGGGTCGAGCCGGGCGCGGTCGTGCACGCGCTGGCGACCCCGCTGATGGTCAAGGCGGACGGCACCAAGTTCGGCAAGTCCGAGAGCGGGGCCGTGTGGCTCGACCCGGAGATGACCACGCCGTACGCGTTCTACCAGTTCTGGCTGAACGTGGACGACCGGGACATTTCCACCTACATGCGGATCCTGTCCTTCAAGTCCCGTGAGGAGCTGGAGGCACTGGAGGCGCAGACCGCCGAGCGGCCGCAGGCGCGCGCCGCCCAGCGGGCGCTGGCCGAGGAGCTGACGACGCTCGTGCACGGCGCCGACCAGTGCGCCGCCGTGATCGCCGCGTCGAAGGCACTGTTCGGTCAGGGCGACCTGGCGGAGCTGGACGAGGCCACGCTGGCCGCGGCCCTGTCCGAGCTGCCGCACGCCCAGGTGACGGAGCCCGGCCTCGTGGTGGACATGCTCGCGGAGACCGGCCTGGTCGCGAGCAAGTCGGCCGGCCGCCGGACCGTGAAGGAGGGCGGCGCCTACGTGAACAACACGAAGGTCACCGCCGAGGACGCGGTCCCCGCCAAGGAGGACCTGCTCCACGGGCGCTGGCTGGTGCTGCGCCGCGGCAAGAAGAACCTGGCCGCGGTGGAGGTCACCGGCGCCTGACGCGTCGCAGGACGCGCGGCAGCACGGCAGAACACGGCGGAGGGGCCGGTTCGGACGCTTGGTCCGGGCCGGCCCCTTCGTCGTGACCCGCGGCTGACCCGCGGTGCGTCACGTCGTCTGCCGCTTGCCCTTGATCGCTCCGTACGCCATCTCGCCGAGCGCGACGATGACGACCGCCCCGACGATCTGCAGCAGGTGTCGGGTCCAGTCGATGCCCTTGGTCTCGCCGACACCGATCCATGTGGCCACCGCGTTGCCGAGGACGGCGCCGGCGATGCCGAAGAGGGTGGTCAGCCACAGCGGCTGGTGCTGCTTGCCCGGCAGGATGGCCTTGGCTATCAGCCCCAGCACGAAACCGACGATGATCGCCCACAACCAACCCATGTCGAGCCTCCTCCTGGCGCGTTGTGCGCACGTGGGCCCAGTTTCGACCCATCCGGCGTACCGCGCATTTCGGACAGCTCCGTACGGGGGTCCCCCCTCTCCTCACGGCAGGGGGGCGGGCGTACCGTGGGAGGGGTCCGGGCCGGGAGTGCCCGGCGGGCGATCGGGTGGTGGAGCGTGGAGCGGACGAAGCGGCAGAAGCAGAACGGGGCCGAGGTCTTCCGGATCACCGGCGCGCGGATGGGTCTCGCCGAGGACGTGCGGGGCCGTCAGCGCCGGTACGTGATCTCGATGACGATCAGGACCCTTTCGGTCATCGCGACCGTGCTGTTGTGGAACGTGCAGCGCCCGGTGGCCATGGTGACGCTCGTGGCCGGCGCCCTGCTCCCGTACGTGGCCGTGGTCATCGCCAACGCCGGGCGCGAGTCGACGCCCTCACTTCCCTCGCACTTCGTTCCGGCTCCCGTGCGACCGGCGCTGGACGCGGGAAACCTCAAGAAAAGCTCAGATCAATCATGAAGTTCCGGTGCACTCCACCGGGTCCTGCGTGACATACTGCTCACGCGCTCCGCATCCCCCGTCGGAGCGACGGACCGACGCCGGGCAGCTCCCCCCGTGGCTGCTCGGCGTCGCCATTCCGTTCTAATGTGGGGCCGTGACTTCCTCCAACGCCTCCGGCCTCGACGAGAATCCCACCTGCTCCGCCAAGGGCTGCCGTGACGCGGCCGTGTGGGTCCTGGCGTGGAACAACCCGACGCTGCACACGCCGGAACGGCGCAAGACCTGGCTGGCGTGCGAGGAGCACCGCGAACACCTCTCCCAGTTCCTGGGGGTCCGCGGTTTCCTCAAGGACGTCGTGAAGCTGGACGAGTGGGTGCAGCCGGAGGGCTCGGAACGCCCGCGCTGACCTGACCTGACCTGACCCGAACCGACCCGGGACCCGGGATCTGCTCCCTGGGTCCCGCGTCCCGGGATCTGCCGCCCCGGTCAGCCGCCGATCGCGGACATCGGGCGGTCGGGCTGCAGGAAGGACGGGTCGTCGAGACCGGATCCGGCCTTCTTGCCCCACATCGCGACCTTCCAGAGCCGGGCGATCTCCTCGTCCGGCGCGCCCGAGCGCAGGGCCGCGCGCAGGTCCGACTCCTCGGTGGCGAACAGGCACGTACGCACCTGGCCGTCGGCCGTGAGCCGCGTACGGTCGCAGGCACCGCAGAACGGGCGGGTGACCGAGGCGATGACGCCGACGGTGGCCGGGCCCCCGTCGACCACCCAGCGCTCGGCCGGGGCGGAGCCGCGCTCGACGGCGCCTTCCTCGGTGAGCGTGAAGCGGGTGCGCAGGGACTCCAGGATGTCCCCGGCGGTGATCATGCCGTCGCGCTTCCAGCCGTGCTGGGCGTCGAGCGGCATCTGCTCGATGAAGCGGAGCTCGTACTCGTTCTCCACGGCCCAGGCCAGCAGGTCGGGGGCCTCGTCGTCGTTGAGGCCGGGCATGAGCACGGCGTTGACCTTGACGGGGGTGAGGCCGGCCTCGCGGGCCGCGGCCATGCCGTCGATGACGTCCTTGTGCCGGTCCCGGCGGGTGAGGGTCTTGAAGACCTCGGGCCGCAGGGTGTCCAGGGACACGTTCACCCGGTCCAGTCCGGCGGCCTTCAGGGCCTGCGCGGTGCGCTTCAGACCGATGCCGTTGGTGGTCAGCGACATCTTGGGGCGGGGCTCCAGGGCCGCGCACCGCTCGACGATGCCGACCAGGCCGGGCCGCAGCAGCGGCTCGCCTCCGGTGAACCGGACCTCGGTGATCCCCAGCTGCGTGACCGCGATGCGGATCAGCCGGACGATCTCGTCGTCACTGAGCAGGTCCGACTTGCCGAGCCACTGCAGGCCCTCCTCGGGCATGCAGTAGGTGCAGCGCAGATTGCACCGGTCGGTCAGTGAGACGCGCAGGTCAGTGGCCACGCGGCCGTAGGTGTCGAGAAGCACTGTGGGCCCCCTCCCCTGTCCGGAAGTAGAGGTACGCGCGGACGTTGGATCTACTTCACGCGTTCTATTTCGAGACTACGTGACGCCTGTGTCATCCAGGGGTGCCCAAATGAACGAGACGTGACGTGGCCGCGTCGTAGAGATCTACGACGCGGCCACGCTGGGTGTTCGGATGATGTCAGTGCGCCCCTGTTCCGGTGAGGGAGCGCACTTCCAGCTCGGCGAACTTCCGGGGGTCGGCCTTCTCCTTGGAGAGGACGGTTCCCAGCCAGCCCAGCAGGAAGCCGAGGGGGATCGAGATGATCCCCGGGTTCTCCAGCGGGAACCAGAAGAAGTCCGCGTCCTTGAACATCGAGGTGGGCTTTCCGGACACGACCGGGGAGAACAGCACCAGGCCGACCGCCGAGATCAGTCCGCCGTAGATGGACCAGAGCGCGCCCCGGGTGGTGAAGCGCTTCCAGAAGAGGCTGTAGAGGATCGTCGGCAGGTTCGCGGAGGCGGCGACCGCGAAGGCGAGCGCGACCAGGCCGGCCACGTTCAGGTCGCGGGCCAGTGCGCCGAGGCCGATGGCGACGGCTCCGATGACGACGGTCGACCAGCGGGCCGCGCGCATCTCCTCCTTCTCGGTGGCCTTGCCCTTGCGGATCACGTTCACGTACAGGTCGTGCGCGAAGGACGAGGAGGAGGCGAGGGTGAGGCCCGCGACGACGGCCAGGATGGTGGCGAAGGCGACCGCGGAGATCACGGCGAGCAGGATGGCGCCGCCGGTGGAGTCGGGGCCGCCGCCGACGGCCTGGGCGAGCAGCGGTGCGGCGGTGTTGCCGGCCTTGTTGGACTTGATGATCTCGTCGCGGTCGAGCAGCGCCGCGGCGCCGAAGCCGAGGGCGATCGTCATCAGGTAGAAGCCGCCGATGATGCCGATGGCCCAGAGGACGGACTTACGGGCGGCCTGCGCGGTGGGCACGGTGTAGAAGCGGATCAGGATGTGCGGCAGGCCTGCTGTGCCGAGGACCAGGGCGAGGCCGAGCGAGATGAAGTCCAGCTTCGAGGTCGGGTCCTTGCCGTACTTGAGGCCGGGTTCGAGGAACTTCGCCCCCTGTCCGCTGTTCTCGGCGGCCTTGCCCAGCAGGTCGGAGATGTTGAAGTTGAACTTCACCAGCACCAGGAGGGTGATCAGCAGGGCGCCCGCGATCAGCAGCACCGCCTTGATCATCTGGACCCAGGTGGTGCCCTTCATGCCGCCGATGGTCACGTAGACGATCATCAGTACGCCGACCAGCGCGACGACGGCCACCTTGCCGCCGTCGCTGGTGATGCCCAGGAGCAGCGAGACGAGCACGCCGGCGCCGGCCATCTGGGCGAGCAGGTAGAAGATCGAGACCACGATGGTGGAGGTGCCGGCGGCGGTACGGACGGGCCGCTGGCGCATCCGGTACGCGAGGACGTCGCCCATCGTGTAGCGGCCGGAGTTGCGCAGCGGCTCGGCGACGAGCAGCAGGGCGACCAGCCAGGCGACGAGGAAGCCGATCGAGTAGAGGAAGCCGTCGTAGCCGAAGAGGGCGATGGCTCCGGCGATGCCGAGGAAGGACGCGGCGGACATGTAGTCGCCGGAGATGGCGAGGCCGTTCTGGAAGCCGGTGAACTGGCGGCCGCCCGCGTAGAAGTCGGCGGCGCCCCGGGTCTGGCGGCCGGCCCAGACGGTGATGATCAGGGTGGCGACGACGAACAGCCCGAACAGGGTGATGATCAGCGGGCGGTGCTCGGAGGCTCCCGCGGCGAGCGTCGTCAGGTGCGTCGCGCCGCTCATTCGGCGGCCTCCATCCGCGCCTTGATGGCCCCGGCCTTGGGGTCGAGCTGCGCGGCCGCGTGGCGTGCGTAGAGCCAGGCGATCAGGAAGGTCGTCGCGAACTGGGCGAGGCCGAGCACGAGGGCGACGTTGATGTTGCCGAAGAGCTTGGTCCCCATGAAGCCGCCCGCGTAGTTGGACAGCAGGACGTAGAGCAGGTACCAGGCGATGAAGGCCACGGTGAGCGGGAAGGCGAAGGAGCGGTAGGAGCCGCGCAGTTCGGCGAACTCCGCGCTCTGCTGGACGCTCGTGTAGTCGTCTGCCGTGGGGGCGGCCGGTGGCGTTCCCGCGCTGCCCGGCGGCGGCGCTGCTTCGGTGGTCACGGGGGGATCTCCTTGTGACGCGGGTGCGGTGGGGACGACGGACAAAACAACCTCCGTGTGGGGGGACGGTGGTGCCGATCCCCCCTGTCAACGGCACGGACGGCGCGGCGGGACGGTTCAACACCCGTTGGTTCTTCGGGAACTGATTTCTCGAACTGATGGCGCAGAGAGGAACGGCGACGCTAGGTTCGCTTGTCATGAACCCGTCCGACGCGACCGCGTCCGGGCGGCTTTTTCGAACATGACCTGGAGAACCCATGGATCAGCTGGGGTCGCGTGCGCCCAAGAAGCGCAGCCGTGCTCTCGCCGTACCCGTCGGCCTGGCGCTCACCGCCTCGCTCGCCTTCCTGCCCGCGATCTCGGCCTCGGCCGCCCCGCTGGGCGGTACGGCCGGCACGGCGACGGCTTCGAAGGCCGACACCTTCGGCCCCAAGCTGTCGTACGTGGCCAACCTGAACGCGTACGCCACGGTGAAGGCGGCGAAGAAGGCCGTCGAGCGGGCCGGCGGAACGGTGGTGACGGCCTATGAGCAGATCGGGGTCGTGGTCGCACACTCCCAGAACCCGGACTTCGCCAAGCAGCTGCGAGCCCAGCGCGGCCTGTTCGTGTCGGTCGGCGCCACCCGCACGGCCCCGATGTCGGCGGCGCGGACCACCGAGGAGGGCGCGACCCAGCAGCTGAGCGCGGCGGACGCCGCCAAGGCGGCGGCAGCGGCCCAGGAGGGTCAGGAGCCGCTGGAGCCCAACCAGTGGGACCTGCGGACGATCGAGGCCGACAAGGCTCACAAGATCAACGATGGCAGCCCGAACGTCACCGTGGGCATCATCGACACGGGTGTCGACGACACCCACCCCGATCTCGCCCCGAACTTCTCCAAGAGCCAGTCGGCCAACTGCGTGGGCGGCGTCGCCGACACCACCGAGGGCGCCTGGCGCCCGTACGCCGACGGCAGCGACCACGGCACGCACGTGGCCGGGACCATCGGGGCCGCGCGCAACGGCATCGGCGTCAGCGGTGTCGCGCCGGGCGTGAAGATCGCCGCGATCAAGGTGAGCGAGCCCGGGACCAGCCTCTTCTACACCGAGGCGGTCGTCTGCGGCTTCATGTTCGCCGCCGAGAAGGGGATCGAGGTGACCAACAACAGCTACTACGTCGACCCGTGGCTCTTCAACTGCAAGTCCGACGACGACCAGAAGGCGCTGGTGGAGGCCATCGGCCGGGCCACCAAGTACGCCGAGCGCAAGGGCACGCTCCACATCGCCTCGGCCGGCAACTCCGACCAGGACCTGGCGGCCGACTCCCTCGTCGACGAGACCAGCCCGAACGACACCACCCCGGTGCCGCGCACCATCGACCCGAAGGTCTGCCTGGACCTGCCCACGCAGCTGCCGGGTGTGGTCACCGTCTCCGCGACCGGCGACAAGGGCCTGCGCTCGTACTACTCCAGCTACGGCCTCGGGGTCGTGGACGTCGCCGCCCCCGGCGGCGACAAGTGGCAGGTCCCGGACACCCCGGACGCCAACGGGCGCGTGCTGTCGACCGTCCCGGGCGGGGGCTACGGCTACAAGCAGGGCACCTCGATGGCCGCCCCGCACGTCGCGGGCGTCGCGGCGCTCCTCAAGAGCGCCCACCCGTCGGCCACGCCCGCGCAGCTCCAGGCCATGCTGAAGGCCCAGTCCACGAAGGCGGCCTGTCCGACGCAGATATACGACGCCGCGGGCACCCTGATCGACGCCACCACCTGCCAGAGCAAGTGGGGGCAGACGGGCTACTACGGATACGGCGTGATCGACGCGCTCAAGGCCGTGAAGTAACAGCGGTCGCAGCGAGGCGGACGGGCCGGGCGGGGATCACCCGCCCGGCCCGTCCTTTCGTTCATTCGTTCATTCGCTCGTCCCGCAGGTCAGGGCTTGATCATCACCTTGAGCGCGCTGCGGTCGTCCATCGCCCGGTAGCCGTCCGGGACCTCGTCCAGCGACACGGTCCGGTCGAAGACGGGCGCCGGGTCGATCGCGCCGCTGAGCACGTCCTCCAGCAGCTCCGGGATGTACGCGCGGACCGGGGCCACGCCGCCGCGCAGGGTGATGTTGCGGTCGAACATGACGCCGAGGTCGAGGCCGGTGCCGCTGCCGTGCGGGACGCCGACGTAGCCGATGGCCCCGCCGTCGCGGGTGATGTTCACGGCGGTGCGCATCGACTGCTCGGTGCCGACCGCCTCGATGACCGCGTGCGCGCCCCGGCCGCCGGTGAGCTCGCGCACGGCCGCCTCGGCGGCCTCACCGCGCTCGGCGACGACGTCGGTGGCCCCGAAGAGCCTGGCGATGTCCGTACGTACGGTGTGGCGGCCCAGGGCGATGATCCGCTCGGCGCCCAGGCGCTTGGCGGCGAGGACGCCGCACAGACCGACCGCGCCGTCGCCGACGACGGCGACCGTGGAGCCCATGCGCACGCCCGCGCCCAGCGCCGCGTGGTGGCCGGTGCCCATGACGTCGGACAGCGCGAGCAGCCCGGTCAGCAGGTGGTCGTCCGAGACGGCCTCGGCGGGCAGCGTCACCAGGGTGCCGTCGGCGTGCGGGACGCGGACGGCCTCGCCCTGGCCTCCGTCGTGGCCGACCGAGCCCCAGAAACCGCCGTGGTCGCAGGAGGTGAACAGGCCCTCCTTGCAGTACTCGCAGGTGCCGTCCGACCACATGAAGGGCGCGACGACGAGGTCGCCCACCCGCACGCCGGACACGGCGGAGCCGGTCTCCTCGACGATGCCGAGGAACTCATGGCCGATGCGCTGGCCGGGCTGACGCTCGGCCTCGCCGCGGTAGGCCCACAGGTCGCTGCCGCAGATACAGGCACGCAGGACGCGGACGACGGCGTCCTCGGGGCGCTGGATCGCAGCGTCGGGCACCTCCTCCACGCGGATGTCGTGGGGGGCGTGGATGACGGTGGCGCGCATGGTGGTGCAGTCCTCCGGTTCGGGATCGTTCAGTCTTGTACGACTGTGGAACCGTCATACCGTACGCCTGCTTCCCGGGAGGTCGCGCCAGTCGCCAGCAGGTACTGGGCGGCGAGGTACGTGGCCATGATCCAGAAGTCCGGGCGGGGCAGCTGGGGCCATTCGGCGACACCGGTGGCGATGAGGGTGTCGGAGAGCAGGAACAGTGCGCCGCCGATCCCGGCCCGCAGGCCGAGGGCGCTGGAGCGGAACGCCATGGCGGTGAGCAGCAGGCTGTAGCCGGCCACGGGGATCCGCAGGTCGGCCGGCAGATCGGACCACAGCAGGGCGACGGTGCCGAGGAGGGCGAGCGTGTACGCGCCCCCGACCAGCGGGTTCGCGGGCCGCTTGCCGAAGAGGACGAGGTAGCAGACGTGCCCGACGGCGAAGGAGCCCATCCCTGCGAGGAAGGCGGGCTCGGCGTCGAAGAGCAGGGCCAGGTCCCCGCCCCAGCCGAACAGCAGGGCGGCGAGCAGCAGCCGGGGGGCGCCGCGAGTGGCCATGTGGGTCACGAGCAGCGGCATCAGCAGCGGCTTGGCGATCACGTGCCCGAGGTGCCAGCCGGCGAGCAGCGAGCCGAGGTCGACGGCGGCGGCCACGGCGAAGGCCACGAGGGCGATGCGGCCGAGGCGCGGCCGGCCGGCCGGCGCCTGGTCCGCCGCCCAGGCGGGGGCGGGTCGGCCCGGGGACTCGGCGGTGCTCACGCGGTGGTCTCCTGTACGGCCGAGGCGGCGGGGCCGGCTGCGGTGCCGGTGACCGGAGCGGGGACGGCTGCGCTGCCGGTGGCCGGAGCGGGGCCGGCTGCGGTGGCAGGGGTCGATGCGGTGGCGGCTGCTGGGGCGGGCTGCCAGCCGGGGCCGCGGAAGACGTGTCCGGCCCGCTGGCGCCAGCTCCCGGCGGCGCGCACGTCCCGGGCGATGGCCGCGTACTCGTGGGTGGCCACGCGCAGCGGGTTGTGGGTGCCGATGTTCTTGGTGAGCCCGTAGACGGGCTTGTCCGTCTCCCCCACCCAGGAACCGAACATCCGGTCCCAGACGATCAGGATGCCGCCGAAGTTGCGGTCAAGGTAGCCGCCCTGCGAGGCGTGGTGGACGCGGTGGTGGGAGGGGGTGTTGAAGACGTACTCGTAGGGCCGCGGCAGCTTGCCGATGCGCTCGGTGTGGACCCAGAACTGGTAGAGCAGGTTGAGTCCGTAGCAGAACGGGATCGCCGCCGGGTGCACGCCGAGGGCCACCATCGGCAGGTAGAACCACCAGGTGGTGGCGCTGGTCCAGGGCTGGCGCAGGGCGGTGGTGAGGTTGAAACGCCGGCTGCTGTGGTGGACCACGTGGCAGGCCCACAGGATGCGGATGACGTGGTGGAGGCGGTGCTGCCAGTAGTAGAGGAAGTCCTGGGCGAGCAGCATCAGCAGGGCGGTCCACCACAGGAACGGCACCCGCAGCGGGGTCAGTTCGTAGACCGCGGTGAAGACGGCGACGACCGGGATCTTCCAGAGCAGGTCGAAGCCGATACTGCCGACCCCCATGGTGACGCTCGTGACGGCGTCCTTGGTGTCGTAGCCGGCGGCGTCCTCGTCGGGATGGAGCCGGTAGCTCACCACCTCGATGACGGTGAGCAGCACAAAGGCAGGTATGGACCACAGCACGACATCGGGCAGGTTCGGCATGTCCCGCACCATAGAGGCGCTCTCGGGGGTGCCGCTAGAGGTTGTTACCGATCGGTATCCATCGGGGTTACCAGCGGTTCGCGAGATGATGTCCGGACCAAGGGAAGGGCGGGGAATGACGGGCTTGGAGACGGTTCTCTTACGGGTGGCGGGGACGGCGGCGGGGACGCTGGTGAAGTCCCTCCTGGCCAGGGCCCCGGGGGCGGGCCTGGCGGCCGACCCGGCCCGGCCGGCCCCGCGCTGGCGCAAGCCTCCGGCGGAACTCGGCGACGGCGAGATGCGGCGCCTGACCGAAGCCCTGGCGGAGCGCCTCGGCCCGGAGGCCGCGGCGTTGCCGGAGCACGAGCGTCTGGCGGCGCTGGACGCGGTCGGCGACGCCTTCGCGGCGCTCGGCCCCCTGGACGCGGAGTCCCTCTTCGTGGCGGACCTCGACCCGGCGGCCCTGGCGGCGGCCCTCCCCGGCCCCCCGGCGGGCCTGAGCCCGGCGGCGGAGGCCCTGTACGGACGGCTGGTCCGGCTGTGCTGCGCGCACGCGGTGGAATACATGACGACCCTGCCGGGCTTCGGGGCCCGGGCGGAGGTGGAACTGGTCCGGCGGACGGGTGAGCTGGCGCGGGCGGTGGACCGGCTGGGCGCCACCGGGGACGGAACGGCGTACGCCTTCGAGGAGCGGTACGCGCGGTACGTCGCCGACGCCCACAGCCGCCTCCAGCTGTTCGGCCTGACCCTCGGTCACGCTCGCGAGGAATGGCCCCTGGACCTGGCGTACATCAGCCTGGCGGTGACGGGCGAGCAGCTGCTGGAGGATCCGGGCCGCCACTCGGCGATGAAGACCGAGCAGGCACTCAGCACGTCCGAGCGTGTACTGCTGCGCGGCCCGGCGGGTTCGGGCAAGAGCACCCTGGTCCAGTGGCTGGCCCTGAACGCGGCGAGGCGGAGCTTCAAACTCGGCCTGCGCCACTGGAACACGCTCGTCCCCTTCGTCCTGCGGCTGCGCTCGTTCAACTCGCCCGAGGGCCTGCCTATGCCGGAGAACTGGCTGCGCGCCTCGGGCGTGCCGCTGCGGGCCCCGGACGGATGGGTCGAGAACCTGCTGTCCGAAGGGCGGGCACTCGTCCTGATCGACGGCGTCGACGAGGTCCCGTCCAAGCTGCGCAGCCGCACGGAGGAGTGGCTGAGATCCCTGCTCGCGGCCTATCCCCGGGCCCGCTACGTGGTGACCACCCGCCCGTCGGCGGTCCCGGAGGACTGGCTGACCGGGCAGGCTTTCTCCCTCCTCTCCCTGCTGTCGATGGAGCGCGACGACGTCAGCGCCTTCATCACGCACTGGCACGACTCCGCCCGTGCCGAGTGCGGCTCCGAGGAGGAACGGGACAGCCTCGACCGGTACGAGAGATCACTGATCCAGTCCGTCGGTTCCCGCCGGGACCTCGGATGGCTGGCTTCGAACCCCCTCATGTGCGCCTTGCTGTGCGCCCTGAACCGGGACCGTCACATGCACCTGCCCAGGGCGCGCAAGGAGCTGTACGACGCCGCCCTGGACATGCTCCTCGTACGCCGGGACACCGAACGGGACATCTCCGGTGTCGAGGGCGTGTACCTCAGCAGGGACGAACAGACCCTGCTGCTCCAGCGGCTCGCCTACTGGCTCATCCGCAACGGCCAGCTGGAGGCGTCCTGCACGGAGGCCGAGGAGATGGTGGGCGAGTGGCTCGGCGCCATGCCCCAGGTCCGGGCACAGGCCGGTGCCGAGCAGGTGTTCCGGCACCTGCTGATCCGCAGCGGGCTGCTCCGGGAGCCGGTTCCGGGGTCGGTCCACTTCGTGCACCGCACCTTCCAGGACTACCTGGGGGCCAAGGCGGCCGTGGAGGCACGGGACTTCGGTGTGCTGGTGGGCAACGCCCACGAGGACGCGTGGGAGGACGTGGTCCGCATGGCGGTGGGGCATGCCCGCCCCGACGAGCGCGCACGCCTGCTCCGGCAGCTCCTGCGGCGGGCCGACAAGGTCAAGCGGGGCCGGAACCGGCTGGTGCTGCTGGCCGCGGCCTGCCTGGAGCACGCCCCGGAACTGGACCCCGAGGTCTGGCACGAGGTGGAGGCGCGTACGGCGCACCTGCTGCCGCCGCACTCGGTGGGGCAGGCCGAGGAGCTGGCCAAGGCGGGCGAGCTGGTCCTGGAACTCCTGCCGGACCCGGCGGGACTGGACGAGCAGCAGGCTGCCGCCATCATCCGTACGGCCGCACTCGTCGGCGGGGACCGGGCTCTCCAGGTCATCGCCGGCTTCCGGAGGGACGACCGCTACGACGTGGTCCATGAACTGTCCGACGCCTGGGGGCGGTTCCCCACCGATGACTACGCGGACGCGGTCCTGGCCGACGCCCCGGTGCGCGTCGGGCATCTGCACGTCCGCACGCCGGAGCAGCTCGCCGTGCTCGGCCGGATGCCGCACATACGGCGGGTCCACCTGACCTGGAACGGGGCCCTCCCGCCGGACATATCCGCGCGGCCGGACCTGGAGTGGCTGGTCATCCACCGCAATGCGGCCCTGACCGATCTCGCGCCGCTGGCCGGGCATCCGACGCTCCGGCACCTCGGCGTACTGGACTGCCCTGAGGTCACGGGCGTCGAGGTGGTCACCGAACTGTCGGCGGACAGCCTCGCCTTCGGCTACCTCCGGGACGGCCTCTCCCTGGCCCCGCTGGCGGCGGTCGGCGGGCTCAAGTCCCTGGTCATCGGGTTCGAGCCCGAGCAGAGGGCGATCGGGGACGTCCCGGCGGCCGAGGGGCTGACGTCCCTGGCCTTGTGGCAGGGCGCCCGCCGGATGACCCTCGACGGGATCGACCGGTGGCCGGGGGTGAAGGAGCTGACGATCGCGGGCAGCCTGCAGTACCGGCAGCTGGTCCACTCGCTCCCGCTCCCGGAACTCGGCTCGTTGCAGATCCGGCACGCCGCACCGGTGTCGGCCGCGGCCCTCGTACCGTACCGGCGGCTGAAGGAACTCGTGCTGATCAGGTGCATGTTCGAGGGGACACTGGAGCCGCTGGCCGAGTTGCCCGGGCTGCGGCTGCTCGCCCTGAGCGAGTGCCTCGGAACGGTGGACCTCTCACCCCTCGCGGCCGTGGACGGGCTGGTCGTCGAGGTGGACCGGCGCACCAGGGTGGTCGGCTCCGAGAGCATCCCGGCGGAGCGGCTCGTGTACAAGAACTGAGCCGCTCCGGCGGGAGCCGGTGTCACCAGACCCGGACCGACCCCCCGCGGGCGAAGGCCGGGCTGGTGGCCTCCGGGGGCACGGCCGTCAACGGCTCCGCGATCTCCGAGACCAGCGGGCCGTGCTTGGCCGCGACCGCGTCCAGCAGGGCGAGGTCGAAGCCGTACACGCGGGCCGCGTTGCCGCCGGCCATCGCGGCGACCTCCTCGCGCGGGAGGCCCGCGTAGGCGATGCGGAGGCCTTCGCGGGAGAAGGGGGTGGTGCCCTCGTCGTGGGGGTAGTCGCTGCCCCACATGATCTTGTCGAGGCCGATCCGCTCCCGCAGCGGGACCTCGTGGGGGCGCATGAAGCTCGCTCCCACGAAGCAGTTGTCCCGCCAGACCTCGCTCGGCCCCCGGCCCATCGACTCCGCGAGGCCCGCCCCGAACTTGGACTCGGCCGTGGCCGATGCCGCGACCAGGCGGCCGTGGTAGTAGTCCAGCATCTCCAGCACCCCGGGGATCCACCCGGAGCCCTGCTCCGTCAGGACCAGCTTCAGCCCCGGGTGACGGTGGAAGGCCCCGCCGAAGACGAGGTGCCACAGGGCGCGGTGCGAGAACCAGGTCGTCTCCACCATGAAGACGGCCCGGGCCGCCGGTTCGTCGCCCAGCGGCGGCGAGGCCGAGCCGCCGTGGTGGTTGACCGGGACGTCCAGCTCGTCGCAGACCGCCCAGATGGGGTCGTAGGCGGCCGAGTACAGCTCGGGGACGGTGGAGCCGGGCGGGACGCCCGGGAGCAGGATGCCGCCCGTCAGGCCGGCCGCCCGGGCCCGGCGGATCTCGCCGACCGCCGCGTCCACGTCGTTCAGGAGGATCTGGGCGACCCCCGCCCGCCGCCCCGGCGCGTCCGCGCAGAAGTCCGCCAGCCAGCGGTTGTGGGCCTGGAGCCCCGCCCACCGCATCTCGTACTCGGCGGCCGTCGGGGGCTGGGCCATCAGGGAGGCCTTGGGGAAGAAGGGCGGGACGGTGTTGGGGAAGAGGACCTCGGCGACGATGCCGTCGGCCTCCAGTTCCGCAAGGCGCCGCGCGGAGTTCCAGTTGCGGTCGGCGGTGTCCGCGAGGAGGTCCTCGTACGGGTTCACGTACGTGGCGGCCCAGGCGTCGAAGTCCTCGTGGTGGCGTTTCTCCAGGTACGGCTTGTAGTCCAGCAGGTCGGCGCCCGCGTGGCAGTCCGCCGAGATCACCGTGTAGCGGTCCTCGGACGTCACGGGTTCACCCCCAGCACCGGGAAGTCGTTGTCGGTGAGCCAGTGGCGGCCCACCTCGCGGGAGCGGGCCCAGGAGGCCTCCACCGCCGCCTGGTCCGGGGACTGGCCCAGCTCCGCCGGGGTGGGGCCGATCCGGCGGGCGATCGGGGCCAGCTTCGCGGTGTCGAAGCCGAAGACCTCGGCCGCCGCGAGCCCGAGCATCCGGCGGGTCTCCGCGACCGGGATGTCGTGGAAGGTGTTCTTCAGCCAGGTCCGGGTGTTCGGCCAGGTGCCCTCGGGGTGCGGGAAGTCCGAGCCCCACAGGATGTTGTCCACGCCGATCTCGTACCGCTGCGCGAGCTCCCGGCGCTTGGTGTTCGTCGCACAGATGAAGACCTGGCGGTCCAGGTACTCGCTGGGCGGCCGCTTCAGCTCCTCGAACGGCGAGAGCTTCTTGCCGCCGTGCGCGCCGAGGTAGAGCCGGTCCATGAACCACAGCTGGTTCGGCAGCCACCAGCAGCCCGCCTCGGCGACGCCGAACTTCAGGCCGGGGTGGCGCTCGAACACCCCCGACCAGAGCAGGAACCACAGCGGGCGGGCCGGCCACCAGGTGACCTCGGAGACGAAGATGCCCAGGTGGTCGCCGTACTCGTGGCGCGGCGAGGACCCGGAGTGGGTGACGATCGGCATCTGCGTCTCGGCGGCCGCCGCCCATACGGGGTCGTAGCGGCGGTCGTGGTAGGGCGCCTTGTCCACCCACATCGCGGGGATCATCAGCGCGCCCAGCCCGGACGCCTTGGCCCGGTGGATCTCGGCGACGACCTTCTCCGGCTCGCCCGTGATGGGGAGCAGGGCGACTCCGCAGTGCCGCTCCGGGTGCTGCCCCACGAACTCCGCGAGCCAGCGGTTGTGCGCCTGCGCGCCCGCCATGCCGAGCTCGGGGTCCTGGTCACCGGAGAGGCCGAGGCCGACGCCGAAGGGGGCGGCGGTCTGGCTGTCGACGGCGTCCGCGTCGGGGAAGACGACCTCGGCGGCCACGCCGTCGCCGTCGAGTTCCTTCAGCCGCTGCCCGGTGTCCCAGCCGCCCTTGAGGCCTTCCTCGTGGTCGTGGAACCACTTCTCGGCGAAGGCCTCGTTCCGGACGCCGAGGCGGGTGGCCTCCGCCCGGCGGGCGTCGCGTTCGCCGAGGAACTCGTCGAACTGGGGGTGGAAGCGGGAATCCAGGTAGGGGCGGTACTGCTCGGTGGGCAGGCCGGCGTGGCAGTCGGAGGAGATGATCAGGTACGGGTCTTCGGTCCCGCCTTCGGTCCGGTCTTCGGTCCGGTCTTCGTTCCGGTCTTCGTTCGTACTCACCACAGACGCCCCTCAGTCGAGGATGAAGCTTTCCAGGTAGCCGGGGTTGGTCCGGTCGAGCATCGACTGCGACCGGGCGCGGATCTGCCGGTCGCTGTGCTCGCTCGCCGGGAGCATCCAGAAGCGGTCGGCGCGGATGCCGTCGACGACGTGCTCGGCGACCTCCTCGACCGGGGTGAATTCCACCTCGTGGCCGGCCTTCTTCATCGCCGCCTCGTACTGGTCGAGGCTGCGGTACGGGGCCTTGCGTGGCCGCTCTTTCGCGTACCGCTCGGGCCGGTTGCGGTGCGACTCCCAGAGCCCGGTGCGCAGCATGTGCGGTCCGGGGAAGAGGACGGAGGCCCCGACGGCGGCGCCCTCCGCCTTGAGGTGGGCGTAGAGCGACTCGGTCATGGTGACCACGGCCGCCTTGGTGACGGCGTACACGGACGCGGTGGGCAGCGGGGCGATGCCGCCGTCGCCGGAGGAGGTGTTGACGATGTGGCCGGGGCCGCCGGCGGCGATCATGCGGGGGGCGAAGGCCTGGATGCCGTGGAAGACCCCCCACACGTTGACGGAGAAGGCCCACTTCCAGTCGTTGGGCTCGTGCTCCCACATCCGGCCCTCGGCGCCGGAGCCGACGCCCGCGTTGTTGCAGAGCACGTGCACGGCGCCGAAGGCCTCGTACGCGGCGTCGGCCAGCGCGGTCACGGAGTCGCGGTCGCTGACGTCGACCGCCCTGGCGAGCACCTGGGCGCCGTCCGCGACGAGTTCGTCGGCGGCCTTGCGCAGGGCGCCCTCCTCGACGTCGGCGAGGACCACCTTCAGTCCCTCGGCGGCGAAGCGGCGGGCCATGGCGAGGCCGATGCCGCCGGCGGCTCCGGTGACCACGGCCACCTGCCCTGGTTCGAGCCGCATGTCAGACACTCCCTTCGGGCGGTCCGTCGAGGATCTGCATGGGGTCGTCGTAGCGCTGGTGGATGTACGGGAGCAGGGCCTGGGCACTGACCCGCTCGACGACCCGGCCCTTCTGGTCGGTGGTCTTCTCGCCGATGGTGATCTCCACGATCCGGCGGACGGGAAGGTCGGCGACCGGATCGAACATCGACTCCCGCAGCACGATGTCCCCGGTGACGTGCTCCAGCTTGCGGACCTTCTCGTTGCGCGTGCAGTGCACGAGCACCGGGTCCACGTCGAAGCCCGAACCGTCCACGGCGGGCAGGAACTTGAAGTAGAAGTCGGTCTTCTGGGTGGGCTCGGGCAGCGGCAGCGCGCGGTCCACCGCCCCGCGCACCTCGACGAAGGCGATCCCGTGCCGGGCGAGAGCGGCCCGTACGACGAGGCCGTCGCGCTCCACGGTGACCTCGCCCAGCTTCTTCGGCTCGCCGAAGACCTCGCGGCCGCCGGTCAGGGCGCGCTCCAGGGTCATCGGCATGACCAGGGGGTACCAGCCCTCGATCCCGCCGTGCTGGGCGGCGACGGCCACCGAGCCGGCGCCGAGCGGGTAACCGGGCAGGTCGACCTTGCTGATGTTGGCCCGTACCAGGGGCCGGTCGGCCGGTTTGAGCGGCGGCGGCAGGACCGCCGCGACCACGTCGGGGTCGCTCTCCCAGACGGCCACGACGCCGGTGGACCAGATGTCGGGGAGTTGGGAACTCTTCTCGCGCGACGCCGCGATCTCGGCCTCGGTCCGCGCTCCGTACCGTACGCGTGCCATGTCTCGCACCATCCCTCGGCTCGGGGGGAGTCGGTTCTGTAACACAGTTACACCGCCATCGATGAAGGGTAAAGACCCCTGCACGGACGAGAATTGACGATCCGACAGATTGGTGGAGACATCGTGGCCAGAACCACGCTCACCCGCGACGAGGTGCTGGACGCCGCCGCTTCCCTGGTCATGCAGCACGGTCCGGCCGCGCTCACCATGCGGGGGCTCGCCGCCGAGTTGGGCACCGCCGTGACGTCCATCTACTGGCACGTGGGCAACCGCGAGTCGCTGCTCGACGCCCTGGTCGAGCGGACCGTGGAGGAGATGGGGGCGATCCGGCCCACCGGCCGTACCCCGGCCGACCGGATCCTGGCGGTGGCCCGGATCCTGCGCCGCGAACTGCGCCGGCGCCCGCACCTGATCGCGATGGTCCACGAACGCGGGCTGACCGAGCGGATGTTCCTGCCCGCCCAGCAGGCACTCGTCCACGAGGTGCACGCCGCCGGGCTGCGGGGTGCCCGGGCGGCGGAGGCGGTGCGCGCCGTCCAGTTCCAGGTCGTCGGGTACCTCCTCGTCGAGCGCAATCGTGAGCGCTCCCCCGCCCAGTCCCCGGCCGAGAGCGAGCTCTGGGACCCGGCCGCGGCCCCCCACGACCCGGCGCTCGCCCGCGCCCTGGCCCGCCCGGCGGACCCGGACCGGCTGTTCCTGCTGTCCGTACGGGCCCTGGTGCACGCCCTGCTCGCGCCGGACGCGCCGGACTCGCCGGACGGCACGACCGGCACGACCGGCACGGCCCCGCCGCGATAAATCACTTGGCGCGCTCCCGGGCCCGTGGTTGTATCTGCGGCGCGGGGGCGGCTCCGCGACGTGCTTCCTTCTCACCTTCCTCCGAAAACCGCAGCGCGTCCCCTCTCCGCCCCCGCCCACTCTCCCTTTCCGGTTCCGGAGGGCTCCCCCCTTTGCCCGAGCTGTCGACCGTCCTGTTGCGCCGTCTGCACACCGTCTACGTCGACCAGGCCGGGCCGCGCCCGGGCGACCCGTCGACGACCGAGGGCCTGACGGCCCTGGAAGCCGAACTGCTCGACCGGGGCTACGCCCTGACGGGCCCGCTGCGTTCGGCGCTCGCCTGGCTGGGACCCACCGGACTCGCCGCCGCCGGCACGCAGCTGATCGGGGACATCGACATCCTGCTGGGCGCGGACCGCACCCACATGCCGCTGTTCCGCTCGTTCCCGGCCTCGGTGCCCGACGACACCCACGCGCTGTGGATCGACCGCGTCCTGACCCTGCTCCTGCAGTGGCCGGACCAGCCGTGCGTGCTGTGCGCGACCGTCGGCAGTGTCCACCCCGTCGCGCCGTGCGCCCATCTGGTCTGCCGGACCTGCTGGGACGGCGAGGACTACACCGGCTGCCCGATCTGCCACCGCCGCGTCGATGCCGACGATCCGTTCATCCTGCCGTTCCCGGACCCGGGGGAGGTTCCCTCCGGGGGCGGTCCGCTGCGGCTGCTGGCCTTCGGCACCGACCGCGCGGCCGACTCCGTCACCGCCCTCGGCAAGCTCCTCGCCCGCCGTACCCCGCTCTCGCCGCAGGACACCGAGGAGGCCCGGGTGCTCCTCGCCCACGTACCGGCCGGCCTGGGCTGGCTCCCGGACGTCATCCCGGTGCGGGAGACCAAGGCCCTGGTGCTGGGCACCCTGCTGCGCGAGCGCCGCACGCGGGAGACCGTACGGGCCCTGCTTCCCGAGCGGCTCACCACCGCCACCGACGTGCTGCGACTGCTCGCCGTGTGGTCCGGCGGAGAGGCCGGCCTCCTGGAACTCCCGCGCCTGCGCTCCCTGCCGCGCCCGCTGCGGCGCGAGCTGCTGGCCGTCCTGGACGGGCTCGATCCCGCACTGCTCGTCGAGGACGTACTGCGCCACGAGGACCTGTGGAAGCGGGCCGCCGAGATCCTGCACCCCTTCGAGCAGTACGCCCGCCACCCGCGCGCCGCCCTCGCCTTCGCCGTGCTGCGGGGCACCGACACCACCGGCACCGCCCTCGGCGCCGCGCTGCTCGCCACCGCGGCCGCGCACCCGCACGCGGTACGGATCGACGGCTCGCGCATCCGGGCGGCCACCTGGCTGGGCCGCGCCGAGGAGGCCCTGCGCGGCGGGGATCCGGACCGGGCCCTGGCCGTACTGGCCGAACGCCCCGGTGAACTCGTCCGGCGCCTGGACCACCTGCTGCGGCTGTACGCAGCCGACACCCTGGCGCCGCAGGTCGCCGAGGTACTGGCGCGGCGGCTGCCGAAGGCCGGGCCGGGGCCCGTGCTGTCCGCGCTCGGACGGCTGCGGATCCGCCATCTGCCCGGGACCCGGCGGGTGTTCTTCCCGCGCGGACAGGTCGCGCACTCCTTCACCGTGGATGACGACCGGGCCCCGCTGGCCGAGGCGGTGACCCGTTCGGTGTGCGAGCTGTTCGAGGCCGAGGTGCTGCGCCGGCTGGCCACGGCCGACCCGTACGACGTGGCGGTCCTCGACTCCCGCCTCGCCCACCTCCACGTCCCCTCCGCCGAGCGGGCGGCGGCCAAGGCGCTGGTCACCGTCCCCAAGGGCAGTTTCCAGGCGCTGCCGGACGGCGAGGTGCTGCGCATGTTCCTGCACTGGATGGAGCCGGCGCGCAAGCGCGTGGACCTGGACCTGTCGGTGGTGCTGTTCGACGCCGACTGGAACTACGCGGGCCTGTGCGACTACACGCACCTCGTCCACGGCGAGCGGGCCGTCGTCCACTCCGGCGACCTGGTCTCGGCGCCGGCGCCCCACGGGGCGAGCGAGTACGTGGACATCGACCTGGACGCCCTGGCCGACTCCGGTGTGCGCTTCGCCATGCCGGTCGTCTTCAGCTTCAACAACATCCCCTTCGAGCTGCTGCCCGATGCCTTCGCCGGGTTCATGGCCCTGCCCACCCGCTCCGGCCGTACCGCCCGCTACGACCCGCGGACCGTGCGCCAGCGCTACGACCTGGTCGGCAACTCCAGGATCCACGTGCCGCTCCTCGTCGACCTGGAGCGGCGCGGGTTCCTGTGGACCGACGTCCACCTGCCCGACGACGAGGGCTACCACAGCGTGTGGGCGCACCAGGAGGATCTGGCCCGGATCGGCCGCGACCTGTTCCAGTACTTCTCGACCGGCCGCACCACCCTGTGGGAGCTGGCCGGCTGGCACGCGGCCGCGCGCTGCCCCGAGGTGGCCGTGCTGCGCCGTACGCCCCGGCCGAGCGACCCCGACGAACTGTGGACCTACCGGCGGGGCTCCGGCGAGGACACCGCGGCCTTCGCCGCCCGGCTGGTCGGCCTGCGCGATCCGGACGGCGTGCTGGCCTCCGCGGACGTCGAGGCCCTCGCGGGCACCGCCGCTTCGGGACGGTCGGTGTTCCTCGCACTGGTGGACGGCGAGGTCGCGCCCGCCGGCGCGAGCGGCTCCGTATACCGGCTGCTGCCGGGGCCGGTTGACGGCTGCGGCCTCGAACAGCTCGCGGCGGGCGACCTGGTCGCCGCCCTGGGCTGACGGCCGGGAAGCGCCGACGCGGCCACGGGTGTCAGTCAGGGCCGATATCCTCTGTGACCATGCTCGACGACCGTACGACCGCAGAGACGATGTGGCCGACCGCGTACCCACAGGGGTACGCGGTCGTCGACGTGGAGACCACCGGGCTCGCTCGCGACGACCGGATAGTCTCCGCCGCCGTCTACCGGCTCGACGCCCAGGGCAATGTGGAGGACCACTGGTACACGCTGGTCAACCCGCGGCGGGACCCGGGACCGGTGTGGATCCACGGGCTGACGAGCGCGATGCTCGCCGACGCGCCGCTCTTCGAGGACATCGCCGAGGAGTTCGCCGGCCGGCTCGCGGACCGGGTACTGGTCGCGCACAACGCCATCTTCGACTGGCAGATGATCGCGCGGGAGTACGCGCGGGCCGCCGCGACCGCACCGGTCCGTCAGCGGCTGTGCACCATCGCCCTGTCGAAGGAACTGAACCTGCCGCTGCCCAACCACAAGCTGGAGTCGCTCGCCGCGCACTTCGGCGTGGTCCAGCAGCGCGCCCACCACGCGCTCGACGACGCCCGGGTGCTCGCGGAGGCGTTCCGTCCGTCGCTGCACGCGGCCGCGCAGGGCGGCGTACGGCTGCCCCTGCTGGAATGCCGGCCGCTGACGGAGTGGTCGGACTCCGCCGTCACGCCGCGGGTCGGGTACCAGGCCTCCTACCGTGGCAGCAGCTGGCGGCCCTCGCGCAAGCGGCCCGCGTGCCCGCACCCGAATCCGGGACGCTTCGAGGACGGCAAGCCGCTCAAGCAGGGCATGCGGATCGCCTTCTCCGGTGACACCTCGGTGGAGCGGGAGCTGCTGGAGGACCGTGCGGTCGAGGCGGGCCTGCACATCGCGACGAGTGTGTCGCGTCTCACCAGCCTCCTGGTGACCAACGACCCCGATTCGGCGACCTCCAAGACGGTCAAGGCGAAGAGCTTCGGCACGCCGGTCGTCGACGAGGCGGCCTTCACCCAGCTGCTGCGGGACGTGGCCCCGGCCGAGTCCTGAACCGGAGGGCCGTTGCGCCGGCCGGGTGCAGGCGCGGCGACTCACCCCGCTGGATCTTGTTCCGCTCCTTCCCCGTGCGCAGCATTCGGCCCATGGCACGTTGTGAGGTCTGCGGAAACGATTACGGCATGTCCTTCGAGGTGCACGCGCAGGGCGCCGTGCACGTCTTCGACTGCTTCTCCTGCGCCATCCACCGCATGGCGCCCGTCTGCGAGCACTGCCGGGTCTCGATCATCGGCCAGGGAGTCGAGGTCGCGGGCCAGTGGTTCTGCGGGGCGCACTGCGCCCGGGCGGAGGGGAAGGTGGGCATCGTCGACCGCGTCTGACTCCCCCGCGTCGCGACCCCGTCCCGACACCCCGTACCGGCACCCCGCCCCGGCCCCCGTCCCCACACCCCGTTCCGTACGCCATGACCCCGGACGGCCACCCGGCCGCCGGGGTCCTTCGCGCTGCGGGTACCGTCGTGGGCGTGTACCGCTTTGTGCTGACCCGGCAGTGGGTGTTCCTCACCCTGATGGCCCTCGCCCTCATCCCCGCGATGATCGAGCTGGGGTTCTGGCAGTACCACCGCCATGAGCACCGGGTCACGCAGAACCAGCTGATCGAGGCGAACCTGCGGGCGAAGCCGGTCCCCATGACCGAGATCACCTCCCCCGGGCACCGGGTCACCCGCGCGGACTTCTGGCGTTCGGTCACCGCGACCGGCACGTACGACACCGCGCATGAGGTCGTCGTCCGGATGCGCACCGACAACGACGACAAGGTCGGCTTCCACGTCCTGACCCCGCTGGTCCTCTCCGACGGCCGGGTGGTCCTGGTCAACCGGGGCTGGGTGCCGGGCGGCGACGACCCGCGCGCGTACCCGCCGGTGCCGGCCGCACCGACGGGCGAGGTCACGGTCACCGGCCGGCTGAAGGCCGACGAGACCAGCAGCGGTAGCGGCATCAAGGACCGCAAGGGCCTGCCGGACCGCCAGGTGATGCTGATCAACAGCGAGCAGCAGGCGGAGTACCTGGGCCGGACGGTCCTCGGCGGATACCTGGAGCTCACCGCTCCGGCCCCGGCGGACGGCAGCCCGGAGACCATCGCCGACCCCGACCACGACTCGATCGGCCCCCACATGGCGTACGCCGTCCAGTGGTGGCTGTTCGCCGGCGCGGTTCCGGTGGGCTGGGTGGTCCTCGTACGGCGGGAGAAGCGCGAGCGCGAGGAAGAGGCCGCCCGGGCCGAAGCCTCCCGGCAGGAGCCGGCGACGGCGTAGCGTGTCGGCATGGATCTTGGACTGAAAGACCGTGTCTACATCGTCACCGGGGCCACGCGCGGCCTCGGCCTCGCCTCCGCCCGGGAACTGGCCGCCGACGGCGCGAAGGTGCTCCTGACGGGCCGGGACGAGAAGCGGGCGGCCGACGCCGCCGCCGAGCTCGGACCGAACGCGGCCGGTGTGGCGGCCGACAACTCCGACCCGGAGGCGGCCGCGCGGCTCGTCGCCACCGCGCGGGAGCGCTTCGGCCGCCTCGACGGCATCCTCATCAGCGTGGGCGGCCCGGCGCCGGGCTTCGCGGCGGACAACACCGACGCGCAGTGGTCGGCGGCCTTCGAGTCGGTCTTCCTGGGCGCGGTCCGCCTCGCCCGGGCGGCGGCCGCCGAACTGGGCGAGGGCGGGGTCATCGGCTTCGTCCTGTCGGGCTCGGTCCACGAGCCGATCCCCGGCCTGACCATCTCCAACGGCCTGCGCCCGGGCCTCGCCGGCTTCGCGAAGTCCCTCTCGCTGGAGCTCGGCCCGCGCGGGATCCGGGTGGTCGGCCTGCTGCCGGCCCGCATCGACACCGACCGCGTGCGCGAGCTCGACGCGCTGTCCGGTGACGCGGAGGCCGCGCGAGCCGGCAACGAGTCCCGCATCCCGCTGCGCCGGTACGGCGCCCCGGAGGAGTTCGGCCGCACGGCGGCCTTCCTGCTCTCCCCGGCGGCGTCGTACCTGACGGGCATCATGCTCCCGGTCGACGGCGGCTCCCGGCACGGCTTCTGACCCACCGTGTCCCCGGTCCCGTTCCCGGAGTCCTACGTCACGCGCTGGGCCCGGTGAGACGTCACCTTGAGGCGGGCCTCCGCGGGCAGTTCCGGGAGGCCCGCCGAGGTCCGGGCGTGGGTGAGGACCGGACCGGCCACGGCGGCCAGGGCGTCGGCGGGGACCGCGT
The DNA here is from genome assembly GCF_055574035.1 of Streptomyces sp. NPDC030021. Taxonomy (NCBI): domain Bacteria; kingdom Bacillati; phylum Actinomycetota; class Actinomycetes; order Kitasatosporales; family Streptomycetaceae; genus Streptomyces; species Streptomyces sp. NPDC030021. The sequence continues at coordinate 51,492 of NZ_JBVIAH010000007.1, forward strand.
GGGGTTCCAGTTCCAGCGCGACCCGCAGCGCCGGCGATCCGCGCCGCCCGCGCAGTGCGACCCGGCAGCCGGCGACCCCGTCCAGGGCGCCGGCCTCCGCGGCCACCGCCTCCTCCAGCGCCCGCCCGCGCAGCATGGCGAACTCCCCGTCCCCGGTGTCCACCACCACCGCCTGCAGTCGCCGGCGCCTGAACTGGGACAGCAGCCACCACAGCGCCAGCAGCACGCCCACCGCGAGAGCGGCGAGCACCGCCCACCACCACCAGCCCTCGGCGTGCCAGTACCGGTTCCTGGTCTGCTCGCTCAGCAGCGGCGCCTGGCGGCCGTGCAGCGGCCACGCGCCCGTCAGCACCACGGTCCCGGCCGCCACCAGGACCGCTCCGGCCAGCGCCAGCAGGATCCGGTTCACCGTTCCGAGCATTCCGTCACCTCCTGACCCGTACGCGCGGCTTCGGCGGGTGTGCGAGGCCCAGTTCCTCGATGCCGACGGCGAGCACCTCGTCGAGGTCGGCCCGTACGTCGTCCAGCTCGCGGAAGTGCGACGTGGCCCGCACCCCGACGTGGGACCGGCCCACCTTGACCCGGACGGACCGCACTCCGGACACCTCCATGGCCCGGTCCCGCAGGATCTGCGCGGCGTCCTTGCGGCCGAGCCCGGCCCGGACGCCCGCCCGCCGGTCCGGGGTCCGCATCGGCAGGATTCCGCGCAGCCCGGGGGCCAGTGCCAGCAGCAGGAGCACCGCCCCGGCCAGGACCAGGGCTCCTGCGATCAGCTGCACCCCCAGGTCCGCGGGGGTGCGTGCCGCCAGCTGGTCGGCGAGGTCGCGGCGCCAGCTCATCCCGGGCCGGTCGGCCCGCAGGGCGGCCAGGTCGTACAGGAACAGGACCGCCACCCCGAGCACGACCAGGGCGGTGAGCGCGGCGGGCACCCGCCGGGCGGAGCGGAACCGGCGGGCCCAGGCCGGGGCCGGGGCCGGGCCGGATCCCGAGCCGGGGGCCGTCACCGCAGCCGCCGGTCCCGCCCGGCGGCGGTCCGGGTGTGGGTGGAGTGCAGGTGCTCGATGTCGACGTCCACCTCGGGTACGGACATCGACGCGCACTCCTCGATCCGCAGTGCGACCTGCCGGCGTACGGCGGCGCACTGGGCGGCCAGGTCGGAGGGGTAGTCCAGCTCCAGGCTGACCCGGACCCGGGCGATGTCGTGGTGCACGGTGACGGTGGCGTGCGGGGGCGTGCCCGGGGTGGTGGCGAGCGCCTCCCGGGCGGCCTGGGCGGCGATCTTCGCGACGACCCGGTCGGCGATCCGGGTGAAGCCGCGCTCGGCGGCGGCCACCCGGGGCGGGGCGGAGCGCGGCGGGCTGCTCATCGGCGCCTCACCCGCGCCGGTCGTCACGGCGGCGGAACAGGTCACCCGGTTCCAGGTCCCCGTCGAGGAACCGGCCGGCGACGAAACCGATGGCGCCGAGGGCGGCCACCAGCAGGAAGGCCCCGAAACCGCCGAAGTAGCCGGCGAACGCCAGGGCCATGCCGGCGAAGAGTCCGGCGATCGCCATGCTCATGCTGGCTCCTCTCGGCTACTGGAGACGGGATTCCGGCTCCTCGTCGGGCTCATCGGGCAGCTTGACGTCGCTCACCGCGATGTTGACCTCGACGACCTCCAGGCCGGTCATCCGCTCGACCGCCGAGATGACGTTCTCCCGGACCGCCCGTGCCACGTCACGGATCGAGACGCCGTAGTCCACGACGATCTCCAGGTCGAGGGCCGTCTGGGTCTCGCCGACCTCCGCCTTGACCCCGCGGCTGACCCCGGCCTTGCCGCCGCCGGGCACCCGGTCGCGGACTGCGCCGAAGGTTCGGGAGAGGCCGCTGCCGCTGCCCATGGCGTGCACGCCGACCACCTCGCGGGCGGCCAGCCCGGCGATCTTCTCGACCACCCCGTCGGCGATGCTCGTGCGTCCCCGGTCGCCGGGCTCCTTGCCCGAGACCCCTGATGCGGATTCGGTCATCGCGTGTCCCTTCGCGTGGCTGGCGGACTCACTCCGCACCACGTTAGGCGCCACGGCGCGCGGGCGCCCCGGGACTACTCCGGTCGGCTGGCCGACTTTCCCCGGGGCTCCGGCTTCACGGCGGCCCTCAGTCGGAGAGACCGGCCAGGTCCCGCAGGCGGCGGGCCTGGGCCGCGCGCTCGGCGGCGCGCTGGTCGTCGTAGGGGCGCGCCTGGGCGGAACGCAGCAGCGTCTTCGTCTCGATCACGGCGTCCCGCGGCGGGGCCAGGAGGGCCGTGGTGAGGTCCTGGACGGCGGCGTCGAGCTCGTCCGCGGGGACGACGAGGTTGGCGAGGCCGACCCGCTCGGCTTCCTCGGCGTGCACGAAGCGGCCCGTCGCGCAGATCTCGAGCGCGCGGGCGTAGCCGACCAGGGAGGTCAGGGGCTGGGTACCGGCCAGGTCGGGGACCAGACCCAGGCTGGTCTCGCGCATGGCGAACTGCACGTCGTCCGCGACCACGCGCAGGTCGCACGCGAGCGCGAGCTGGAAGCCGGCGCCGATCGCGTGCCCCTGCACGGCGGCGACGGAGATGATGTCGTTACGCCTCCACCAGGTGAATGCCTCCTGGTACTCGGCGATCGTGGAGTCGAGCAGTTCGTCCGAACCGCGTGCCAGATCGAGGAAGGAGGGCTCGCCCTCGAAACCTTCGGGGGTGAACGCCTGCCGGTCGAGCCCTGCGGAGAAGGACTTGCCCTCACCGCGCAGCACGACGATGCGGACGGTGCCCGGCAACAACCTCCCGGCCTCGGCCAAAGCCCGCCAGAGCGCGGGGGATTGGGCATTTCGCTTGGCCGGATTGGTCAGTGTCACCGTGGCGACCGTGTCGTCGACGGTGAGTCGTACGCCGTCCTTGTCGAGCAGAGCCATCTTTCATGCCTCCGGTGTGCAGTCGGCCGCAAGCTCGGCCTAAGTGACTGCACAGTAACCACCCAGCCGACCGGAAGGCCGACCGGGGGTCACCGAAGGAACCGTCGGATCATGATGAACCTTGAAGCCGTTGAAGCGTCGGAACCGATGGGACCGGGGTCAGGCCGTAGCGGCCTTCTTGCCGCGCGTCGCGCCTCCGCGACCACGCAACGACACCCCGGACTCACTGAGCATCCGATGGACGAATCCGTAGGACCGGCCGGTCTCTTCGGCCAGCGCCCGGATACTCGCACCGGAGTCGTACTTCTTCTTCAGGTCTGCCGCGAGCTTGTCGCGCGCGGCGCCGGTTACCCGGCTGCCCTTCTTCAGAGTCTCGGCCACCCGTGCCTCCTCATGGGAAGTGCGCTCTGGACTTCTCATGATCACCCCTCCCACGCTTCCTGGCCACCCATTCAGCAAGGTCGGTACGACGGCATTTCCCAACCGGTGGACACCCGAGCAGAACGGAATCTTCTCTTCCGCTGCATGACTTCCGTCACACTCCGCTGCCCTCGCCGGGAATCACCAGGTCAGGGGCGCGGAACCGGAAAACGAACGGCCCCGGTCGCGCACCTTCGCGGGTGCGGCCGGGGCCGTCGTACGACGCGCAACGGTACGAGACCGTCTCACTCAGATGATGGATCACCCGTGAGCCGAATGATCCATAAGGAACTGGATCAGAAGCGGAACGGGAACCGGAACCCGGTCAGGCGAGGGCCACCAGGTCCCGGTAGTCCGGTCCCCAGAGGTCTTCGACGCCGTCCGGGAGCAGGATGATGCGCTCCGGCTCCAGCGCCTCGACGGCGCCCTCGTCGTGCGTGACGAGGATGACCGCGCCCTTGTACGTGCGCAGCGCGCCCAGGATCTCCTCGCGGCTGGCCGGGTCGAGGTTGTTCGTGGGCTCGTCGAGGAGCAGCACGTTCGCCGAGGAGACGACCAGCGTGGCCAGGGCCAGCCGGGTCTTCTCGCCACCGGAGAGCACCCCGGCGGGCTTGTCCACGTCGTCCCCGGAGAAGAGGAAGGAGCCGAGGGTCTTGCGTACGGCGACCAGGTCCAGGTCGGGGGCCGAGGAGCGCATGTTCTCCAGGACCGTGCGCTCCGGGTCCAGGGTCTCGTGCTCCTGGGCGTAGTAGCCGAGCTTGAGGCCGTGGCCGGGGACGACGCTGCCGGTGTCCGGCTTCTCGGTGCCCGAGAGCAGGCGCAGCAGGGTGGTCTTGCCGGCGCCGTTGAGGCCGAGGATGACCACGCGGGAGCCCTTGTCGATGGCCAGGTCGACGTCGGTGAAGATCTCCAGGGAGCCGTACGACTTCGAGAGGCCCTCGGCGGTCAGCGGGGTCTTGCCGCAGGGCGCCGGGTCCGGGAAGCGGAGCTTGGCGACCTTGTCGTTGACGCGGACGGCCTCCAGGCCGGCGAGCAGCCGGTCGGCGCGCTTGGCCATGTTCTGCGCGGCGACGGTCTTGGTGGCCTTGGCGCGCATCTTGTCGGCCTGCGAGTTCAGGGCCGCGGCCTTCTTCTCGGCGTTCTGGCGCTCGCGCTTGCGGCGCTTCTCGTCGGCCTCGCGCTGCTGCTGGTAGAGCTTCCAGCCCATGTTGTAGACGTCGATCTGGGAGCGGTTGGCGTCCAGGTAGAAGACCTTGTTGACGACGGTCTCGACCAGGTCGACGTCGTGGGAGATGACGATGAAGCCACCGCGGTAGGTCTTCAGGTAGTCGCGCAGCCAGACGATGGAGTCGGCGTCGAGGTGGTTGGTGGGCTCGTCGAGGAGCAGGGTGTCGGCGTCCGAGAAGAGGATCCGGGCGAGCTCGACGCGGCGGCGCTGGCCACCGGAGAGGGTGTGCAGGGGCTGGCCGAGGACCCGGTCGGGCAGGCCGAGGGCGGCCGAGATGGTCGCGGCCTCCGCCTCGGCGGCGTACCCGCCCTTGGTCAGGAACTCGGTCTCCTGGCGCTCGTACTGCTTCATCGCCTTGTCGCGGGTGCCCCCGGTGCCGGAGGCGATGCGCTCCTCGTTCATGCGCATCTTCTTGATCAGCACGTCGAGGCCGCGCGCGGACAGGATCCGGTCGCGGGCCAGCACGTCGAGGTCGCCGGTACGCGGGTCCTGCGGGAGGTAGCCGACCTCGCCCGAGCGGGCGATGGAGCCGGCGGCGGGCTGGCCTTCGCCCGCGAGGCACTTGGTGAGGGTGGTCTTGCCCGCTCCGTTGCGGCCGACCAGGCCGATGCGGTCGCCCTTGGCGACACGGAAGGAGGCGGACTCGATAAGGACGCGGGCGCCGGCGCGCAGCTCGATGCCGGTGGCGGTGATCACGGAAATACTCCAGGGCGGGTCGGGACGGCGGAAGGGGGGCAGGACGCGAAGCTTCGACGCCGCTAATCCGCGAGGAGATTTGCCATGAGAGACATTCTACCGGGGGTGCGCAACTACTTTCCGGGCGCGGGCCGGGCCGTCCGGCCTGCGGGATCAGCTCCCCCGTGTCCCCCGTCCGGCCCAGTGGCTCCACGGAGCGGCCGAGGCGCAGACCAGGATGATTGGGTTGATACTCGCCGCATGGGCGGAGACGCGACCGCACCTGTTCGACGTGTGGAGGGCGGTGCGGGATGCAGTTCGACGACGACGCCAGGCTCGACAGCTCCGAGGTCGAGGACAGGCGCGGCGGCGGCCGCATCCCGGGCGGCAAGGCCACCGTCGGCGGCGGCATCGTCGGTCTGATCGCGCTCGTCATCGGGCTGCTGTTCGGGGTGGGGCCGGAGCAGCTGGGACTGTCCGACGGGGAGCAGGTGCCGGCGCCGGTCTCCTCGTCGTTCAACCAGGTGCAGCAGGCCTGCAAGTCGGGGCGGGACGCGAACACGCGGGAGGACTGCCGGCTGCTGGCGGTCACCCGGAGCACCCAGGCCTTCTGGAGGCAGGAGTTCGCCAGGCGCGGCGGCCAGTACAGCCCGGCGACGACCGTGTTCTTCGAGAACCGGGTGAACACCGGCTGCGGGACCGCCAGCTCGGCGGTGGGCCCCTTCTACTGCCCGGCGGACCGGAAGGTCTATCTGGACCTGGGCTTCTTCGACGACCTGCGGACGAAGTTCGGCGCGACCGGCGGCCCCTTCGCCCAGGCCTACGTCGTCGCCCACGAGTACGGACACCACATCCAGAACCTGACCGGGACACTCCAGCGGGCCCAGGACGGGCGGCAGGGACCGAACAGCAACGCGGTCAAGGTCGAGCTGCAGGCCGACTGCTACGCCGGGGTGTGGGCGCACAACGCGACGGACGTCGCGGACGCCTCCACCGGGCGGCCGCTGATCAAGACGCTGACCGAGGCGGACATCAGGGACGGGCTGGACGCGGCCGCCGCGGTCGGCGACGACCGGATCCAGGAGAAGTTCCAGGGCCGGGTCTCCCCGGAGTCCTGGACCCACGGCTCGGCCGAGCAGCGCCAGCAGTGGTTCTACCAGGGCTACCGGACCGGCGACATGGCCCAGTGCAACACCTTCCGCTGACTGTCGGTGACGCCTGCCATGCTGGTGTGACGCGGGTCACCGTCACGAGAGGGAGTGATCGTCATGGCAGGCGTTCCGTCCATCTGTCCCACGCTGGTCTACCGCGACGCGAAGGCGGCCATCAGGCTGCTGACCGAGGCCTTCGGCTTCAGCCAGGTCGCCGTCTACGAGGGTGAGGACGGCTCGGTGACGCACGCCGAGCTGGCTTACGGCAACGGCATGGTGATGCTGGGCAGTTCGGGCAAGGGCGGGGTCTTCGACAAGGCCATGGAGGGCGCCGGCCCCTCAGGGGTCTACGTCGTGGTCGACGACGTGGACGCCCACCACCGGCGGGCGGTCGAGCACGGCGCCGAGATCGTGATGGAGCCCACCGACCAGGACTACGGCTCCCGCGACTACATGGCCCGCGACGCCGAGGGCAACGTCTGGAGCTTCGGGACGTACGCGCCGCAGGTCTGACCCGGGCGGCGCGCCCGTCCCTGCCCTCGTTCTCCTGCGCAGTCGCCCGCTTCCACGGGGTCCTCGCCTCTACGGGATCACTCGCCGCCGGTGTGGACCTGGAAGGCGGCCCGGCGGACCGCCTTGGCCAGCGTCGGGTCGGGGTGGGCCGCGGCGAGCGCGACCAGCACCTGCACCGTGCGCGGATGGCCGACCGCACGGACCTCGTCCAGCAGCCGGGGGACGGTGGTCCGGACGGCGGAGTCGAGGTGGCGGGCCAGCAGTTCGGCCTCGCCGTGGTCGGCGATGGCGGCCGCCGTGTCCACCCAGAGCCAGGTCGACTCCTCGGCGGTGAGGACGTCCTGCGCCTCGTCGGGGTCGATCCCGTCGTGCTCGGCGAGCCAGAGCAGGGCGTAGGGGCGCAGGGCGGGCTCGCGCACGGTGGCGCGCACCTCGGGCTCGGCGGGGGCGCCGACCACGCGCAGCGCCTCGAAGGCGAGGCCGCGCAGCAGGGCGTCCTCGCCCCGGGCAGCCTGCAGCAGCTCGGCCACCGCGTGGCCGACGGGCCGGGCGGCGAGCCAGGCCTGGTACTCGGCGCGGGCAGGGCCGGGGGTGAGCCGCGCGCAGCCGTGCAGCATGGCGGCGGCGGACTGCTCGATGTTCCCGGCGGGGCTCTGCGCCGCGACGCAGATCTGCTCCAGCTTGACCCAGACGGCCCAGCTGCCGAGCGGGGTGAGCGTGGCCCGGGCGGGGCCGAGGGTGACGGCGTCCACGGCGGCGAGTCCGCCGAGCGCCCAGCGCAGCAGCCGGGCGAGCGGGACGGGGCGGGCCTCCGCGGAGCCGGATGCGGCGGACGTCAGCGCCGCGGCGGGCTCGGTCTCGTAGGGGATCTCGCACCGCTCGTCGCGCAGTTCGGTGACACGCTGCCCGAGCAGGTCGAGCAGGTCCGGGACGGTCACCGGGCCGGCGGACAGCTGGAGCAGGGAGAGGAGTTGGGGCATCGCCTCGACGACCTCGGCGACGGCCGAGGGGGCGATGTCGGCGGGTGCCGGATGGACCAGCGACCAGGCGTCGAAGAGGGCGACCCAGCCGCGCAGTACGGCGGTGTCGTCGCGGTCCCAGGCGCGCAGCCGCCAGCCGGGCCGGGCATGGCCGCCGTGCACCTCGACCAGTCCGGCGAGCCGGGCGCGGTCCCAGCCGACCTGGATCTGGCCGTGCGTCAGGCCCAGTTCCACGGCGGCGCGTTCGACGTCGGCCGCGGGCAGGGCGCCCGTGGGGGCGGGCCGGCCGCCGTCTCCGGCACCGAGGTTGCGCTCGGCCCAGCGGGTCAGGCGTACGGCGTCGGCGAGCGAGGCCCGGGCCCGGTTCGCGAGGTCGGCCGTGGCGGGCGTACCCGCCGGGGGCCTGGGCGCGGGCCGGGTGCGTCGGTCGGTCACCGCCTTGCGGGCCGCGGCGACGGAGCGCGGCGAGACGAGTCGGAGTCTGGAGTCGCGAGCCAACTGCTCATCAGGCTTTCGGGACGTCACGGAAGCAGTCTCGCCCGTCACTGGCCGAAAGCCCAAACGGAATCGGCCGTTGCCGTCGTTCACCGCAGCGCAGACCGGGACAAGCCGCCCGTGGGGCCCTGTCCGTCACAGGGCCTTCACATGGCGGGCCGCGGCACATGGCCTTTCACGGCCATTCACCCGGCCGTTCACCCTCGCCGTTCACCGGGTGCTTCACCGGGCCCTTCGCCCGGCCCTTCGCGCGGCCCTTCGCCCGGTCTTCACATAAGAGGGGTGAGGAAGCGGCGCAGGGCCTCCTCGTAGCCGGCCGGGTCGGCGTTCCACATCGCCCCGTGCCCGGCCCCGCTCACGGTGTGCAGCGCGACGAGGTCGGGGCGGGCGGCGGCGAGTCTGCGCGAGGGCCCCCAGGGGGCGAGCGCGTCGTCCGGGCCGTGGAGGATCAGTACGGGGACGCGCAGCGCGCCGGGGTCGGAGCCCGCCGGCCGGCGGTCGGCGCGCAGGCCCGCGAGGCCCTCGGCGGCCCGGACTGCCAGCGGCAGCAGCACGCCGGGGACCCCGCGCGCCGCGGCGAGCCCGCGCAGGGTGGTGTGCCAGTCGAGCACCGGGGAGTCCAGGACCAGCCCGGAGATCCGGTGGGCGAGCGGCGAGCGCTCGAAGGCGTGCAGGGCCATGGTGGCGCCGGTGGACCAGCCGTACAGGACCACGCGGCGGGCTCCGTAGCGCAGGGCGTAGCGGATGGCGGCGTCCAGGTCACGCCATTCCGATTCACCGAGGTGGCCGAGGCCGTCCGGGGAGGCGGGGGCGCCCAGGTCGCCCCGGTAGCCGAGGTCCAGAACGGGCAGCTGGTGGCGGTGCAGGAAGGGCATGACCACCATCGGGTGTTCCCGGCTGCTGCCGAGCCCGTGCACGGTGATCACCCAGGTATCCCGGGCGGCGGGCACGAACCAGGCGGGCAGGGCGCCGAGCTCCCCGGGGACGTCCACGTCGGCGTGGTCGAGCCCGAGGGCGGTGCTCGGGTTGCCGACGTACACCTGGGGGGTGAGGGAGACCCTGGTGCCGGGGTCGAGGGTGCCGTGGGTGACGGAGAGGAGCTGCCGGACGACGGCGTCCGGGCCGGGGTCGGCGTCCGGAAGCACGGGCCCGACGACGGCGTGCACACCGGGTGCGACCAGGCCGTACGTGCCGGGGCGCAGGGAGGCGAGCGAACGGGTCAGCGTGATCCGGCCGTCGGCGGCGGAGTGGACGCTGAGCTTCGGTCCGCCGGGGAGCGGGCGGCCCGGTTCGGACCGCAGGGCCGCGTCGGCGGCGTGCCGGGCGACGGCGACGGCGGCCGCGCCGGCACCGAGGAGGGTCGTCGTGACGGCCGCAGCCGTCGCTGTCGCGGTACGCACTGCTCCAGTGTCGGGTCGGGGCCTCGTGCGGGCCACCGGAGGAGATCCCTCCACGGCGAGCGCGGAAGGAGTGATCTAGGTCTCATTCGAGGCCCGGGGGGCGGGATCGCATGCGCGGCGAACCCCCTGTGGAGGGGTTCATTCACCCGGCTTTGACGTGCATTAATAGTGTTATCTACGCCAGAATCAGGACGAATGGCCCGATCGCACCCCGTGCCAGTACACCGCTCCGCCCAAGTCAGTTCATCTTCCGTTCACCCAGGTTGCCTACGGTCGCCGAGCCACTGACGTCAAACAGAAGCCTGGGTAAATGGAGCACATAACGCTTCTCCTCGGGATCGTGATCATCACCGCTCTCGTGTTCGACTTCACGAACGGTTTCCACGACACAGCCAACGCGATGGCTACCACCATCTCGACCGGCGCCCTCAAGCCCAAGACGGCGGTGGCCATGTCCGCCGTGCTCAACCTCGTCGGCGCGTTCATGTCCGTGGAGGTCGCCAAGACGATCTCCAAGGGACTGGTCAACGAGGAGGGCATCCAGCCAGAGGTGATCTTCGCCGCCCTGGTCGGAGCGATCCTCTGGAACCTCGTCACCTGGCTGGTCGGTCTCCCCTCCAGCTCCTCGCACGCCCTGATGGGCGGCCTGATCGGTGCCGCGGTCGCCTCCGCCGGCATCGGCGCGGTCAACGGCAGCGTCGTCGTCACCAAGGTCCTCATCCCCGCGATCGCCGCCCCGCTGGTGGCCGGCATCGCCGCGTACCTGGCCGCCAAGCTCACCTACAAGCTGGGCGACAAGGTCGGCGAGAAGACCTCCGCCAAGGGTTACCGCGCCGGTCAGATCGCCTCGGCCGGTCTCGTCTCCCTCGCGCACGGCACCAACGACGCGCAGAAGACGATGGGCATCATCACCCTGGCCCTCATCGCCGGCGGCGCGATCGCGCCCGACGCGAACCCGCCGGTCTGGGTCATCGTCTCCGCCGGCATGGCCATCGCGATGGGCACCTACCTGGGCGGCTGGCGCATCATCCGCACCATGGGCAGCGGCCTGACCGACCTGCACCCGCAGCAGGGCTTCGCCGCCCAGACCTCGGCCGCGTCCGTCATCCTCGCCTCCTCGAACCTGGGCTTCTCGCTCTCCACCACCCACTCGTGCTCCGGTGCGGTCATGGGTGCGGGCCTGGGCCGCAAGGGCGGTGTGGTCCGCTGGTCCACCGCGACCCGCATGTTCATCGCCTGGGGCCTGACCCTGCCGGCCGCCGCGCTGGTCTCGGCCGGTGCCGAGCTGGTCATGCGCATCGGTGACGTCGGCATCGCCGCGGTCACGCTCTTCCTGATCGGCTCCTGCCTGGCCATCTGGTTCATCTCGCGCCGCCAGGTCGTCGACCACAACAACGTCAACGAGGTGGAGCCGGCCCGCGCCGAGGAGCCGGGTGTCGTCACCACGGCGATCGCCGCGGTCACCGTCCCGCCGACCGTCGCCGCCGCCGGCACCACCGCCGCGGTCACGGACGAAGACCTCAAGGCCACCATCCCGGCCGCGACGCAGACCCCGGCGGCTCCGGCCGCCGCGGTCTGACCGAGACAGAGACACAAGAGGAAACGGCAGTATGAAGATCGACTGGGAAGCGCTCGGCTCCGTCTTCGGGGTCAGCCTCTTCGCCACCGTCGCCCTCGTGGCCCTCTTCACCCTGGGCCTGGTGGGCCTGTCCAAGCACGAGACCGCCACCGAGCAGGGTGGCACCGCCACCCTCGCCCGCAGCGGCGCGTACGCCTGCTTCGCGGTCATCGCCGCGGCCGTGGGCTACGGGATCTACCTGATCGTCGCCTGATCCGCCGCCCTGCGGCCGACCAGGCGTGAAGGCTCCCTCCGGGTTTGTCCCGGAGGGAGCCTTTCGCATCCCTCGCCCCCTGCCGCGCCCCTGCCGCGCCGCAGGTCAACGGCGAGTTGACGGGCCTTCGGCGTGCGTGGTGGACTGCCGGAGCCAATACGGCGGCATGGAGAGGAAGTCCGGTGCGAATCCGGCGCGGTCCCGCCACTGTCACCGGAACCGCACGCCGCGCGTGCGTCCCGGGAGCCAGGAACTCTCGCCGCCGGACACGTCGAACCAGGGCGCGGACCCTGAGTGAGGACATACCTGTCACCATGCGTGCCGATCGCGTCTTCGCGTACGGCGCCACGGCGGGCCTGATCGGCGACCGGATCCTCGGGGATCCGCGCCGAGGGCACCCCGTGGCCGCCTTCGGACGGGCCGCCGCCGCCGTCGAACGCTCCCTGTGGCGCGACGACCGCGCCCGGGGCCTCCTGCACACCCTGGTGTGCGCCGGGGGCGCGGCCGCCGTCGGAGCGCTGGGCGCCCGAGCCGTGCGCTCCCGGCCCGCAGTCGCCCGTATCGCCCTGACGGCCGCCGCCACCTGGGCCGTCGTGGGCGGTACCTCCCTGGGCCGTGAGGCCCGCGCCATCGGCGGCGCGCTCGCCGCCGGGGACATCGAGGTGGCCCGGGAGCGGCTGCCCCACCTGTGCGGACGCGACCCGCAGGCCCTGGACGGGCAGCAGATGGCCCGCGCCGTCGTGGAATCCGTCGCCGAGAACACCTCCGACGCGGTGGTCGGGGCCCTCGTGTGGGGCGCCGTCGCCGGAGTCCCCGGACTGCTGGCCTTCCGCGCCGTGAACACCCTGGACGCGATGGTCGGCCACAAGTCCCCCCGCTACCTGCACTACGGCTGGGCCTCCGCCCGGCTCGACGACCTGGCCGGCTGGCCGGGGGCCCGGCTGACGGCGGTCGCCGCCGTGCTGGCCGGCCCCGACCGGCGGGGCGCCGTACGGGCCTGGCGTGCGGACGCCGCCGCGCACCCGAGCCCGAACGCCGGACCCGTCGAGGCCTCCTTCGCCGGGGCGCTGGGCGTCAGACTGGGCGGAACCCTCGCGTACGGCGGCCGGGTCGAGCACCGGGCCGTGCTGAACGGCGGGGCCGGGCGGCCGGTGGAGGTCGCGGACATCGAGCGGGCGGTACGGCTGTCGCGGCAGGTGACCTGGCTGGCCCTGGGCGCCTGCGTGGCCGCCCGGCTGCTGGTCTCCCGAACGGCACGGAGAGGACGGCGCGGATGAGCGGCGCGAAGCGCGGCGGCGGTCTGCTGGTCGCGGGCACCACCTCGGACGCGGGCAAGAGCGTGGTCACGGCGGGCATCTGCCGCTGGCTGGCCCGGCAGGGTGTGAAGGTCGCGCCGTTCAAGGCGCAGAACATGTCGCTGAACTCCTTCGTGACGCTGGAGGGCGCCGAGATCGGGCGCGCCCAGGCGATGCAGGCCCAGGCGGCCCGCGTGGAGCCGACCGCGCTGATGAACCCGGTGCTGCTCAAGCCGGGCAGTGACCGCAGCAGCCAGGTGGTGCTGCTGGGCAAGCCGGTGGGCGAGATGAGCGCCCGCGGGTTCTTCGGGGGATCTGGGGGGTCGTCCCCCGGAAAGGCGCTGCACGGCGGGCGCCAGGAGCAGTTGCTCGGCATCGTCACGGACTGCCTGGAGCAGCTGCGGGGCACGTATGACGCCGTGATCTGCGAGGGGGCGGGGAGTCCGGCCGAGATCAACCTGCGCCGGACCGACATCGTGAACATGGGGATCGCGCGGGCCGCGCGGTTCCCGGTGGTCGTGGTCGGGGACATCGACCGCGGCGGGGTCTTCGCGTCCTTCTTCGGGACGACGGCGCTGCTCTCCCCCGAGGACCAGTCCCTGATCGCGGGATACATGGTCAACAAGTTCCGCGGCGACGTGTCGCTGCTGGAGCCGGGCATGGAGATGCTCCGCGGCCTGACGGGCCGTGCCACGTACGGGGTGCTGCCGTTCCAGCACGGCCTGGGCATCGACGAGGAGGACGGCCTGCGGGTCTCCCTGCGCGGGGCGGTACGCGAGTCCGTGGTCGCTCCGCCGGTGGGCGAGGACGTGCTGCGGGTCGCCGTGTGCGCGGTGCCGCTGATGTCGAACTTCACGGACGTCGACGCGCTCGCGGCGGAGCCGGGGGTCGTGGTGCGGTTCGTGGACCGGGCCGAGGAACTGGCCGACGCGGACCTGGTCGTCGTACCCGGCACCCGGGGCACGGTGAAGGCCCTTCAGTGGCTGCGGGAACGCGGGCTCGCGGACGCGCTGCTGCGACGGGCCGCCGAGGGGCGGCCGGTCCTGGGCATCTGCGGCGGGTTCCAGGTCCTGGGCGAGCGGATCTCGGACGAGGTCGAATCGAAGGCGGGCGAGGTCGACGGCCTCGGCCTGCTGCCCGTGCGCATCCGCTTCGAGCGCGAGAAGACCCTGGCCCGACCGGTGGGCTCGGCGCTGGGCGAGGACGTCGCGGGCTACGAGATCCACCACGGCGTCGCCGAGGTGCTCGGCGGCGAGGCCTTCCTGGACGGCTGCCGGGTCGGGTCGGTGTGGGGCACCCACTGGCACGGATCGCTGGAGTCGGACGGCTTCCGCCGGGCGTTCCTGCGGGAGGTGGCCACGGCCGCCGGCCGCCGCTTCGTCCCGGCGCCGGACACCTCGTTCGCCGCGCTGCGGGAGGAGCAGCTGGACCTGCTGGGCGACCTGATCGAGGAACACGCGGATACGCGTGCGCTGCTGCAGCTGATCGAGGACGGCGCCCCGGCCGGCCTGCCCTTCCTGCCGCCGGGCGCACCATGAGGGGCCGGGCCCTGCGGGGCTGTCCCCCACCCCGCCCCTTCCCGAAACCGGGCTCCGCCCAGACCCGCGCCTCAAACTCCCCCGGCTACCGCGGGGAGGGGCCCCCGGGCGGGGCTGAAATTGCCCTGCCGGCAATCCAGCCGCACCGGGCGCACGGCACCAGCCACATCAAGCCCCGCCGGCGTTTGACGCGCGGGGTCTGGGGCGGAGCCCCGGCAGCGGCGCCGCACACGGCAACGGTCCGCACCTTCCAAGGAGTGAGCAACGCATGAGCACGCCCTACCCGTTCACCGCAGTGGTCGGCCAGTCCGACCTGCGGCTGGCGCTCCTGCTCAACGCCGTGAGCCCGGCGGTCGGCGGGGTGCTCGTGCGCGGTGAGAAGGGGACCGCCAAGTCCACCGCCGTCCGCGCGCTGTCCGCACTGCTGCCGCAGGTCGACGTCGTGTCGGGCTGCCGGTTCAGCTGCGCGCCCACCGCGCCGGACCCGGCCTGCCCGGACGGCCCGCACGAGTCCGGCCCCGGCGGCGCCCGGCCCGCCCGCATGGTGGAGCTGCCCGTCGGCGCCTCGGAGGACCGCCTCGTCGGCGCCCTCGACATCGAACGGGCCCTCGCCGAGGGCGTGAAGGCGTTCGAGCCCGGGCTGCTCGCCGACGCCCACCGCGGAATCCTCTACGTCGACGAGGTCAATCTCCTCCACGACCACCTGATCGACCTGCTGCTGGACGCCGCCGCGATGGGCGCCTCGTACGTGGAGCGCGAGGGCGTCTCCGTCCGGCACGCCGCCCGCTTCCTGCTCGTCGGCACGATGAACCCCGAGGAGGGCGAGCTGCGGCCGCAGCTCCTGGACCGGTTCGGGCTCACCGTCGAGGTGGCCGCCTCCCGCGAGCCCTCCCAGCGCGTCGAGGTGGTCCGCCGCCGGCTCGCCTACGAGGACGACCCCGCGGGCTTCGCGACCCGCTGGGCCGGGGACGAGCACGAGGTCCGCGCCCGGGTGGTGGCCGCGCGGGCGCTGCTCCCGAAGGTCTCGCTCGGCGACACCGCGCTGCTGCAGATCGCGGCGACCTGCGCCGGGTTCGAGGTCGACGGGATGCGTGCCGACATCGTGATGGCCCGGACCGCGACCGCGCTGGCCGCCTGGGCCGGGCGGACCGACGTACGCAAGGAGGACGTCCGGCAGGCCGCCCTGCTGGCGCTCCCCCACCGGCGGCGCCGCAACCCGTTCGACGCGCCGGGGCTGGACGAGGACATGCTCGACCGGATCCTGGACGAGTTCCCCGACGAGGAGCCGGAGCCCGAGCCCGAGCCCGAGCCGGACCCCCAGGGCCCCGACGACGACGGACCCGGGGACGGCGGTCCCGACGGCGGCCCTGGTGGCACGCCCCCGCAGGGCGCCGGACCGCAGGACCCGGGCGCCTCGGCCGAGACCCCCGAGGCTCCCGAGGGCGGCGAGGCCCCCGCGGAAGCCCCCGAGGCCCCGCAGCCCTCAGCCCAGGAGGCCGCCGGGCCCGAGCAGGCCGCGGTCCGTGCCGCAGAGCCGTTCCGGACCAAGATGCTCAGCGTGCCCGGCCTCGGCGAGGGCGCGTCCGGCCGCCGGTCCCGTGCCCGCACCGCCCACGGCCGCACCACCGGCGCCCAGCGCCCGCGCGGGCACCTGACGAAACTGCACCTGACCGCCACCATCCAGGCCGCCGCCCCGCACCAGAAGGCGCGCGGCCGCGACGGGCGCGGCCTCGTGATCCGCAAGGACGATCTGCGCCAGGCCACGCGGGAGGGGCGCGAGGGCAACCTCGTCCTGTTCGTCGTCGACGCCTCCGGTTCCATGGCCGCCCGGCAGCGCATGGGCGCGGTCAAGGGGGCGGTGCTGTCCCTGCTCCTGGACGCCTACCAGCGCCGGGACAAGGTCGGTCTGATCACCTTCCGGGGTGCCACGGCCGAGCTGGCCCTGCCGCCGACCTCCTCGGTGGACGCGGCGGCGGCCCGGCTGGAGCAGCTGCCGACGGGCGGCCGCACCCCGCTGGCCGCCGGGCTGCTGAAGGCCCACGAGGTGCTGCGGATCGAGCGGCTGCGGGATCCCTCGCGCCGGCCGCTGCTCGTGGTCGTCACCGACGGGCGGGCCACCTCGGCCGGGAACGCCGGGGGCCGCACGGACAGCAGCCCGCGGGAGCTCGCCGGGCACAGCGCGCGGCTGCTGCAGGCCGGGGGCGTCGCCTCGGTGGTCGTGGACTGCGAGTCCGGGCCGGTCCGGCTGGGGCTGGCCGGCGTACTGGCCCGGGACCTCGGCGGTCCGGCCGTCACGCTCGACGGGCTGCGGGCCGACTCGCTGGCCGGGCTCGTGAAGAACGTACGTACCGCAGTGACATCCACCGCTTCACCCCGCAGCAGCAACAACAGCAACAGGAGGGCCGCGTAATGCCTCAGGGACAGCCGTCCGTCGTTCCGGACGACGGGCTCACCACGCGCCAGCGCCGCAACCGTCCGCTGGTCTTCGTCCACACCGGCCCCGGCAAGGGCAAGTCCACGGCGGCCTTCGGGCTGGCGCTGCGCGCCTGGAACCAGGGCTGGCCGATCGGGGTGTTCCAGTTCGTCAAGTCGGCGAAGTGGAAGGTCGGCGAGGAGAACGCGCTCAAGGTGCTCGGCGCCTCCGGCGAGGGCGGCTCCGTCGTCTGGCACAAGATGGGCGAGGGCTGGTCCTGGGTCCAGCGGGACGCGCAGCTCGACAACGAGCAGGCGGCCAAGGAGGGCTGGGAGCAGGTCAAGCGCGATCTGGCCGCCGAGACGCACAAGCTGTACGTGCTCGACGAGTTCGCCTACCCGATGCACTGGGGCTGGATCGACGTCGACGAGGTCATCGAGGTGCTGCGCAACCGTCCCGGCACGCAGCACGTGGTGATCACGGGCCGCAACGCGCCGGAGAAGCTGGTGGAGTTCGCGGACCTCGTCACCGAGATGACCAAGGTCAAGCACCCGATGGACACGGGACAGAAGGGCCAGAAGGGCATCGAGTGGTGACTTCGTACCGCTTCAGCGTGCCCCGGCTGGTCATCGCCGCCCCGTCGTCCGGCAGCGGCAAGACCACCGTGGCCACGGGCCTGATGGCGGCCTTCTCGGAGCGCGGCCTCGCCGTGTCCCCGCACAAGGCCGGGCCCGACTACATCGACCCCGGCTACCACGCTCTGGCCACCGGCCGGCCGGGACGCAACCTCGACGCCTTCATGTGCGGGCCGGAGCTGGTCGCTCCGCTGTTCGCGCACGGGGCCGCCGGGTGCGATCTGGCCGTGGTCGAGGGCGTCATGGGGCTCTACGACGGCGCCGCGGGCCGGGGTGAGCTGGCGTCGACGGCGCAGGTCGCGAAGTTGCTGCGGGCGCCGGTGGTGCTGGTGGTCGACGCCTCCTCGCAGTCGCGGTCGGTGGCGGCGCTGGTGCACGGCTTCGCGTCCTTCGACCCGCAGGTGCGGCTGGGGGGCGTGATCCTGAACAAGGTCGGCTCCGACCGGCACGAGGTGATGCTGCGGGAGGCCCTGGAGGAGGCGGGGATGCCGGTCCTCGGTGTCCTGCGGCGGGCTCCGCAGGTGGCCACGCCCTCGCGCCATCTGGGGCTGGTCCCGGTGGCCGAGCGGCACACCGACGCGCTGGCCTCGGTGTCGGCGCTGGCCGCGCAGGTCCGGGCGGGCTGCGACCTGGACGCCCTGATGGCCCTGGCCCGCACGGCCCCGCCGCTGGACTGCGAGGCGTGGTCGCCGGCTGCTGCGCTGACGCGCAGCCGGGGCCGTACTTCAGCCTCGCCGGCGTTTGAGGCGCGGGGGTCCGGGGGCAGCGCCCCCGGCAACGGCGCCGCACCGGCAGACCTCAGCGGAGCCCCCGGCAGGCGGCCGGTGGTCGCCGTCGCGGGCGGACCGGCGTTCACGTTCTCCTACGCCGAGCACACGGAGCTGCTCACCGCCGCCGGAGCGGAGGTCGTCACCTTTGACCCGCTCCGGGACGAGGCGCTGCCGCCCGGCACCTCCGGCCTGGTGATCGGCGGCGGCTTCCCGGAGATGTACGCGCCCGAACTGTCCGCCAACGAACCGCTGCGGGCGGCCGTCGCCGCCTTCGCCGCGGCCGGCGGCCCGGTCGCCGCGGAGTGCGCCGGGCTGCTGTACCTCGGCCGGTCGCTGGACGGGAAGCCCATGTGCGGGGTGCTCGACGCCGACGCGCGGATGTCGGAGCGCCTCACCCTCGGCTACCGCGAGGCGGTGGCGGTGTCCGACAGCGTGCTCGCGCGGGCCGGGACCCGGCTGCGCGGGCACGAGTTCCACCGGACGGTGATCGAGCCGGGCGCCGGGGCGGCCCCGGCGTGGGGGTTCACGCACCCGGAGCGCCGGGTCGAGGGCTTCGTGCAGCAGGGCGTGCACGCGAGCTATCTGCACACGCACTGGGCGGCGGAGCCGTCCGTCGCGCGCCGTTTCACGGAAGCCGCGGCAGCACGGCGGTGACCTCCGTCCCCGGCCGGCGCTCAGTCCGCGATGCCCACCACCAGCCAGATCCCGGCCACCCCGCCCACCGTGCACATCAGCGTGGACAGGGCGGGGTGCTTGTGGTGGGCCTCGGGGAGGATCTCGGCGGACGCGAGGTACAGCAGGACGCCTCCGAAGAAGCCGAGGTATGCGCCGAGGGGTTCCTCCGGAAGGGTGAACAGCAGAGTGGACGCCGCGCCCACGACGGGGGCGACGGCGTCCGCGAAGAGCATCATCAGGGCCTTGCGGCGGTCGTTCCCGTAGAGGCTGGTGAGCGTGTACGTGTTGAACCCGTCGGCGAAGTCGTGGGTGATGACGGCCAGCGCTACGGCCACGCCCATCCCGCCGCCGACCTGGAAGGCCGCGCCCAGGGCCACCCCGTCGGCGAGGCTGTGGCCGACCATGGCCGCGGCCGCGGTGAGCCCGACCTGGGGGGTGCGGCCGCCGTTCTCGGCGCCGTGCGCGGCCTGGCGGACCGCCAGCAGCCGTTCCACGACGTGCGCGACGAGGAAGCCGCCGACGAAGAGCAGCAGGGCGAGCGGTACGCCGAACACCTCGCCGCCCGCCGCGTGGAGGGCCTCCGGGAGCAGGTCGAGGCCCACGACGCCGAGCATCAGCCCGCCGGCCAGGCCCAGCACGAGGTGGCGGCGGTCGGTGACGCGCTGCGCCGCCCATCCGCCCGCCAGGGTCATCAGGAACGCGCCCAACGCCACGATCACGGCCATGCGCCCCTGAATACAGACTCCTCGCCCCGCGCGCACGTCCCCGCGCGGGTAGCGGGTGGCGGAGGGTTGACGACCGACCGGCCGGTGGTGTTCCAGTGACGGTGACGGCGACGGCGACGGTGACTACGGAAGGAGGGCCCCCGGTGGGCGAGTACGCGACGCAGGTGGTGGTCGGGGTCGGCGGACGCGCGGGGGTTTCCGTCGCGGAGGTCTGCGCCCTGGTCGAGGAGACGCTGCGGGGGGCCGGGCTGGCCGTGGGGGCGGTGACGGCGCTGGCCACGGTGGAGTCGAAGGCGGGCGAGGCCGGGATCACGGGTGCGGCGGAACGTTTCGGCGTGCCCCTGCTGAGCTACCCCGCCGCACAGCTGGCCGCCATCGCCGTGCCGCACCCCTCGGAGGCGGCGCGCGCCGCCACCGGGACCCCCTCGGTGGCGGAGGCCGCGGCCCTCGCGGGCGGCGGGGAACTCCTCGTGCCCAAGCGGCGGTCGGTGTCGGCGACCTGCGCCGTGGCCACGTCTCACGCGCACGACCTGCGCCATCACGGGGACGCCGAGGTGATCGACGCGGGCTCCGCGCTGGTGGACTTGGCGGTCAACGTACGGGCGGATACTCCCCCGGACTGGCTCAAGCAGCGGATCGCCGCCTCCCTCGGGGATCTCGCCGCATATCCCGACGGGCGGCGCGCCCGCGCGGCGGTGGCGGCCCGGCACGGGCTGCCGGTCGAGCGGGTGCTGCTGACGGCCGGGGCCGCGGAGGCTTTCGTACTGATCGCCCGGGCCCTGGGAGCCGTACGGCCGGTCGTGGTGCATCCGCAGTTCACCGAGCCGGAAGCGGCTCTGCGGGACGCGGGGCACCAGGTCGAGCGCGTGGTGCTGCGGGCGGCGGACGGCTTCCGGCTGGACCCGGCGGACGTGCCCGAGGACGCGGACCTGGTGGTGATCGGCAATCCGACCAACCCGACGTCCGTGCTGCACCCGGCGAGAACCCTCTCCGCGCTGGCCCGGCCGGGCCGGATCCTGGTCGTGGACGAGGCGTTCATGGACGCGGTCCCGGGCGAGCGGGAGGCCCTGGCCGGACGGATGGACCTGCCGGGGCTGGTGGTGCTGCGGAGCCTGACCAAGACGTGGGGGCTGGCGGGGCTGCGGATCGGCTACGTGCTGGCCGAGTCCGGGGTGATCGCGAAACTGGCGGCCGCACAGCCGCTGTGGCCGGTGTCGACCCCGGCCCTGGTGGCGGCCGAGGCCTGTGTGGCTCCGGCGGCGCTGGCCGAGGCGGAGGAGGCGGCCCGGCGGATCGCGGTGGACCGGGCGCATCTGCTGGCCGGACTCGCGGAGTTCGACGAGGTGACGGTCGTCGGGGTGGCGGAGGGGCCGTTCGTCCTGATCCGGGTGGCGGGCGGGGCCGAGGTCCGCACCCGGCTGCGCGCCCTCGGCTTCGCCGTGCGCCGCGGGGACACCTTCCCGGGGCTGGACCACTCCTGGCTCCGGCTGGCGGTGCGCGACCGGGCGACGACGGGCCGGCTGCTCCAGGCCCTGGACCACGCCCTCGCACTGGCCGCGCGCTGACCGTGAGCCGAGCACGAGCTGCGCGGGCCGAGCGTGAGCTGCGCGGGCCGAGCGT